>NZ_CP007212.1:2547716-2866181 GCF_001411805.1 Burkholderia plantarii | reverse complement strand
GCGCGCGAGTGGGCGGGCGGCGCCTGCATCGTGGTCGCCACCCTGCTGTCGAGCCGTGTCCACAAGGCCCCGGCCCGTGACGCGGACGGCCGGGACGGCGCGCGCGCGATGGTATGATTGACCCGCTTCACGAGGCCCGCGGCACCGCGGCGCGGCCTGGTGGTCCGATTTTCTTCGGAACGGGCGGCGCGCGCGATGTGCCGCCGGTTGCCGTCCGTTTCAATCAACACTCAATACCGATACCGACGTGCGACTGAGCTCGATCAAACTCGCAGGCTTCAAATCCTTTGTCGATCCCACGCATTTTCAGGTTCCGGGCCAGCTCGTCGGCGTGGTCGGCCCGAACGGCTGCGGCAAGTCCAACATCATCGACGCCGTGCGCTGGGTGCTCGGCGAATCGCGCGCCTCGGAACTGCGCGGCGAGTCGATGCAAGACGTCATCTTCAACGGCTCGACGGCGCGCAAGCCCGGCAGCCGCGCCAGCGTCGAGCTGATCTTCGACAACTCCGACGGCCGCGCGGCCGGCCAGTGGGGCCAGTACGGCGAGATCGCCGTCAAGCGCGTGCTGACGCGCGACGGCACCTCCAGCTACTACATCAACAACCTGCCGGCGCGGCGCCGCGACATCCAGGACATCTTCCTCGGCACGGGCCTCGGGCCGCGCGCCTACGCGATCATCGGGCAAGGCATGATCGCGCGCATCATCGAGGCCAAGCCCGAGGAGCTGCGCGTGTTCCTGGAGGAAGCCGCGGGCGTGTCGAAGTACAAGGAGCGCCGCCGCGAGACCGAGAACCGCCTGCACGACACGCGCGAGAACCTGACGCGCGTGGAGGACATCGTGCGCGAACTCGGCGCGAACCTCGAAAAACTGGAAGCGCAGGCCGTGGTGGCCACCAGGTACAAGGAACTGCTCGCCGACGGCGAGGAGAAGCAGCGCCTGCTGTGGCTGCTGCGCAAGAACGAGGCGCAGGGCGAGCAGCAGAAGCAGCAGCGCGCCATCGAACAGGCCCAGATCGACCTGGAGGCGCAGACCGCGAAGCTGCGCGAGGTCGAGGCCCAGCTCGAAACGCTGCGGGTGGCGAACTATGCCGCCAGCGACGCGATGCAGGGCGCGCAGGGCTCGCTCTACGAGGCCAACGCCGAGGTCAGCCGGCTCGAGGCCGAGATCAGGTTCATCGTCGAGTCGCGCAACCGCGTGCAGGCACAGATCGCCGCGCTCACGGCGCAGCGCGAGCAGTGGCAGGCGCAGACGCAGAAGGCGCAGGACGATCTGGAAGAGGCCGAGGAAGCGCGCGCGATCGCCGACGAGAAGGCCGCGATGGCCGAGGACGACGCGGCTGCCAAGCATGACGCGCTGCCGGCGCTCGAAGCGCGCTGGCGCGATGCGCAGGCGCAGCTCAACGACGAGCGCGGGCGGATCTCGCAGACCGAACAGGCGCTGAAGCTCGAAGCCGCGCACCAGCGCAACGCCGACCAGCAATTGATGCAACTGCAGCAGCGCCACGAGCGGCTGAAGTCGGAGGCGGGCGGGCTCGACGCGCCCGACGAGGCGCAGCTCGAGGAACTGCGCATGCAGCTCGCCGAGCAGGAGGAAGTCCTGCACGACGCGCAGGCGCGCCTCGCCGACGCGCAGGAAGCGCTGCCGCGCCTCGACGCCGAGCGCCGTGCCGCGCAGGAGCGCGTGCAGGCCGAAAGCGCGCAGATCCATCAGTTGGAAGCGCGCCTCGCCGCGCTGCGGCAGCTGCAGGACAACGTCCAGACCGAAGGCAAGGTCCAGCCCTGGCTCGACAGGCACGAGCTCGGCGCGCTGCCGCGGCTCTGGAAGAAGCTGCATGTCGAGGCCGGCTGGGAAACCGCGCTCGAGGCGGTGCTGCGCGAGCGGCTCGCCGCGCTCGAAGTCTCGAACCTGGACTGGGTCAAGGCGTTCGCCACCGACGCGCCGCCCGCCAAGCTCGCGTTCTTCTCGCCGCCGCCGGCGGGCGAGCCGCTCGCGGCGCCGGCCGGCCTGCGGCCGCTGCTGTCGCTGGTGCGGATCGACGACGCCGGCCTGCGCGCCGTGCTCAACGACTGGCTCGGCTCGGTGTTCATCGCCGACGATCTCGGCCAGGCGCTGGCCGCGCGCGCGCAGCTGCCGGCCGGGGGCGCCTACGTGGTGAAGGCCGGCCACGTGGTCACGCGCTCGGGCGTGCAGCTCTACGCGGCCGATTCCGAGCAGGCCGGCATGCTCGCGCGCCAGCAGGAAATCGAGAACCTCGGCCGCCAGGTGCGCGCGCAGGCGCTGCTGGCCGACGAGGCGAAGACGGCCGCGGTGCGTGCCGAGGCGGCCCACACGCAGGCGGCCACCGCGCTCGGCGAGCTGCGCGGCGCGGCCGATCGCGCGACGCAGCGCGTCCACGCGCTGCAGATGGACGTGCTGAAGCTGGCCCAGGCCCATGAGCGCTACACGCAGCGCAGCACGCAGATCCGCGAGGAACTCGAGGAGATCGGCGCGCAGATCGACGAGCAGCGCGCGCTGCGCGCCGAGTCCGAGGCGAACTTCGAGCGGCACGACGGCGAGCTCGCCGAGCTGCAGGCGAAGTTCGAGGACAACCAGCTCGCGTTCGAGGCACTCGACGAGCAGCTGAGCACCGCGCGCCAGCACGCGCGCGATCTCGAGCGCGCCGCCAACGACGCGCGGTTCGCGGCCCGCAACTCGGCGACCCGCATCGACGAATTGAAGCGCACGATCCAGATCGCGCACGATCAGATCGAGCGCGTCGCCGCCTCGCTCGAGGACGCGCGCGCCGAGCTCGAAACCATCAACGAGCAGACCGCGCACACCGGCCTGCAGGACGCACTGGAAATCCGCGCGGCGAAGGAGGCGGCGCTGGGTGCCGCGCGCCTCGAGCTCGACGACCTGACCGCGAAGCTGCGCGCGGCCGACGAGCAGCGCCTCGTGGCCGAGCGCTCGCTGCAGCCGCTGCGCGACCGCATCACCGAGCTGCAACTGAAGGAGCAGGCCGCGCGCCTGTCGGCCGAGCAGTTCGGCGAGCAGCTTGCCGCAGCCGGCGTGGACGAGGCGGCGCTGCTGCCGAAGCTGACGCCGGACCTGAAGCCGTCCTACCTGCAGGGCGAGGTCACGCGCCTGAACAACGCGATCACGGCGCTCGGCCCGGTCAACATGGCCGCGCTCGACGAGCTGGCCGCCGCCAGCGAGCGCAAGGTGTTCCTCGACGCGCAGTCGGCGGACCTGCTGAGCGCGATCACCACGCTCGAAGACGCGATCCACAAGATCGACCAGGAAACGCGCACGCTGCTGCAGGGCACCTTCGACGAGGTCAATCACCACTTCAGCGACCTGTTCCCGAAGCTGTTCGGCGGCGGCCAGGCCAGGCTGATCATGACCGGCGACGAGATCCTCGACGCCGGCGTGCAGGTGATGGCGCAGCCGCCCGGCAAGAAGAACGCGACGATCCACCTGCTGTCGGGCGGCGAGAAGGCGCTGACCGCCACCGCGCTCGTGTTCGCGATGTTCCAGCTCAATCCGGCGCCGTTCTGTCTGCTCGACGAAGTGGACGCGCCGCTCGACGACGCGAACACCGAGCGCTTCGCGAACCTGGTGCGCGCGATGTCCGACAAGACGCAGTTCCTGTTCATCTCGCACAACAAGATCGCGATGGAGATGGCGCAGCAGCTGATCGGCGTGACGATGCAGGAGCAGGGCGTGTCGCGGATCGTGGCGGTCGACATGGAAACGGCCGCCGGTTTTGCACAGAATTTGAATTGATGGGCGCGGGCCGCCCAGGCGCGGCGCGCTCGAAGCAGCATTCCTGATGGAGCATGCATGGACGAGTTGACACTCGGGTTGGTCGGTACGGGCGTGGTCGTGATCGGCGGCATCTGGATTTACAACATGTGGCAGGCCGCGAAGGTGCGCCGCCGGATGCCGCGGCCGATGCCGGCCGACGCGGCCGACACGCTGGCGCGCCAGGAGCGCGACGACGACGCGCCGTTCATCGAGCCGGTGCGGCAGCCCGCGCGCCGCGAGGCGGCTGCGGTCGAGCCCGTGGTGCCGCCGGCCGCCGCCGCGCCGGGCATCCGCGACACGCGCGTCGAGCCGACTTTCGGCGCCGCGCCCGCGGTGCCGGCCCCGATCGATACGCCGGCAGACCTGCAGGCCGACGAGACGCTGACGGCCGGTGCCACCGACGAAGCGGCCGAAGCGGACCGGATCGCCGCCGAGGGCGAGGGCGGCGCGGCGGACCGCGCACACGCCGCGACCGAACCGTCGGCCGATGCCGGCGAGGCGATCGCGGAGCCGGTGCTGCCGGCCGCGACCACGATCTCGGCCGCGCCGCCCGCCATCGTCGATCGCCGCATCGACTGCATCGTGCCGATCCGGCTCGGCGCGCCGCTGGTCGGCGAGCGCATCGTGCCGGCCGCGCAGCGGCTGCGCCGCGCCGGCAGCAAACCCGTCCACATCGAGGGCAAGCCCGAGGGCGGCAGCGGCTGGGAGCTGCTGCAGAACGGCGTGCGCTACGAGGAGCTGCGCGCGGCCGCGCAGCTCGCGAACCGCAACGGTCCGTTGAACGAGCTCGAATACTCGGAATTCGTCTCGGGCGTCAGCCAGTTCGCCGACGCGATCGACGGCGCACCCGAATTCCCCGACATGCTCGAGACCGTCTCGATGGCGCGCGAGCTCGACGGGTTCGCCGCGCAGTGCGACGCGCAACTGTCGATCAACGTGATGTCGGACGGCGCGCCGTGGTCGGCGAACTACGTGCAGGCGGTGGCCTCGCAGGACGGCCTGCTGCTGTCGCGCGACGGCACGCGCTTCGTCAAGCTCGACGCGAAGCAGAACCCGGTGTTCATGCTGCAGTTCGGCGACACCAACTTCCTGCGCGACGACCTGACCTACAAGGGCGGCAACATGATCACGCTGGTGCTCGACGTGCCGGTGGCCGACGAGGACATCCTGCCGTTCAAGCTGATGTGCGATTACGCGAAATCGCTGTCGGACCGGATCGGTGCGCGCGTGGTCGACGATTCGCGCCGGCCGCTGCCCGAATCGACGCTGGTCGCGATCGAGCAGCAACTGATGAAGCTCTACGCCAAGCTCGAGGAAGCCGGGATTCCGGCCGGCTCGCCGGTCACGCGGCGGCTGTTCAGCCAGTGAACCGCCAGTGAACGCCGGCGGGCGGCCCGATTCCGGTTGAAAATCGCGGGTTTCTCCCATCCGGCAGGCGCGCCAAAGCGCGCGCCGCCTGAGATAATCATCCCCTGATTGTCATCCGCAAGAGTGCTGCCAGCATGGCCCGAACCACCCCAGCCGAACCTCCCGCCAGCCAGCCGTCCGAACGCGCGGCGTGGCTGCGCCAGGAACTCGAGCGCGCGAACCACGCGTATTACGTGCTCGACCAGCCCGACCTGCTCGATGCCGAGTACGACCGGCTGTTCCGCGAACTGCAGCAGATCGAGGCCGAGCATCCCGACTTCATCACGCCCGATTCGCCGACCCAGCGCGTCGGCGGCGAGGCCGCCGACGGTTTCACGCCGGTGCTGCACGACGCACCGATGCTGTCGCTCAACAACGGCTTCTCCGACGAGGACATCGCCGCGTTCGACAAGCGCGTGGCCGACGCGCTCGACAAGCCGGTCGATCTCGCCGGCACCGTCGAGCCGGTCGAATATGCCTGCGAGCTGAAGTTCGACGGGCTCGCGATCTCGCTGCGCTACGTGCATGGCAAGTTCACGCAGGCCGCCACGCGCGGTGACGGCACCACCGGCGAGGACGTGACCGAGAACGTCCGCACCATCAAGTCGATCCCGCTCACGCTGAAGGGGAAAAACCCGCCCGCGCTGCTCGACGTGCGCGGCGAGGTGCTGATGTACAAGCGCGATTTCGCGCGCCTCAACGAGCGCCAGCGCGCGGCCGAGCAGCGCGAGTTCGCCAATCCGCGCAACGCGGCGGCCGGCAGCCTGCGCCAGCTCGATTCGAAGGTCACCGCGCAGCGCCCGTTGTCGTTCTTCGCCTACGGCATCGGCGTACTCGACGGCGCGCCGATGCCCGACACGCACAGCGGCCTGCTCGACTGGTACGAATCGCTCGGCCTGCCGGTCAATCGCGAGCGCGCCGTGGTGCAGGGTGCCGAGGGGCTGCTCGAATTCTTCCGGAAGGTCGGCGAAAAGCGCGATGCGCTGCCGTATGACATCGACGGCGTGGTCTACAAGGTCAACCGGCGCGCCGAGCAGGACCGGCTCGGCTTCGTCTCGCGCGCGCCGCGCTTCGCGCTCGCGCACAAGTTCCCGGCCCAGGAGGCGCACACGACGCTCGTCGCGATCGAGGTGCAGGTGGGCCGCACCGGCGCGATCACGCCGGTCGCGCGGCTCGACCCGGTGTTCGTGGGTGGCGCGACCGTCACCAACGCGACGCTGCACAACGAGGATGAAGTGCTGCGCAAGGACATCCGGATCGGCGACACGGTGATCGTGCGACGCGCCGGCGACGTGATCCCCGAGGTGGTCGGCCGCGACGGCCCGCATGCGATGCAGGTGCGCGTGCGCTTTCGCGGGGTGCGGCCGGTTTCGCGACGCAACCGGCAGCGCGCGGCAGGCAAGCCGATGACGTGGAAGCCGCGCCTGCTGAAATCGGGAGACCGCAGCGGCATCCGCCTGCGGCAGGGCTGCCTGCGGCCGAGCCTGTTCGAGCTCGTCGAGCAGGAACCGTTCAGGATGCCGACCGAATGCCCGGTCTGCGGCTCGAAGATCGAGCGGCTGCCCGACGAGGCGATCGCGCGCTGTACGGGCGGCCTGTTCTGCCCCGCGCAGCGCAAGCAGGCGCTCTGGCATTTCGCGCAGCGCCGCGCGCTCGACATCGACGGGCTCGGCGAGAAGATCATCGACCAGCTGGTCGAGCAGAACCTCGTGCGCACGCCGGCCGACCTGTTCCATCTCGGCTTCGCGACGCTCGCCGCGCTCGACCGCTTCGCCGACAAGTCCGCGCAGAACCTGCTTGATTCGCTGGAAAAGGCGCGCCACACCACGCTCGCGCGCTTCATCTACGCGCTCGGCATCCGCCACGTCGGCGAATCGACCGCGAAGGATCTGGCCAGGCACTTCGGCTCGCTGCAGCCGATCATGGACGCCTCGATCGAGGCACTGCTCGAAGTCAACGACGTCGGCCCCGTGGTGGCCGAATCGCTGCACCAGTTCTTCGCCGAGGAACACAATCTGACCGTGATCGCGGAGTTGCGCGAGAAGGTGGACTGGCCCGAGGGACCGCCCGCGCCGCGCGAGCCGCAGGGCGTGCTGGCCGGCAAGACCGTGGTGCTGACGGGCACGCTGCCCACGCTCTCGCGCGACGACGCGAAGGCGCTGCTCGAGGCGGCCGGCGCGAAGGTGACGGGCTCGGTCTCGAAGAAGACCGATTACGTGGTGGCCGGCGCCGAGGCGGGCAGCAAGCTCGCGAAGGCCGAAGAACTCGGCATCCCGGTGCTCGACGAGGACGGGATGCATCAACTGCTGAAGGGGGAATCACCGTCATGATCCGCGAGATCCTCAAGATGGGCGATCCGCGCCTGCTCGAAGTGGCGAAGCCGGTCGAGGCGTTCGACACGCCGGCGCTGCACGAGTTGGTTGCCGACATGTTCGAGACCATGCATCACGCGAACGGCGCCGGCCTTGCCGCGCCGCAGATCGGCGTCGGGCTGCAGCTGATCATCTTCGGCTTCGGCAACAACGCGCGTTATCCCGACGCGCCGCCCGTGCCGGAGACGGTGCTGATCAACCCGGCGGTCGAATACCTGCCGCCGGACATGGAAGAGGGCTGGGAGGGCTGCCTGTCGGTGCCGGGCATGCGCGGCGTGGTGAGCCGCTACCGCAAGGTGCATTACACGGGCTTCGACCAGTACGGCAAGCGCATCGACCGCGTCGCCGAGGATTTCCACGCACGCGTGGTCCAGCACGAATACGATCACCTGATCGGCAAGCTGTACCCGATGCGGATCACCGATTTCTCGAAGTTCGGTTTTACGGAAGTGCTGTTCCCGGGGCTTGATCCGAATTTGGACGACTGAATCGGGACGACTGAACGGGCGACATGCGCCGCGAGCGGGTGGGAGGTACTGGCGGCGCGGCGTGAGCGCCGCGCGCGCTGGAGTTACCGGCGGGCCGCGCGTCGGTGCGCGGCGCCGCCGTCAGGATCAGAACGCCTCGTCGGCCGACAGGTAGCGCCACTGGCCTTGCGGCAGCGCGCCGAGCATCACGTGGCCCATGCGCACGCGCTTCAGGCCGACCACCTCGAGCCCGACCAGCTCGCACATGCGGCGGATCTGCCGCTTCTTGCCTTCGCGCAGCACGAAACGCAGCTGTTCGCTGTTCTGCCAGCTCACCATCGCGGGTTTCAGCGGCGCGCCGTCGAGTTCGAGGCCGTGGCGCAGCTTCGCGAGCGATTCGGCGGGGAAATGCTGGTCGATATCGATCACGTGCTCGCCGAAGCGCACGCGCACCAGATATTCCTTGTCGATGTCGGAATGCTCGCCGATCAGCTGCTTGGCGACGCGGCCGTCCTGCGTCAGCACCAGCAGGCCGGTCGAATCGATGTCGAGGCGCCCGGCCGGCGCCAGCGTGCGCAGATGCAGCGGCGACAGGCGCAGCGGCGAGCGGTCGCCGCTCCAGTGATTGTCGCGCGTGATCAGCGTCACGGCCGGCTCGTAGCCGTCCTCGGCCTGACCCGACACGTAGCCGACCGGCTTGTGCAGCAGGATCGTGACCTGCGCGGCCTGGGCGGCGATCGCCTGATCGTCGATCTCGATCTTCTGGTCCGGGCGGACCTTGGTGCCGAGCGTGTCGATCCGCTCGCCGTCGACGAGCACCCAGCCCTTCTCGATCCACTCGTCCGCCTCGCGTCGCGAGCAGAGGCCGAGTTCCGACATCCGTTTCGACAGACGCATCATGCCCGCCTCGTCGTCGGAGTCGAACGACGGGCGTGCCTTGACGGGTTGCGCGACCTTCAGGGGCGAAGGCGCGGGGCGCTCGGCGGTGTCGCGCGGCTTGCGGGCCGGGCGGTCGGTGTCGCGGGTGGGGCGGGATTCGCTGCGGAACGGGCGATCGCCATCTCGCGGCGGCCGTGCGCCGGTGCGGGCCGGGCGGTCGCCATCACGAGCGGGCCGACCTTCGCTGCGGAAGGGGCGGTCGCCGTCGCGCGGAGGACGGTCGCCGGCGCGGGTCGGGCGGTCGCCATCACGAGCGGGCCGGCCCTCGCTGCGGAAGGGGCGATCGCCGTCACGCGGCGGGCGGGCGCCGGTACGGAAGGGGCGGTCGCCATCACGAGCGGGCCGACCTTCACTTCGGAACGGTCGATCACCATCGCGCGGAGGACGGCCTTCGCTGCGGAAGGGGCGGTCGCCGTCGCGCGGAGGACGGCCTTCGGCACGGAACGGTCGATCGCCATCACGCGGAGGACGGCCTTCGGCACGGAACGGTCGATCGCCATCGCGCGGAGGACGGCCTTCGCTGCGGAAGGGGCGGTCGCCGTCGCGCGGAGGACGGCCTTCGCTGCGGAAGGGGCGGTCGCCGTCGCGCGGAGGACGGCCTTCGCTGCGGAAGGGGCGGTCGCCATCGCGCGGAGGACGGCCTTCGGCACGCAACGGTCGATCACCATCGCGCGGAGGACGGCCTTCGGCACGGAACGGCCGATCGCCGTCGCGCGGCGGGCGCCCTTCGGCACGGAACGGTCGATCGCCATCGCGCGGAGGACGGCCTTCGGCACGGAACGGCCGGTCGCCATCGCGCGGAGGCCGACCTTCGCCGCGGAACGGCCGATTGCCGTCGCGCGGAGGACGGCCTTCGGCACGGAACGGTCGATCGCCATCGCGCGGAGGACGGCCTTCGGCACGGAACGGCCGGTCGCCATCGCGCGGAGGCCGACCTTCGCCGCGGAACGGCCGATTGCCGTCGCGCGGGGGGCGGCCTTCGGCACGGAACGGGCGGTCACCATCGCGCGCGGGGCGGCCTTCGCTACGGAACGGCCGATCCCCATCACGCGGCGGACGCACACTGGCACGCGCCGGCCGCTCGCCATCACGAGCGGGCCGACCTTCGGCACGCAACGGCCGGTCGCCGTCACGCGGCGCGCGCGGCTTCACGGCGCCGGCGCCCGCCGGCTTGGCCGCACGCGGCGCCCCGCCTTTCGCGGCCGGCTTCGACTTCGGC
Source organism: Burkholderia plantarii (assembly GCF_001411805.1). Classification (NCBI taxonomy): domain Bacteria; kingdom Pseudomonadati; phylum Pseudomonadota; class Betaproteobacteria; order Burkholderiales; family Burkholderiaceae; genus Burkholderia; species Burkholderia plantarii. Next base: position 2,855,990 of record NZ_CP007212.1, on the reverse strand, counting down.
TTCATCGCGCCCTCGGGTGGGGCGGCGGGACGCGTCGGCTTGCGCGCGACGAGGCTGCCTGAGCGAACCGGGGCGCGGGACGGCGATGCCGGACGAGGATTCTTGATGGTTAGTTTGGTGCGCATAAACGCTGTCTTTCTTTCACTCAGGCTGCGATCGCGCGCAGCAGCTCGGTTTCGACCTGGATCTGGAGCCGGTTGTCGGACAAGCCGGCACCGTCGAGCAGGAACACGTCCTCGACGCGTTCGCCGAGCGTGTTGATCCGCGCCGCGTGGACGCCGACCCGGTGCTCGGCCAGCACGCGCGCGATCGAATAAAGAAGGCCCGGCCGGTCGTTGGCGGACACGGACAGGATGTAGTACTGACCACGCTCGTCCGCGCGCAGGTCGACGCGGGGCGTGATTGGGAAGCTGCGCGACAGCCGCGAGAGCCGGCCCTTGGAAGGCTCCGGCAACGGTGCCGCGCTGGTCAGCCGGTCGGCGAGCTGCTGCTCGACGAGGTTGGCGATGTCACGGTACTGCACGTCGCGCTCGGTCTGCGTGACGATGAAGTTGTCGAGCGCGTAGCCGTGCTTGGTGGTGCTCACGCGCGCGTCGAGCACCGACAGCCCGTTGCGGTCGAAGTACGCGCAGATGCCCGCGAACAGGTCCGAACGGTCCCTGACGTAGACGAGCACCTGCAGCGCGTCGCCGACGGGCGAGGGCCGCGCCCGCACGATCGCGGTGTCGGCCTGCACGTGGCGGTACAGCACGCGCGTCTGCCAGGCGATGTCGGCCGCGTCGTGACGCAGGAAGTAGCCGACGTCGAGCTGGCTCCAGAGCGGGCGGTGCGCGTCCTCGGGCACGGTCTCGAGCCGCAGCAGCGCGAGCGCCTCGTCGCGGCGCGTGCGCAGCTCCGAGTGCGCGTCGGGCTGCGCGCCGCCGAGCACCGCGCTGGTGGCGCGATACAGGTCCTCCAGCAGTTTGCCCTTCCAGGTGTTCCAGACCTTCGGGCTGGTGCCGCGGATGTCGGCCACCGTCAGCAGGTAGAGCGCGGTCAGCCAGCGCTCGTTGCCGACCTTGGCCGCGAAGCGCTTGACCACCTCGGGGTCGCTGATGTCCTGTTTCTGCGCGACCTGGCTCATGGTCAGGTGATGCTCGACGAGCCAGACCACGAGCGCCGCGTCGTCGCCGGTGATGCCGTGCTCGCGGCAGAAACGTCGCGCATCGGCCATGCCGAGGGTGGAGTGGTCGCCGCCGCGGCCCTTGGCGATGTCATGGAACAGCGCCGCCACGTAGAGCACCCAGGGCCGCTCGAAGTTCGCGATCAGCTGGCTGCAGAACGGGTACTCGTGCGCGTGCTCGGCCACCGCGAAGCGGCGGATGTTGCGCAACACCATCAGGATGTGCTGATCGACGGTGTAGACGTGGTAGAGGTCGTGCTGCATCTGCCCGACGATGCGCCGGAAGTTCAGCAGGTAGCGGCCCAGCACGCTGGTCTGGTTCAGCAGCCGGAACGCGTGCGTGACGCCCTCGGTCTGCTGCAGGATCTTCATGAACGTCGCGCGATTGCGCGGGTCGCGCCGCCAGGCGCCGTTCATCACGTCGCGCGAGTTGTAGAGCGCACGCAGCGTGCGCGCCGACAGCCCCTTCACGCCGCGCGTCGTCTCGTAGAGCAGGAACGCTTCGAGCACGGCGTCGGGATGCCGCTCGAACACGTCGTCGGTGGCGATCTCGAGCATGCCCTGCTTCTCGACGAAGCGGCCCGGCGAGAGCACGCGCGTCACGCCGCTGGTGGCCGGGAATAGCTGCGCCTCGATGTTCTGGATCAGGATCGTCGCGAGCTGGGTGACCGCCTTCGCGGCCCAGTAGTAGCGGCGCATCAGCTGTTCGCTGGCGCGCTTGGCCGGCGTCGGCACGTAGCCGAAGCTCTCGGCCGCCTGGGTCTGCAGGTCGAACACGAGGATGTCCTGGCGGCGCCCGGTGATCACGTGCAGCCGCGCGCGCAGCGCCTTCAGGAAGCCCTCGTTGCGGCGCAGCTCGCGTGCTTCGCGCGCGGTGATCAGCCCGCGCGTGTCGAGTTCGCGCCAGCTGGTGCCGAAATCGGCGGCGCGGGCGACCCATAGAATCGTCTGCAGGTCGCGCAACCCGCCCGGGCTTTCCTTCACGTTCGGTTCGAGGCTGTACGGCGTGTCCTGGAATTTGGCCTGACGCTGGCGCAGCTCCAGCACCTTGGCCTGGAAGAACGCGCGCGGGTCGAGCGCCTCGCGATAGCGGGCCACGGCGCGCCGGAACAGCGTCACGCTGCCGGTCACGCGGCGCGCCTCCAGCAGCGAGGTCTGCACCGTCACGTCCTGCGCCGATTCGGCGATGCATTCGTCCACGGTGCGCACGCTGCTGCCGATCTCGAGACCGAGATCCCAGGCCATGCCGATGAAGCGCTCGATGCGCGCGTCGAACTCGCCGTTGTGCGCGTCGGGCAGCAACACCAGGATGTCGACGTCCGAATGCGGCGCCAGCTCGCCGCGCCCGAAGCCGCCGACGGCGACCAGCGCGAGCGAGCCGGGCAGTTCGCACTGGTCCCAGATCTGGCGCAGCGCGTCGTCGGTGGCGCGCGACAGCGCGCGCATCAGCGCCTCGACGCGGGTCGCCGCGCGAAAGCGCGCGATCAGCTCGGCCTTGACGGCACGGAATTCGGCCTTGCGCGAGGACACTGCGGTGTCGGAGACGGCGGGGACGCTCATGGTGGCGATGGCGAACGAAGCAGGTGAGGCGATGAAATGGCCGCGGTTGACACGGGTGAGGCGGACGAAACCGGTGAAGCGGGCGAAACTGATCGGTGACGCAGGTCGGGCCTGCGATGCCGGGCGCCAGTCGCGGAGCGCGGTGCCGGGGCCGACGGCAGGGCGGCCCGCCTCAGGCGACGGCCGCGTCGAGCGCCGGGCGCGCCGGCGTGCCGGCCGATACCGTCAGCACCTCGTAGCCGGTCGGCGTGACCAGCACGGTGTGTTCCCATTGCGCCGAGAGGCTGCGGTCGCGCGTCTTGACGGTCCACTGGTCCGGCATGGTGCGGATGTCGCGCTTGCCGGCGTTAATCATCGGCTCGATCGTGAAGATCATGCCCGGCACGATCTCGATGCCGGTGCCGGGGCGGCCGTAGTGGACCACCTGCGGATCCTCGTGGAACACCGTGCCGATGCCGTGCCCGCAATACTCGCGCACCACGCTGTAGCCGCGGCTTTCCGCGTGCCTCTGGATGGCGTGGCCGATGTCGCCGAGATGCGCGCCGGGCCGGACCTGCTCGATGCCGAGCCACATGCATTCGTAGGTGGTCTGGATCAGCCGCCTGGCCATGATCGAGCCTTCGCCGATCAGGAACATCCGGCTCGTGTCGCCGAAATAGCCGTTCTTGATCACGGTGATGTCGATGTTGAGCGCGTCGCCGTTCTTCAGTACCTTGTCGCCGGGAATGCCGTGGCAGATCACGTCGTTGACCGAGGTGCAGATCGCCTTCGGGTAGGGCGGATAGCCGGGCGGCTGGTAGTTGAGCGGCGCCGGCACGGTGCCCTGCACGTTGGTCATGTACTCGTGGCAGAGCCGGTCGATCTCGCCCGTCGTGGTGCCCGCGACGACGAACGGCGTGATGTAGTCGAGCACCTCGCTCGCGAGCCGGCACGCGACGCGCATCTGCTCGATATCGTGATCGTTCTTGATCGTGATGGACATGATTCGTGACCTGGAATGCCTGTAATCTCGGGATTATCGCACCGAATCGGGGTGGTCGCAGCCGTTGCGTGGCTTGTCCGGCATGGGTTTCGGGCCACATTCGGGCTGTTCGGGCGATGGCGTTTCCCGGGTCGGTCCCCAGGTGTCGTCCTGTTTCGTCCGCCGTGCGCCCCCGGGTTTGCCCGAATGGCAGCCGGCGCGGCAAAGCGATGGGTGACTTGAGAGCCGTCATTCTGGCGTGCTATACTCTCTGGCTAAGTCTGGATCCCCTTTTGATATCGGCTTGATATTGGCCTCAGCCGCGTCCGAACCGGGTTCCAGTCTTGCCGGCACGAGCATCCCGCCCGTGCCGAATCGCAAGCCGGCGCACCCTTGGGTGTCGCGTGCATAGGTTCGCCGCGATACGGCAGCCGGCTTAAGACCCAACCCTAGCGGAGATTCACGCTCATGGCAGTCACGATGCGCCAAATGCTGGAAGCCGGTGTCCACTTCGGTCACCAGACGCGCTTCTGGAACCCGAAGATGGCACCGTTCATTTTCGGTCACCGCAACAAGATTCACATCATCAACCTCGAAAAGACGCTGCCGATGTTCAACGACGCACAGAAGTACGTGCGTCAGCTGTCGGCAAATCGGGGCACGATCCTGTTCGTCGGCACCAAGCGCCAGTCGCGCGACACGATCGCTCAGGAAGCACAGCGCGCCGGCATGCCGTTTGTGAACGCACGCTGGCTCGGCGGCATGCTGACCAACTTCAAGACGCTGAAGGTATCGATCAAGCGCCTGAAGGACATGGAAGCGGCCGTCGAATCGGGCGAAACCGAGAAGATGAGCAAGAAGGAAGCGCTGCTGTTCGAACGCGAGATCGCCAAGCTGCAGAAGTCGATCGGCGGCGTGAAGGACATGGGCGGCATTCCGGACGCGATCTTCGTGGTCGACGTCGGCTACCACAAGATTGCCATCACGGAAGCGAACAAGCTGGGCGTGCCCGTCATCGCCGTGGTCGATACGAACCACTCGCCGGAAGGCGTGGACTACGTGATCCCGGGTAACGACGATTCGAGCAAGGCTGTTGCGCTGTACGCCGAAGGCGTGGCCGACGCGATCCTCGAAGGCCGTGCGAACGCGGTCAACGAAGTGGTCCAGGCGGTGCGCGGCGACGACGAGTACGTCGAAGAGAACGCGTAACCGGTCCCGAGCCGGCACAAGAAGGGGGCTCTCAACAAGCCCCCTTTTTTTAAGCCGCGTTCCCGGGCAGCGTGTCGGGCGCCGCGAGGCGCGCCGGCGCGAAACGTCGGAAACGAATCCCCGCCGTCCGGGTCGAAGGGCGGCGTTGTGAATACAGATCCTAGGAGCGAATGATGGCGGCAATTACCGCAAGCATGGTGGCAGAACTGCGCGCGAAGACCGATGCACCGATGATGGAGTGCAAGAAGGCGCTGACCGAAGCCGATGGCGACATGGGCAAGGCCGAAGAGCTGCTGCGCGTGAAGCTCGGCAACAAGGCGAGCAAGGCGGCATCGCGCGTGACGGCCGAAGGCGTCGTCGCGTCGTTCGTCGGCGGCGGCGCGGGCGCGCTCGTCGAGCTGAACTGCGAAACCGACTTCGTCGCCAAGAACGACGATTTCCTCGCCTTTTCGAAGACCGTCGCCGAACTGATCGCGACGCAGAACCCGGCCGACGTGGCCGCGCTGTCGGCGCTGTCGCTCGACGGCAAGACGGTCGACGAAGTGCGTCTGGCACTGGTCGGCAAGATCGGCGAAAACATCTCGATCCGCCGTTTCGTGCGCTTCGAGACCGCCAACCAGATCGCCTCGTACCTGCACGGTGCCCGTATCGGCGTGCTGGTCGAGTACACCGGCGCGGACGAACAGGTCGGCAAGGACGTCGCGATGCACGTCGCGGCCATGAAGCCGGTCTCGCTGTCGTCGGACGAAGTGCCGGCCGACCTGATCGAGAAGGAACGCCGCGTGGCCGAGCAGAAGGCCGCCGAGTCGGGCAAGCCGGCCGAGATCGTCGCCAAGATGGTCGACGGCAGCGTCCAGAAGTTCCTGAAGGAAGTCTCGCTGCTGAACCAGCCGTTCGTGAAGAACGACAAGCAGACGATCGAGCAGATGCTGAAGGCCGCCAATGCTGCGGTGCAAAAATTCGCCCTGTTCGTGGTCGGCGAAGGCATCGAGAAGCGCCAGGACGACTTCGCGGCCGAAGTGGCGGCGCAGGTCGCGGCGGCCAAGCAGCAGTAAGTCGCATGCAGTAATGTTGGACCCGCGGCGGGCGCTCGCTCCGCCGCGGTTCGGCAGCGCCGCACGCCGCGGCCTTCGCGGGCCGCGGAATTTGGCGGCGCTTGCCCGAATCAGTATTTCGCCCCTACAGTTCGTGGTTGTCATCCTCTCGTCGCCTGGAAGCTCCTATGCCCAATGCCTATAAACGCGTCCTCCTCAAACTTTCCGGCGAAGCGCTGATGGGCGACGATGCCTTCGGCATCAACCGCGCGACGATCGAACGGATGGTGGCGGACATTGCCGAAGTCGTCCGCCTCGGCACGCAACTGGCCGTGGTGATCGGCGGCGGCAATATTTTCCGCGGCGTGGCGGGCGGCGCGGCCGGCATGGACCGCGCGACGGCGGACTATATGGGGATGCTGGCGACGATGATGAACGCGCTGGCGCTGCAGGACGCGATGCGCCACGCCGGCATCGAGGCGCGCGTGCAGTCGGCGCTGCGCATGGACCAGGTGGTCGAGCCGTACATCCGGCCCCGCGCGATCCGTCAGCTCGAGGAAGGGCGCGTGGTGATCTTCGCGGCCGGTACCGGCAACCCGTTCTTCACGACCGACACGGCCGCCGCGCTGCGCGGCTCGGAAGTGGGCGCGGAAGTCGTGCTGAAGGCCACCAAGGTCGATGGCGTCTACACGGCCGATCCGAAGAAGGATCCGTCGGCCACGCGTTACGCGTCGATCAGTTTCGACGAGGCGATCGGCCGCAATCTGCAGGTGATGGACGCGACGGCGTTCGCGCTGTGCCGCGATCAGAAGCTGCCGATTCGCGTGTTCTCGATCAACAAGCCCGGTGCGCTCAAGCGCATCGTGCAGGGCGAGGACGAGGGTACGCTCGTCCACGTGTAAACTCACGCCGATTCAGGCCCGGCATGACGCCGCCGGCGGGATGCGGGCCCGTGTCGTTTTGAAGATTCGAAGGTTCGGAGGTTGAAATGAGTCTCGCTGATGTGAAGAAGGGCGTCGAGCAAAAGATGCAGCGCTCGATCGAAGCGTTCAAGAACGATCTGGCCAAGATCCGCACCGGTCGCGCACACACGGGCATGCTCGATCACGTGCAGGTCGACTACTACGGCTCGATGGTGCCGATCTCGCAGGTCGCGAACCTGACGCTCGTCGATGCGCGCACGATCGGCGTGCAGCCGTGGGAGAAGCCGATGGTCGCGAAGGTCGAGAAGGCCATCCGCGAGTCGGATCTGGGCCTGAACCCGTCTACCTCGGGCGACCTGATCCGCGTGCCGATGCCCGCGCTGACCGAAGAGCGCCGCCGCGAACTGGCCAAGGTGGTCAAGAGCGAAGGCGAGACGGCCAAGGTGGCCGTGCGCAACCTGCGCCGCGACGCCAACGAGCAGCTGAAGAAGCTCGTCAAGGACAAGGAAATCTCGGAAGACGACGAGCGTCGCGCCGGCGACGAAGTCCAGAAGCTGACGGACAAGCACGTCGCCGAAATCGACAAGCTGGTGCAGGCGAAGGACGCCGAGATCATGACGGTGTGACGCGGCTTTTCGCGCGCTCGTTGCACTTTTTCCCGCAGTTACAGTCTCAGCGGCCATGACTTATACCAGCTCTACCGTTCGCGTGCCCGACGTTGCCGCCGTGCCACGTCACATCGCGATCATCATGGACGGCAACGGCAGGTGGGCGACCGAGCGTCGCCTGCCGCGCGTTGCGGGGCACACGCGCGGCGTCGATGCGGTCCGGTCGGTCGTGGAAGGGTGCGCGCGCGCGGGTGTCGAATACCTGACGCTGTTCGCATTCAGTTCCGAGAACTGGCGGCGGCCCACCGACGAAGTCTCGTTCCTGATGCGGCTGTTCATCACCGCGCTCGAACGCGAGGTCGGCAAGCTGCACGCGAACGGCATCCGGCTGCGCGTGGTGGGCGATCTCGAGCGTTTCGAGCCGCGCATCCGCGAGCTGATCCGACGCGCGGAAACCAAGACCGCGCGCAACACGCGGCTCACGCTGACGATCGCCGCGAACTACGGCGGCCGCTGGGACATCCTGCAGGCCACCAGGAAGCTGATCGCCGAGGCGGTGCGCGAGGGACGTGAAATTCCCGTCGACGAAGCCGCGTTCGAGCCGCATCTGGCGATGGCCTATGCGCCTGAACCGGATCTGTTCATCCGCACGGGCGGCGAGCAGCGCGTGAGCAACTTCCTGCTCTGGCAGCTCGCCTACACCGAGTTCTATTTCACGGGCAAGTTCTGGCCCGATTTCGACGCGACCGCGCTCGCCGATGCGATGGCGTCCTACACCGACCGCGAGCGCCGCTTCGGGCGGACCAGCGCGCAACTCGAACCTCAATCGCAGGACGTCGACTCCCTTTCATGCTGAAGACCCGTGTCATCACGGCGGTCGTGCTGCTGGCGGTGCTGTTGCCGGTCACGCTGTTCGCGCCGCTCGCGGCGTTTGGCGCGCTGATCGCGCTCGTGCTCGTATTCGCGGCCTGGGAATGGGCGCGCCTGCTCAAGTTCGGCCCGACCGGCTCGGTGGCCTACGCGGTCGTCGCGGCGCTCGCGCTCGGCGCCAGCATGCGGCTCGGGGCCGGACCGGACGCCGGTTTCGGACCGTCGCGGCCGCTCGTCCAGGCCGCGGCGATATTCTGGCTGCTGGCCGGGCCGTTCGCGCTCTGGCGCAAGCCGGTACTGGCCGAGCGCGTCTGGAAGCCGTTCCTGCTCGCGGCCGGGCTGGTGGTGTTCGCGGCCTGCTGGCATGCGGTGGTGGCCGCGCGCGCGGTCGGCATCGCGTTCGTGCTGTCGATGCTGCTGGTGGTGTGGCTCGCCGATATCGGCGCATACTTCGCGGGCAAGGCGCTCGGCCGGCACAAGCTGGCGCCGTCGATCAGTCCCGGCAAGACCTGGGAGGGCGCGCTGGGCGGCTGGCTCGCCGTAATGATCGTGGCCGGCCTCGCGATCGCACTCGGCGCGTTCGAGCCGACCCTGTATTCGGCGCTCGCGCAGCGCTTCGGCGCGGCGGGCGCGCTCGCCGCGCTGACGCTGCTGGTGGCCTACAGCGTGGTCGGCGACCTGTTCGAATCGTTGCTCAAGCGTCAGGCCGGCGTGAAGGATTCGAGCGGCCTGCTGCCGGGCCACGGCGGCGTGCTCGACCGCGTCGACGCGCTGCTGCCGGTGCTGCCGCTCGCGGTGCTGCTGCTCGGTTAAACACTAGACCCTCACTATGCAAAAACGCCTGACAATCCTCGGTTCGACGGGTTCGATCGGAGACAGCACGCTCGACGTCGTCGCGCGGCACCCGGACCGCTTCTCGGTTTATGCACTAACCGCGCATCGCAACGGCGACAAGCTGGTCGCGCAGTGTCTGACGTTCACGCCCGAAGTGGCCGTGGTCGGCGACGCCGCCACCGCCGCGCAAGTCGAGGCGAAGCTGCGCGCCGCCGGCAGCCGCACCCAGGTGGCCTACGGGCCGGACGCGCTCGTCGAGGTCGCGAAGGCCGACGACTGCGACACCGTGGTGGCCGCGATCGTCGGCGCGGCGGGCCTGCCGTCGAGCCTCGCCGCCGCGCGCGCGGGCAAGCGGATCCTGCTCGCCAACAAGGAATCGCTGGTGATGTCGGGCTCGATCTTCATGGACGCGGTGCGCGACCATGGCGCGATCCTGCTGCCGGTGGACAGCGAGCACAACGCGATCTTCCAGTGCATGCCGCGCGATATCGCCGAGCATGGCGGGATCGAGAAGATCATCGTGACGGCCTCGGGCGGCCCGTTCCGCACCCGCGAGCCGGCCACGCTCGTCGACGTGACGCCGGAGCAGGCCTGCAAGCACCCGAACTGGTCGATGGGCCGCAAGATCTCGGTCGATTCGGCCACCATGATGAACAAGGGCCTCGAGGTGATCGAGGCGCACTGGATCTTCGGACTGCCGAGCAGCCGCATCGACGTGCTGATCCACCCGCAGAGCGTGATCCATTCGCTGGTCTCGTACAAGGACGGCTCGGTGCTCGCGCAGCTCGGCAACCCCGACATGCGCACGCCGATCGCGCACGCGCTGGCATTTCCCGAGCGCGTCGACGCCGGCGTCGCGCAGCTCGACCTGGCGCAGATCGCCACGCTCACGTTCGAGCAGCCCGACCTCGAGCGCTTCCCGTGCCTCGCGCTGGCGATCCAGGCGCTCGACGCGGGCGGCGTGGCGAGCACGGTGCTCAACGCGGCGAACGAACTGGCGGTGGATGCGTTCCTCGAACGCCGGATCGGCTTCATGGACATCGCGCACACGGTGGACGCGGTGCTCAACAGTCTGACGAATCGCGAGGCCTCCGGCCTCGACGACGTGCTCGCGGCCGATGCCGAGGCGCGTCGCGCGGCAGCCGCGGTGATCGCGGGCCTGCCAGTTCCGCGCGCGGAGCGCGCAGCCTGAGCGAGAGGGGCGCATGAACGTGCTGATCGAGCTGGTAGCGTTTGCAGTGGCGATCGGCGTGCTGGTCGTCGTCCACGAATACGGGCATTACAGCGTCGCGCGACTGTGCGGCGTGAAGGTGCTGCGCTTCTCGATCGGCTTCGGCACGCCGCTGCTGCGGCGCACGAGCCGGCGCACCGGCACCGAGTGGACGCTCGCCGCGCTGCCGCTCGGCGGCTACGTGAAGATGCTCGACGAGCGCGATCCCGGCCCCGAGGGCATCGCCGCGGCCGACCTGCCGCGCGCGTTCAACCGGCAATCGGTCTGGAAGCGGATCGCGATCGTGGCGGCCGGGCCGATCGCCAACTTCCTGCTCGCGATCCTGCTGTTCTCGACGATCTTCGCCACCGGCGTGACCGAGCCGGCCGCGATCGTGGCCGCGCCGGCCGCCGACACGGCCGCGGCGCGCGCCGGCTTCGACGGCGGCGAGACCATCGTGTCGGTGCGCGACGCGCGCGGCGGCGCGCCCGAGCCGGTGCGCTCGTGGGCCGACCTGCGCTGGAAGCTGCTCGGAGCGAGTTTCGATCACCGGCAGGTGATCCTGGCCGCCCGCTCGGGCGGCGCGACCTACGATTTCCCGGTCGACCTGCGCCGCCTCGGCGAGCAGACGGCCGACGACGACTACATGACGCAGCTCGGCTTCGAGCCGGGCGGCGGCTCGCTGTCGATCTCGGCCGTCACGCCGGGCAGCGCCTCGGAGCAGGCCGGCCTGATTCCGGGCGACCGGATCGTCGCGCTCGACGGCAAGCCGGTATCCGGCTCCACGCGCTTCATCGACGCCATCAAGTCGCATGCGGGCCGTCCGCTCGCGCTGCGTATTTCGCGGTCGGGCGTCGAGCATACGCTGACCATCGTCCCGCATGCCGAGCGCGATACCGCGCCGGGCGCGGGCGGCGCGCAGATCGGCCGGATCGGCGCGGCGCTGGCGATGCATACGCCGTCGGTCGAGGTGCGCTACGGCGCGCTCGAAAGCATCCAGCTCGGCGTGCGCCGCACCTGGGGCATTTCGGTTTATTCGCTGAAGATGTTCGGGCGCATGCTTACCGGCGAGGCCTCGCTGAAGAACCTGTCCGGCCCGGTGACGATCGCCGATTACGCCGGCAAGAGCGCACGGCTTGGTTTATCGGCGTTTCTGTCGTTTCTCGCGCTCGTCAGTATCAGTCTCGGCGTGCTGAACTTGCTGCCAATTCCGGTTTTGGACGGGGGGCATCTGTTATATTATCTGGTTGAAGCCGCGACCGGGAGGGCCGTTTCGGACCGCTGGCAACTGATTCTGCAAAGAGCGGGGTTGATCTGCATCGTCGCGCTGTCGGCGATCGCGCTATTCAACGATCTGTCTCGTTTAATCCATTCTTGAAGCGTCGGGCGATGGCTGCGAGGGCCGTCGCCGGATCTGATGCAAGCTTAAATACTGGGGATGCACGTTGTTCAAACCTCATCGCTTCGTACCCAAGACTGTAGCCGCCACGGCGCTCGCCGTGCATGGTCTCGCAGCCCACGCGACGGCACCGTTCGTCGTGCAGGATATCAAGATCGAGGGCTTGCAGCGTGTCGAAGCCGGTTCCGTGTTCGCCTACCTGCCGATCAAGCAGGGTGACACGTTCACGGACGACAAGGCATCCGAAGCAATCCGCGCGCTCTATGCGACGGGCTTCTTCAACGACGTGAAGGTCGCGACGCAGGGCAGCGTCGTGATCGTGCAGGTGCAGGAGCGTCCGGCGATCTCGGCGATCGACTTCACCGGCATCAAGGAATTCGACAAGGACAACCTCAACAAGGCGCTGAAGGCGGTGGGGCTGTCGCAGGGCCGCTACTACGACAAGTCGCTGGTGGACAAGGCCGAGCAGGAGCTCAAGCGCCAGTACCTGACGCGCGGCTACTACGCCGCCGAGGTCACCACCACCATCACGCCGGTCGACGCGAACCGCGTGTCGATCCTGTTCTCGGTGGCCGAGGGCCCGAGCGCGAAGATCCGCCAGATCAACTTCATCGGCAACAAGACGTTCAGCACCAGCACGCTGCGCAACGAGATGCAGCTGTCCACGCCGAACTGGTTCTCCTGGTACACGAAGAACGACCTCTACTCGAAGGAAAAGCTCACGGGCGACCTCGAGAACGTGCGTTCGTACTACCTGAACCGCGGCTACCTCGAGTTCAACATCGATTCGACCCAGGTGTCGATCTCGCCGGACAAGAAGGACATGTACCTGACGGTCACGCTGCACGAAGGCGAGCCGTACACGATCTCGAGCGTGAACCTGGCGGGCAACCTGCTCGATCGCAAGGCCGAGCTGCAGAAGCTCGTCAAGATCAAGGCCGGCGACCGCTTCTCGGCCGAAAAGCTGCAGCAGACCACCAAGGCGATCGTCGACAAGCTCGGCGAGTATGGCTACGCATTTGCGACCGTCAACGCCCAGCCGAACATCGACCAGGCCACGCATAAGGTCGGCATGACGCTGGTGGTCGATCCGGGCCGCCGCGTCTACGTGCGCCGCATCAACGTGGTCGGCAACTCGCGTACGCGCGACGAGGTGGTGCGCCGCGAAATGCGCCAGCTCGAAAGCTCGTGGTTCGATTCGGGCCGCCTCGCGCTGTCGAAGGACCGCGTGAATCGTCTCGGCTACTTCACCGACGTCGACGTGACGACCGTGCCGGTCGAGGGCACGAGCGACCAGGTCGACGTGAACGTGAAGGTGACCGAGAAGCCGACCGGCGCGATCACGCTCGGCGCGGGCTTCTCCTCGACCGACAAGGTGGTGCTGTCGGCCGGTATCTCGCAGGACAACGTGTTCGGCTCCGGCACCAGCCTGTCGGTGAACGTGAACACGGCGCGCAGCTACCGCACGCTGACGGTCACGCAGGTCGACCCGTACTTCACGGTGGACGGCATCAAGCGGATCACCGACGTGTTCTACCGCACCTACCAGCCGCTGTACTATTCGACCAACTCGAGCTTCCGGATCATCACGGCCGGCGGCGACCTGAAGTTCGGCATCCCGTTCTCGGAAACGGACACGGTGTTCTTCGGCGTCGGCTTCGAGCAGAACCGCCTCGACATCGACGACGACACGCCGGCGAGCTACAAGGCCTACGTGCAGCAGTTCGGCCGCGTCTCGAACACGGTGCCGCTGACGATCGGCTGGTCACGCGACGCGCGTGACAGCGCGCTGATCCCGAGCCGCGGCTACTTCACCCAGGCGAACGCCGAATACGGCGCGCCGGTGGACAAGATCCAGTACTACAAGATGGACGTGCAGGCGCAGTACTACTACTCGTTCGCGCGCGGCTTCATCCTGGGCCTGAATCTGCAGGGCGGATACGGCAACGGTATCGGCAACTCGTACCCGATCTTCAAGAACTACTACGCGGGCGGTATCGGCTCGGTGCGTGGCTACGAACCGAGCTCGCTCGGCCCGCGCGACGCCACCACCAACGACCCGATCGGCGGTTCGAAGATGGTGGTCGGCAACATCGAGCTGACGTTCCCGCTGCCGGGCACGGGCTACGACCGCACGCTGCGCGTGTTTACGTTCCTCGACGGCGGTAACGTCTGGGGCAACGTGCCGGGCGGCAACAGCACCGGCGCGAACGGCCTGCGCTACGGCTACGGCGTGGGTCTCGCGTGGATCTCGCCGATCGGCCCGCTCAAGCTGAGCCTCGGTTTCCCGCTGCAGAAGCACGAAGGCGACCAGTACCAGAAATTCCAGTTCCAGATCGGCACGGCGTTCTGATCGGAACCGCAACACCAAACGCATCGAGAGGGTAATTTTGCTAACCGGTAAGTATTCGAAACGGGTGATGTGCGCGCTGGCGCTGACCGCCGCGCTCGGCGCGACGGCCGCGCAGGCGCAGGACGTCGCGCGGATCGCGGCGGTCAATTCCGACCGGATCCTCCGCGAGTCGGCGCCGGCCAAGGCCGCGCAGACCAAGCTCGAAGCCGAGTTCGCGAAGCGCGACAAGGATCTGCAGGACATGGCGGCACGCCTGAAGACCCTGTCCGACTCGCTCGACAAGAACGGCCAGTCGATGTCGGCCGCCGATCGCGCGCAGAAGCAGCGCGATCTCTCGCAGCTCGACACCGACTTCCAGCGCAAGCAGCGCGAGTTTCGCGAAGACCTGAACCAGCGCCGCAACGAGGAACTCGCGGCGGTGCTGGACAAGGCCAACAAGGTGATCAAGCAGATCGCCGAGCAGCAGAACTACGACCTGATCGTGCAGGAGGCGGTCTACGTCAGCCCGCGCATCGACATCACCGACAAGGTGTTGAAGGCGCTCGCGTCGCCTTCCGGTTCGCTGAACTGACGGGAGCCGAATACGCATGGCATTGACGCTCGAGGCACTCGCCAAACGTTTCGGTGGGGACATCGCCGGGGATCCGCAGTGCGTGGTGGGCGGCCTCGCGCCGCTTGACCAGGCCGGCCCGCAGCAGCTCGCGTTCCTCGCCAATCCGAAGTATCTGGCGCAGGTCGAGACGACACGCGCCGGCGCGGTGCTGATCGCGCCGCGTGATCTCGAGAAGCTCGGCGCGGCCGCCGAAGGCCGCAACTTCATCGTCACGCCCAATCCCTACGCCTATTTCGCGCGCGTCGCGCAGATGTTCATCGACCTGGCCGCCCCGCAGCGGCCGGCCGGCGTGCATCCGAGCGCGAACGTCGACGCTTCGGCGCAGGTCGCGGCGAGCGCCGTGATCGGCCCGAACGTGACGGTCGAGGCGGGCGCCGTGATCGGCGAACAGGTGCGACTCGACGCGAACGTGTTCGTCGGCGCCGGCACGCGGATCGGCAGCGGCTCGCATCTTTACCCGAACGTGGTCGTCTATCACGGCTGCGAACTCGGCGAGCGCGCGATCGTCCACTCGGGCGCCGTGATCGGCTCGGACGGGTTCGGCTTCGCGCCCGACTTCACCGGCGACGGCGCGGCGCGCACCGGCAGCTGGGTCAAGATCCCGCAGGTCGGCGGCGTGAAGATCGGCCCCGATGTCGAGATCGGCGCGAACACCACGATCGATCGCGGCGCGATGGCCGACACGGTCATCGAGGCGTGCGTGAAGATCGACAACCTCGTGCAGATCGCGCACAACTGCCGGATCGGCGCCTACACCGTGATCGCGGGCTGCGCGGGCATCGCCGGCAGCACCACGATCGGCCGCCACTGCATGATCGGCGGCGCGGTCGGAATCGCCGGGCATCTGACGCTCGGCGACTACGTGATCATCACGGCGCAATCGGGCGTATCGAAATCGCTGCCCAAGGCAGGCATGTACACGAGCGCGTTTCCGGCCGTCGAGCACGGCGACTGGAACCGCAGTGCGGCGCTCGTGCGCAATCTCGACAAGCTTCGCGACCGGATTCGTGCGCTCGAGACCTCGCTCGCCGCGCGCGACGCGGGCTCCGCGCAGGACTGACCGTCACGAGGGCGCGGCGGTGCGGCCGGACCGGCCGCCGCCGCAATCACGAGGGCCGCTCGCCGCGGCCCGTACCAGCATTTGCAGTCACCACCGCGCAGCGATTGCGTGAGACGAACCATCATGAACACCGAACAAATCAACTTCGACATTCACAAGATCCTCACGCTGCTGCCGCACCGTTACCCGTTCCTGCTCGTCGATCGCGTGCTCGAACTGACGCCGCACGAAAGCATCAAAGCCCTGAAGAACGTCACGATCAACGAACCGTTCTTCACCGGCCACTTCCCGCAGCGTCCGGTGATGCCGGGCGTGCTGATCATCGAGGCGCTGGCGCAGGCTGCCGCGCTGCTGACGTTCGCCGAGGAAGAGCCGAAGAATCCCGGCAACACGCTTTACTACTTCGTCGGCATCGACGGCGCGCGCTTCAAGCGCGTGGTCGAGCCGGGCGACCAGCTGATCCTCAACGTGAAGTTCGAGCGCTACATTCGCGGCATCTGGAAGTTCAAGGCCACGGCCGAGGTCGAAGGCAAGGTGGCCGCCGAGGCCGAGCTGATGTGTACGGTGAAGTCGGCCGACGCCGCGCCCTGAGCGGCGCGCGGCATTTCCGACTCCGCACTGACTACTGAGAGGCAACCGCGCATGACCAGGATTCATCCCACGGCGATCATCGAGCCGGGCGCGCAGATCGACGAGACCGTCGAGATCGGCCCGTATGCGATCGTCGGTCCGCACGTGACGATCGGCGCGCGCACCACGATCGGCTCGCACAGCGTGATCGAGGGACACACGACGCTCGGCGAGGACAACCGCATCGGCCACTACGCGTCGGTGGGCGGCCGCCCGCAGGACATGAAGTACAAGGACGAGCCGACCCGGCTCGTGATCGGCCACCGCAACACGATCCGCGAATTCACCACGATCCACACCGGCACCGTGCAGGACGCCGGCGTGACCACGCTCGGCGACGACAACTGGATCATGGCCTACGTCCACGTCGGCCACGACTGCCGCGTCGGCAACCACGTGATCCTGTCGAGCAACGCGCAGATGGCCGGCCACGTCGAAATCGGCGACTGGGCGATCGTGGGCGGCATGTCCGGCGTCCACCAGTTCGTGCGGATCGGCGCGCATTCGATGCTGGGCGGCGCCTCGGCGCTGGTGCAGGACGTGCCGCCGTTCGTGATCTCGGCCGGCAACAAGGCGGTGCCGCATGGCATCAACGTCGAGGGCCTGCGCCGCCGCGGCTTCGCGCCCGAGTCGATCGCCGCGCTGCGCAACGCGTACCGGATCGTCTACAAGAGCGGCAACACGCTCGACGAGGCGAAGGCCGAGCTGCGCGACATGATCGCGACGGGCGGCGAGCACCTGGCCGAAGTGGCGGCGTTCGTCGATTTCATCGATGCGTCGCAGCGCGGCATCATCCGCTGACGCGATGGCGCTCCAACCGAAACCGTTGCGAATCGCGCTCGCGGCCGGCGAGCCGTCGGGCGACCTGCTTGCCGCGTCGCTGCTGGGCGGCCTGCACGCGCGGCTGCCGGCGGCGTCGCATTACTACGGGATCGGCGGCCCGCGCATGATCTCGGCCGGCTTCGAATCGCATTGGCCGATGGACCGTCTGACGGTGCGCGGCTACGTCGAGGCACTCAAGGAAATCCCGGCGATCCTGAAGATTCGCGGCGAACTGAAGCGCCAGTTGCTGGCCGAGCCGCCCGACGCGTTCATCGGCGTCGATGCGCCCGACTTCAATTTCGGCGTCGAGCAGTCGCTGCGCGAGGCCGGCATTCCGACCATCCACTTCGTCTGTCCGTCGATCTGGGCATGGCGCGGCGGGCGCATCAAGAAGATCGTGAAGTCGGTCGACCACATGCTGTGCCTGTTCCCGTTCGAACCGGCGCTGCTCGAGAAATCGGGCGTGGCCTCGACCTACGTCGGCCATCCGCTCGCCGACGAGATCCCGCTCGAACCCGACACGCACGGCGCGCGCATCGCGCTCGGGCTGCCCGAGCGCGGCCCCGTGATCGCGGTGCTGCCGGGCAGCCGGCGTTCGGAGATCGCGCTGATCGGGCCGACCTTCTTCGCGGCGATGGCGCTGATGCACCAGCGCGAGCCCGGCGTGCGCTTCGTGATGCCGGCCGCGACGCCGGCGCTGCGCGCGCTGCTGCAGCCGCTCGTCGACGCGCATCCGCAGCTGCCGCTGACGCTGACCGACGGCCGCTCGCAGGTGGCGATGACGGCCGCCGACGCGATCCTCGTCAAGAGCGGGACCGTGACGCTCGAAGCCGCGCTGCTGAAGAAACCGATGGTGATCTCGTACAAGGTGCCCTGGCTGACCGGGCAGATCATGCGCCGGCAGGGCTACCAGCCCTACGTCGGGCTGCCGAACATCCTGGCCGGGCGCTTCGTGGTGCCGGAGTTGCTGCAGCACTTCGCGACGCCGCAGGCGCTGGCCGACGCGACGCTCACGCAGCTGCGCGACGACGCGAACCGCCGCACGCTGACCGAAATCTTCACCGAGATGCACCTGACGCTGCGCCAGAACACGGCCGCGCGCGCGGCCGAGGCGGTCGAGCGCGTGATCGCGAGCCGGAAGCCGCGCGCATGAAGGCTGTCCGCACCAAACGCACCGCCGCGTCGCTCGCCGCCGAGCAGGCCGGCTTCAGCTTTGACGCACCGGGCGAGATCGTCTGCGGCGTCGACGAGGCGGGCCGCGGGCCGCTCGCGGGGCCGGTGGTCGCGGCCGCCGTGATCCTCGATCCGGCGCGGCCGATCGTCGGCCTCGACGATTCGAAGGCGCTGAGCGTGAAGAAGCGCGAGCAGCTCTACATCGAGATCATCGAGCGCGCGCAGGCCTATTGCGTGGCCTCGGCCAGCGTCGAGGAAATCGACACGCTGAACATCCTGCACGCCACCATGCTCGCCATGAAGCGCGCGGTGGAGGGGCTCGCGGTGCTGCCGACGCTCGCGAAGATCGACGGCAACCGCTGCCCGACGCTCGCGGTCCGCAGCGAGGCGATCATTGGCGGCGACGCGCTGGTGCCGAGCATCTCGGCCGCCTCGATCCTCGCCAAGGTCACGCGCGACCGGATGCTGGTCGACCTGCACGCGAGCTTCCCGCTCTACGGCTTCGACGTCCATTCCGGCTATGGCACGCCGAAACACCTCGCGGCGCTGCGCGAACACGGGCCGTGCGAGCATCACCGCCGCTCGTTCGCGCCGGTACGCGCCGCGCTCGATCTCACCCGATAGCAGACGGCGCGATGAAGTCGATCACCTCGCGCGACAACCCGCTCTACAAGCGCCTGAAGGCGCTGGCGGGTTCGACGCAACAGCAACGCCGCGGCGCCCAGGCGCTGCTCGAAGGCCTGCATCTGGCATCGGCCTATCTCGACGCGAACGGCCAGCCCGAACTCTGCGTCGTTACCGACGGCGCGCTCGCGCACGACGAGACGCACGCGATCGTCGCGCGCATCGAACCGCAGCGCGTGGTGTCGCTGCCCGACGCGCTGTTCGGGCAACTGTCGGGCGTCGTCAACGGCGTCGGCATGCTGCTGCTGGTCGCGCGGCCCGCCGCGCCGCTGCCCGAGCGCGTGACGGGCACGGCCGTGGTGCTCGACGGCGTGCAGGATGCCGGCAACGTCGGCTCGATCCTGCGCAGCGCGGCCGCGGCCGGCATCGCGCAGGTGTTCTGCGTGAGCGGCACGGCCTATGCGTGGTCGTCGAAGGTGCTGCGCTCGGGAATGGGCGCGCACTTCCTGCTGAGCATCCATGAGGACGTCGACGCGGCTGACCTGATCGCGCGGCTCGGCGTGCCGGTCGCGCTGACCGATTCGCACGGCGCCCGCGCGATCGACGACTGCGACCTGAGTGGCCCGGTGGCCTGGGTGTTCGGCAACGAGGGGGCGGGCGTGTCGGCGCCGTGGCGCGAGGCGGCGGGGCTGCGCGTGACGATTCCGCAGCCGGGCGGCATGGAATCGCTGAACGTGGCGGCGGCCGCCGCTGTCTGCCTGTTCGAGCAGTGCCGGCAGCAGCGCAGGCGCTGAGCCCGGCGGTTCGGTCGACAAAAAACGGCGGATGCCCCTGGGGCACCCGCTGTTCTTTCATGCATGTCCGTTGTGTCGCGCCGGGCCGCCGCGCTCAGTACGACTGCCGGTCGAGCTTGATTTCCTGCAGGATCGTGGTGGCGATCTCCTCGATCGACTTGTGCGTCGACGACAGCCAGTTGATCCCTTCACGCCGCATCATCGCCTCGGCCTCGTTGATCTCGAAGCGGCAGTTCTCGGGCGACGCATACTTGCTGCCGGGGCGCCGCTCGTTGCGGATCTCGGAGAGCCGCTGCGCATCGATCGACAGCCCGAACAGCTTGTCGCGATGCTGGGCGAGTTCGCCCGGCAGCTTGCCGCGCTCGAAGTCCTCGGGAATCAGCGGATAGTTCGCGGCCTTCACGCCGTACTGCATCGCGAGGTAGAGGCTGGTCGGGGTCTTGCCGCTGCGAGACACGCCCACCAGGATCACTTCGGCCTCGGCGAGATTGCGGTCGGACTGACCGTCGTCGTGCGCGAGCGAGAAGTTGATGGCCTCGATCCGCGTCTTGTATTCATCGGTGTCCGCGTTCTGGTGGCCGCGGCCCATCGCGTGCGTCGACTTCAGCTGCAGTTCCTGCTCGAGCGGCTCGACGAAGCGCTGGAACATGTCGAGGATCAGCGCGTTGGAGCGCTTGACGATGTCGTTCGACTCGCCGTCCACCAGCGTCGTGAACACGATCGGGCGGCGGCCGTCGAGCTGTGCCGCGTCGTTGATCTTCTGCACCGTCAGGTACGCCTTGTCGTGCGAATCGACGAACGGCACGCGCACGAGCCGGAACTTCTGGTCGAACTGGGACAGGATCGAGTGCGCGAAGGTTTCGGCGGTGATCCCGGTGCCGTCGGAGACGATGAAAACGGTTGGAAGCATGAATGGCGAGCGTGCGCGATGGCGGCCTGGACGGCCGGAAGCGGCCATTCTAGCAGGGCCGGCGCGCACCGTTTCCGGCCCGCGCGGGCGGAGCCGACGCGCCTTGCACGCGTGGCGCGCGGATCGCGAGCGGCCGCGTCCGCCGCCGCTCGCGATCCCGTTCGAGCGCGCGCTCGGGCCGCATTCGCACATCGCACGGCCGGCACGGTAGAATAGCGACCAACCTGTTGGATAAGCCGTTGCGGAAAAGACATCACGATCCCGTCTTTTTTACCGTCGCTGGCTTGTGTTCCCGGCAAATTGGGCGATTTGTCTGCTTGTTCGCCTTTCTGCCGGGATTTTTACACGCCGCGTCGCCTCGCGAATGCTTATCCAACAGGTCGCGCGATGCACGCCCCCGTTTTTGCAAGCGGCCGTGCATCAAGCCCAATCGCGCGATCGTGAATTTTTTTCACACTTAGGGGCTTGTATGACTAACGCAGCAAACGTCGCAAAGGACCAGGCGTATGTAATCCCGTTCGAGCAGTTGCGGATGAATGATGTCGAGATCGTGGGGGGCAAGAACGCCTCCCTCGGCGAGATGATCAGCCAGCTTTCCGAGGCCGGCGTGCGCGTTCCCACCGGGTTCGCCACGACGGCGCTCGCGTTCCGCGACTTCCTCGCTCACAACGACCTCACCGACCGCATCGCGAAACGCCTCGAGTCGCTCGATATCGACGACGTGAAGGCGCTCGCCGTCGCCGGCGCCGAGATCCGCAAGTGGATCGTCGAGGCGCCGTTGCAGCCGCGTCTCGAGGCCGAGATCCGCGAACAGTTCAAGGTGCTCTGCCAGAGCTCGCCGGAGGAACTGTCGTTCGCGGTCCGTTCGTCGGCCACGGCCGAGGATCTGCCCGATGCCTCGTTCGCCGGCCAGCAGGAGTCCTACCTGAACGTGGTCGGCATCGACGACGTGCTCGACCGCATGAAGCACGTGTTCGCGTCGCTCTACAACGACCGCGCGATCTCGTACCGCGTCCACAAGGGCTTCACGCACGCCGAGGTCGCGCTGTCGGCCGGCGTGCAGCGCATGGTGCGCTCCGACGTCGGCGCGGCCGGCGTGATGTTCACGATCGATACCGAGTCCGGCTTCAAGGATGCCGTGTTCGTCACGTCGAGCTACGGCCTTGGCGAAACCGTGGTGCAGGGCGCCGTGAACCCGGACGAGTTCTACGTGTTCAAGACCACGCTCGCCCAGGACAAGTACCCGATCATCCGCCGCTCGATCGGCTCGAAGCTGATCAAGATGGAGTTTACGCAGCCGGGCGAGCCGGGCCGCGTGAAGACGGTCGACGTCACGCACGAGCAGCGCAACCGCTACTCGATCACCGACGCCGACGTGATCGAGCTGGCCAAGTACGCCGTGATCATCGAGAAGCACTACCAGCGCCCGATGGACATCGAGTGGGGCAAGGACGGCCGCGACGGCAAGATCTTCATCCTCCAGGCACGCCCGGAAACCGTGAAGAGCCAGGCCAGCGGCAAGGTCGAGCAGCGCTTCAAGCTGAAGGGCCAGTCGCAGGTGCTCGCGACCGGCCGCGCGATCGGCCAGAAGATCGGCGCCGGCCCGGTGCGCGTGATCCAGGATCCGTCGGAAATGGAGCGCGTGCAGCCCGGTGACGTGCTGGTGGCCGACATGACCGACCCGAACTGGGAGCCGGTGATGAAGCGCGCCTCGGCGATCGTCACGAACCGCGGCGGCCGTACCTGCCACGCGGCGATCATCGCACGCGAACTCGGCGTGCCGGCCGTGGTCGGCTGCGGCGACGCGACCGACGTGCTGAAGGACGGCGCGCTCGTCACCGTGTCGTGCGCGGAAGGCGACGAAGGCAAGATCTACGACGGCCTGCTCGAGACCGAAGTGACGGAAGTGCAGCGCGGCGACCTGCCGACCATTCCGGTCAAGATCATGATGAACGTCGGCAACCCGCAGCTCGCGTTCGACTTCTCGCAGCTGCCGAACGGCGGCGTCGGCCTCGCGCGGCTCGAGTTCATCATCAACAACAACATCGGCGTCCACCCGAAGGCGATCCTCGAGTATCCGAACATCGATTCGGACCTGAAGAAGGCCGTCGAGAGCGTCGCGCGCGGCCACGCCTCGCCGCGTGCGTTCTACGTCGACAAGCTGACCGAAGGCATCGCGACGATCGGCGCGGCGTTCTATCCGAAGCCCGTGATCGTGCGCCTGTCCGACTTCAAGTCGAACGAGTACAAGAAGCTGATCGGCGGCTCGCGCTACGAGCCGGACGAGGAAAACCCGATGCTCGGCTTCCGCGGCGCGTCGCGCTACATCGCCGACGACTTCGCGCAGGCCTTCGAGATGGAGTGCATGGCGTTGAAGCGCGTGCGCGACGAGATGGGCCTGACCAACGTCGAGATCATGGTGCCGTTCGTGCGGACCGTGAAGCAGGCCGAGCGCGTGGTGGGCCTGCTCGCCAAGTACGGCCTCAAGCGCGGCGAGAACGGCCTGCGCTTGATCATGATGTGCGAGGTACCGTCCAACGCGATCCTGGCCGAACAGTTCCTCGAGCACTTCGACGGCTTCTCGATCGGCTCGAACGACCTGACGCAGCTCACGCTCGGCCTCGACCGCGACTCGGGCATGGAACTGCTCGCCGTCGATTTCGACGAGCGCGATCCGGCCGTGAAGTTCATGCTCAAGCGCGCGATCGACACCTGTCGGCGCCTCGGCAAGTACGTCGGCATCTGCGGCCAGGGCCCGTCCGATCATCCGGACTTCGCGCAATGGCTGACTGAAGAGGGCATCGAGTCGATCTCGCTGAACCCGGACACGGTCATCGAGACCTGGCAGGCGCTCGCGAAGACGCAGAAGTAAGCCGTGTTCGCGAGGCCGGCTCCGGCGGGCGGCGTTTTGCCGTTGCATGCCGGAACCGGCCGCCGGAGCCCCGATTCGTGCACGGCTCTGTGCTATAAACACCCCGGTGGCTACCGGGGTGTTTTCGTTTGGAGGTCGGGATGTTGTCAGGCCAACTGATCTGGTGGATCGGCGTCGGCGTGCTGGTGGTGGCCGAGCTGATGACGGGCACGTTCTACCTGCTGATGATCGCGCTCGGCTTCGTCGCCGGCGGCCTCGTCCACCTGGCCGGCGGCGCGCCGCATGCGCAGGTGGCCGCCGCCGCGCTGGTCGCGCTGGTGCTGCTGGTGGCGCTGCGTCGCTCGCGCTTCGGGCGCCGCCAGAAGCGCGACGCGTCGGCCAATCCCGACGTCAATCTCGACATCGGCGCGGCGCTCGACGTGGCGCGCTGGCATGAGCGGCGCGCGCGCGTGCCGTATCGCGGCGCCGACTGGGACGTCGAACTCGCCGAGGGCGAGCGCGACGACGCGTTGCACTACGAAGTGCGCGCCGTACGGGGAAACTGTCTGATCGTCGTCGCGAGGCAGCGGGGCTGAGCGCCCGGCGCGCCACTTCGATCCGTCAATTACAGGGAGGCTGGTTTCATGAATGCGCTGATTTTCTGGGTGGTGCTGCTCATCATCGTGTTCGTGGTGCTGTCGAAGACGGTGAAGATCGTCCCGCAGCAGCACGCCTGGGTGCTCGAACGCTTCGGGCGCTATCACGCGACACTCTCGCCGGGGCTCAACGTGGTGCTGCCGTTCATCGACCGGATCGCCTACCGCCATGTGCTGAAGGAGATCCCGCTCGACGTGCCGAGCCAGGTCTGCATCACGCGCGACAACACGCAACTGCAGGTGGACGGCGTGCTGTATTTCCAGGTCACCGACCCGATGAAGGCCTCCTACGGCTCCAGCAACTTCGTGCTGGCGATCACGCAGCTCTCGCAGACCATGCTGCGCTCGGTGATCGGCAAGCTCGAGCTCGACAAGACCTTCGAGGAGCGCGACTTCATCAACCACAGCATCGTGTCGGCGCTCGACGTCGCCGCTTCGAACTGGGGCGTGAAGGTGCTGCGCTACGAGATCAAGGATCTCACGCCGCCCAAGGAGATCCTGCACGCGATGCAGGCGCAGATCACCGCCGAGCGCGAGAAGCGCGCGCTGGTGGCGGCCTCGGAAGGACGCCGGCAGGAGCAAATCAATCTTGCCTCGGGGGCGCGCGAGGCGGCGATCCAGAAATCCGAGGGCGAGCGGCAGGCCGCCATCAACCAGGCGCAGGGCGAGGCCGCGGCGATCCTCGCGGTGGCCGAGGCCAACGCGCAGGCGATCCAGAAGATCGCGCAGGCGATCCAGTCGCAGGGCGGCATGGAGGCGGTGAACCTGAAGGTGGCCGAGCAGTACGTGAGCGCGTTCGCGAACCTGGCCAAGCAGGGCAACACGCTGATCGTGCCGTCGAATTTGTCTGACCTGAGCACATCGATTGCTTCGGCGCTGACGATCGTCAACCGCGGCGCGCCGGGGACCGCGAAGGGCTGACGCCCGGCGGCGCCGACAAGCGCAGCAAAGGAAACGGCCCGCGTGATGCGGGCCGTTGCCGTTTCAGGAGGCGGTGGTCGGGGCGGGAGAGCCGCCGCCGGAACGGCCCGCGATCCGTTTCAGGCGGAGCCCGCGCCCGCGCGCATGATCCGCGCCTTTTCGCGCTCCCAGTCGCGCTTCTTCTCGGTTTCGCGCTTGTCGTGCAGCTTCTTGCCCTTGGCGAGGCCGATTTCGCACTTGACGCGTCCGCCCTTGTAGTGGAAGTTCAGCGGCACCAGCGTGTAGCCGCGCTGCTCGACCTTGCCGATCAGCTTCTTGATCTCGTCACGATGCAGCAGTAGCTTGCGCGTGCGGACCGGATCGGGCTGGATGTGCGTCGAAGCTTCCGGGAGCGGGCTGATGTGCGTGCCGATCAGGAAGATCTCGGCGTTCTTGACGATCACGTAGCCTTCCCTGATCTGGCCACGGCCCGCGCGCAGCGCCTTGACCTCCCATCCTTCGAGCACGAGCCCTGCTTCGTAGCGTTCCTCGATGTGATAGTCGAAGAAGGCCTTTCTGTTGTCTATGATGCTCATGAAAGGAAATGGCCAACTCGTTTAAAATCACGATTTTAGCAAAGCGGGGCGCGGTTGGCCCGGCTCGGCCCCCACTCTTGATGCCGCGAGATTTATGGCAGATGTCCAGAAAACCGTATTGATCCGCCATTCGGCGGAACAGATGTTCGACCTCGTCACCGACGTGGCCGACTACCCGAACTTCCTGCCGTGGTGCGGCGGCATCGAAATCCGCCGCCAGGACGAGACCGGCATGGAGGCGCGGATCGACATCAACTTCAAGGGTATCCGGCAGCACTTCGCGACCCGCAACACGCAGGAGCGGCCGCACCGCATCGACATGGAGTTCGCCGACGGCCCGTTCAAGAAGTTCACGGGCTACTGGCGCTTCACGCCGCTGCGCGCCGATGCCTGCAAGATCGAGTTCTCGCTGCACTACGAATTCACCAACGTGATCCTCGAGAAGATCATCGGCCCGGTGTTCAGCCACATCGCGAACACCTTCGTCGATTCTTTCGTCAAGCGCGCCGACCAGCGCTACGGGAAGGGCTGACGATGTTGGCCGTGCAGGTGTGCTACGCGCTGCCCGCGCAGCAGACGCTGATCGATCTGGCGGTGCCGGAGAACACCACCGTGCGCGAGGCGATCGAGGCGAGCGGGATCGTGGCCCGGCATCCCGAGATCGACGTGAGCGTCGCGAAGACGGGCGTGTTCGGCAAGCTCGCGCCGCTCGACACCGTGCTGCGCGACGGCGACCGCGTCGAGATCTACCGGCCGCTGGTGGTCGATCCGAAGGCGGCGCGCCAGCGCCGCGTGGACAAGACGCGCCGCGAAGGGTCCGTGGAAGGCCGCAAATGGCAGCACAAGGATTCGCGCTGAGGCGTTGTTGTTCGTCGCCGCGGACCTGGCGGCCCCGGCGTTCCCGCGCTTTTCGGGGCGGGATTGCCGATGCTGGCGGCGCGCTGCTGTCACGTGACGGCGCCGCGTGGCGCTGCGCTGCGCGGCCGTTCCCGCTCGCCATCCCGTTCCGTTTCCCCATCCGCTCGTCGATGCAGCGGCGCCCCGGCTTGCCCGGCCGGCGCCCGGCTCAGCGTGCCGGCCGCCCGAGCGCGGCCTCCTGTTCGAGATCGGGGCTGCCGGGGCCGGCCGGTGGCGGCGCGGCCTTGCCGTGCCGGCGCACGGCGCCGTAGACGCCCGCCAGCAGCAGCAACAGCGCGCCGGCTTCCAGCGGCCGCGGCAGCCGCGCCTCGAACGCGAAGCCGTAGAGCATCGCGAACACCGTCTCGAACACGATCAGCTGGCCTGTCAGCGTCAGCGGCAGGCGCCTGGACGCCGCATTCCACAGACAGTTGCCGAGCCACGACGCGCCGATCGCGAGGCCAAGATTGAGCAGCCAGAAGGCCGGCCAGCGGCCCGGCGCCGGCATCGCGACGCTGCCGGCCGGCAGCACCGCGAGCGCGAGCCAGCCGAGCGCGCCGACCAGCCCGGTGACGACGCCCCACAGCACCGACCATTCGTTGCCGTCGAAGCGATGGTGGCGGCGCAGGTAGCGCGCGTTGGCGACCGCGTACCAGGTCCAGCTCGCGAGCGCGCCGGCCGCGCAGCCCACGCCGGCGAGCTTGTCGAACGTGGAGGTGGCGCGCGCGGCGCTCGAGGTGAACAGGTCGACATTGATGCAGGCGATGCCGGCCGCCACCAGCACGAGCGGCAGCGCGAGGCGGCGCAGCGGCACCGCGTCGGCGTCGCGCAGCCCCGTGAGCGTGACCGTGACGGGCAGCACGCCGACGATCAGCGAGCTCGGCGCGATGCCGATCAGGTGCACGGCCGTGGCCAGCAGCATGTAGTAGCCGAGATTGCCGACGATCGCGAGCTGCACGAGCGCGACCAGATCCTCGCGCGTGAGCCGCGTCAGCAGCGAGCGCGCGGCCGGCAGCGCGACCAGCGCCGAAACCAGCCCGTACATCGTGTAGCGGCCCGCGCTCAGCGCCAGCGGCGAGACCTCGGCGAGCAGCCGCGGGACCAGAAATACCATGCCCCAGAGGGCTCCGGCGAGGATGCCGTAGATGACGCCGCGCTGCATGACGGGTTTCCTTGCGTTCAGGCGAGAGTTCGAGGCAGCGCATCGTAGCGGGGCCGGGCCCGCCCGTCTTGTCGAATCCTGCACTCGGCGAGGTTTTCGCGGGATGCCTGCTTCAATCGGCCGGTGCGTTCGCGAGACGGCTGAGCCTGGCCGATGTGGGGGCAGGGCGGCGTCCGGGACGGTCGGCCGACGCCCGATGTTCGGATCCGAACATCGCGGCGCGGCGGCGAAATCCGGACGAACGCCTGACGAAGCTCAAAGCGAACGGCCAGCGGGAAAGCCGCTAAGCCGTTGTTCGTGTTGTGAAAATCTGCCGCGCATCGCGTATAATTCGGCTTTGCGCCCATAGGATCTGCCATGCGTCTCATCCAAAAAGCACTCACGTTCGATGACGTGCTCCTCGTCCCGGCGTTCTCCGACGTCCTGCCGCGCGACACCAGCCTCAAGACCCAACTCACCCGCAACATCGCCCTGAACATGCCGCTCGTGTCCGCCGCCATGGACACGGTGACGGAAGGCCGTCTCGCGATCGCGATGGCGCAGCAGGGTGGCGTGGGGATCGTCCACAAGAACCTGACGCCCGCCGAGCAGGCGCGCGAGGTCGCGAAGGTCAAGCGCTTCGAATCGGGTGTGGTGCGCGACCCGATCACGGTGCCGCCGACGATGAAGGTGCGCGACGTGATCGCGCTGTCGCGCCAGCATGGCATTTCCGGGTTCCCGGTCGTCGAGGGCGCGCAGCTGGTCGGCATCGTGACGAACCGCGACTTGCGCTTCGAAAGCCGCCTCGACGACGTGGTGCAGTCGATCATGACGCCGCGCGAGCGCCTCGTGACGGTCAAGGAAGGCACGCCGCTCGCCGAGGCCAAGGCGCTGATGCACAGCCACCGCCTCGAGCGCGTGCTGGTGGTGAACGACGCGTTCGAGCTGCGCGGCCTGATGACGGTGAAGGACATCACCAAGCAGACCGAGCACCCGGACGCCTGCAAGGACGAGCATGGCAAGCTGCGCGTGGGCGCGGCCGTGGGCGTGGGCGCCGACAACGAGGAGCGCGTCGAGCTGCTGGTGCAGGCCGGCGTCGACGTGATCGTCGTCGATACCGCGCACGGCCACAGCAAGGGCGTGCTCGAGCGCGTGCGCTGGGTCAAGCAGAACTTCCCGCGGGTCGAGGTGATCGGCGGCAACATCGCCACCGCCGCCGCCGCGAAGGCGCTGGTCGAGTACGGCGCGGACGCCGTCAAGGTCGGCATCGGCCCGGGTTCGATCTGCACGACGCGGATCGTGGCCGGCGTGGGCGTGCCGCAGATCAGCGCGATCGCCAACGTGTCCGAGGCGCTGCGCGGCACCGGCGTGCCCTGCATCGCCGACGGCGGCGTGCGCTTCTCGGGCGACGTGTCGAAGGCGCTGGCCGCCGGCGCGAATGCCGTGATGATGGGCAGCATGCTGGCCGGCACCGAGGAAGCGCCGGGCGACGTGTTCCTGTACCAGGGCCGCCAGTACAAGTCGTACCGCGGCATGGGTTCGGTGGGCGCGATGAAGGACGGCGCCGCCGACCGCTACTTCCAGGACAACTCCGCGAACATCGACAAGCTCGTGCCGGAAGGGATCGAAGGGCGCGTCGCGTACAAGGGTTCGGTCAACGCGATCCTGTTCCAGCTCGTCGGCGGCGTGCGCGCGAGCATGGGCTACTGCGGCTGCCGCACCATCGGGGAGCTGCACGAGAAGGCCGAGTTCGTCCAGATCACCGCGGCCGGCATGCGCGAATCGCACGTTCACGACGTGCAGATCACCAAGGAAGCTCCCAACTACCACGTGGACTGATCGCCAATGAAACCACTGCTGCGCGTCGTACTCGTCATCGATGCCCTGCTGCTGCTCGCAGGGGGTGTGCTGTTCGTGCTGACGCCCTGGAAGGGGCTGTACGACGCGCTGCAACTGGTACCGGTCGATCCAGCGATGGTCGGCCAGGCGTTCGGCATCGCGCTGCTCGGGCTGGCCTGGCTCGCGTTCCATGCCTCGTTCAACGGTGATTTGACCGCCGGCGTCGCGCGCGCGGTCGGCCACGTGAACTGGCTGATCGGCGTGCTGATGGTGGTCTGGCTGATCGGCCTGCACCGGCCCGAGCTGACCGCGTTCGGGCAGCTCGTGTCGGTGGCGACCGCCGTCGTGCTGTTCGTGATCGGGCTGGGCGGCGTGCGGCTGGCCTCGGCGGTGCGCCGGCGCGAGCGCGTGCTGGTGGCCGGCGCCAAGGCGCAGCAGGTTGTGACGCGGCGCGATACGGCTGCCGATGCCGTGCCGGCGCCGACGCCCGCGCCGGTCGTGGTGCCGCCGCAGCCGCATCCGGCCGCGACGCGTGTCGAGCCCGGCATTGGCGCGGCCGGCACGTCGACCGCGGCCGGGCGTGCGGAGCCGGCGGGAACCGGTGCGCCGTCGTATGCGCCGCCCGCCACGCCGGGTTCCGCCACCGATCCGACGCGGCCGCCTCCGCGCGGCTGAGCGGGGCTCGTGCCTCGTCGGCCTGCGCGTTTGCGGGTGCCGAGCGCTCAACGGATGCTCATCGGGCCTCGTGCCCGGACCGTTTTCCGATTCAGATGCAGCGCCGCGTGCGCTGCTTTTCTTACTTGTTTGTATTCATCCCGTAGCCTGCCATGCACGACAAAATCCTGATTCTCGACTTCGGTTCGCAAGTCACCCAACTGATTGCGCGGCGGGTTCGCGAAGCGCACGTCTACTGCGAAATCCATCCGAACGACGTCAGTGACGATTTCGTCCGCGAGTTCGCGCCGAAGGGCGTGATCCTGTCGGGTAGCCACGCGAGCACCTACGAGGATCACCAGCTGCGCGCGCCGCAGGCCGTCTGGGATCTCGGCGTGCCGGTGCTCGGCATCTGCTACGGGATGCAGACCATGGCCGTGCAGCTTGGCGGCAAGGTGGAGTGGAGCGATCACCGCGAATTCGGCTATGCCGAAGTGCGCGCGCACGGCCACACGCGCCTGCTCGACGGAATCGAGGATTTTCGCACCGAGGAAGGCCACGGCATGCTGAAGGTGTGGATGAGCCACGGCGACAAGGTGGGCGAGCTGCCGCCCGGCTTCAAGCTGATGGCGTCGACGCCGAGCTGCCCGATCGCCGCGATGGCCGATGAAGAGCGCGGCTACTACGCCGTGCAGTTCCACCCGGAAGTGACGCATACCTTGAAGGGCCGCCAGCTGCTCGAGCGCTTCGTGCTCGAGATCGCCGCCGCGAAGCCGGACTGGGTGATGCGCGACCATATCGAGGAAGCCGTCGCGCTGATTCGCGAGCAGGTGGGCAGCGAGGAAGTGATCCTCGGCCTGTCGGGCGGCGTCGATTCGAGCGTGGCCGCCGCGCTGATCCATCGTGCGATCGGCGACCAGCTGACTTGCGTGTTCGTGGATCACGGCCTGCTTCGCCTGAACGAAGGGCAGATGGTGCTCGACATGTTCGCGGGGCGGCTGCATGCGAAGGTGGTCCATGTGGATGCGTCGGAGCAGTTCCTCGGCCATCTCGCCGGCGTGACCGATCCGGAGGCGAAGCGCAAGATCATCGGGCGTGAATTCGTCGAAGTGTTCCAGGCCGAGGCGAAGAAGCTCAGCAACGCGAAGTGGCTCGCGCAGGGCACGATCTATCCGGACGTGATCGAATCGGGCGGCGCGAAGACGAAGAAGGCCACGACGATCAAGAGCCACCACAACGTGGGCGGGCTGCCGGAGACGCTGGGATTGAAGCTGCTCGAGCCGCTGCGTGACTTGTTCAAGGACGAGGTGCGCGAGCTGGGCGTCGCGCTCGGGCTGCCAGCGGAGATGGTGTATCGCCATCCGTTCCCGGGGCCGGGTTTGGGCGTGCGGATCCTGGGAGAAGTGAAGCGCGATTACGCGGAGCTGCTGCGTCGCGCCGATGCGATCTTCATCGAGGAACTGCGCGGCACGATCGCCAACGAGCAGGATGTGGCGGCGGGGATCTGCGATGCGTCGCAGGTCGGGAAGTCGTGGTACGACCTTACCAGCCAGGCGTTTGCGGTGTTCCTGCCGGTGAAGTCGGTGGGGGTGATGGGAGATGGGCGGACCTACGACTATGTGACCGCGCTGCGCGCGGTGCAGACCACCGATTTCATGACGGCGCATTGGGCGCATCTGCCGTATGCGCTGCTGGGGCGGGTTTCGAATCGCATCATTAATGAAGTGCGCGGGATCAATCGGGTGGTGTATGACGTGTCGGGGAAGCCGCCGGCTACGATCGAGTGGGAGTGATTCGGCGTCCTTCGAGGGCTATCGCCAGCTATCGATAAATCGTCGTAACGTGTTGATTTTTATAAAAATACGTCGCGGCATCTATCGGTGACTATCGCCGGCCAGCAAAACAAGTTGGCGGTAGATCTGACGGTAAAAATCGAGGTCGGATTAAGACATTCTCGTTCACTATCCAGACTTTTACCGTCTTTGACGGTAAAAATCTTCTCGGGAAAGCTTGTTTTACGCGGCTTTCCGGGCATCAGCAGGTCTCCTGGTACCTGACGGTAAAACCTGACGGTAAAGCCGTCAAACGACCGGAGGAAACCTCGATGCTTACTGACACTGCACTGCGTAATTTGAAGCCTAAGTCCAAGATTTATAAGGCTTCTGACCGGGACGGGATGTACGTGACGGTATCGCCCAGCGGTACTGTTACCTTCCGCTACGACTACCGTTTCAACGGCCGCCGTGAAACGCTGACCATCGGGCGCTATGGCCCTGACGGTATTTCACTGGCAATGGCGCGCGAACTGCTGCTGGACGCGCGAAAGGCCATTCTCAAGGGCACATCGCCCGCGCTAGAAAAGCAGCGCGAGAAACGCCGTGTGACCGACATCAAGACCTTCGGCACGGCGATGGAGACCTATTTGGCCCATACACGATGGGCCGACAGCACTCGCGCCGCGCGTCAGCACATTATTGATCGGGACATCCTTCCGACTTTTCGGAATCGTCTGCTGACTGAAATTCAGCCTGAAGACCTGCGGGCCTTTTGCAACAAGGTCAAGGAACGCGGAGCACCGTCCACCGCGGTGCAGATTCGGGACATCGTGAAGCAGGTCTATGTCTACGCCATCGCTCACGGGGAAAAGGTGGACAACCCTGCTGACAGCGTGGGGCCATCCACGATCGCCACCTTCGTGCCCAAGGATCGCGCCTTGTCTCCGCTGGAGATCCGGCTGTTCGTGCAACAGATGGAATCGGTGGCGACCTATCCGACGATCAAGCTGGCGCTGCGCCTGATCTTGCTGACGCTGGTACGCAAGAGCGAATTGATCCAGGCTACTTGGGATGAGGTCGATTTCGAGAACAAAACCTGGACGATTCCGAAGCAGCGGATGAAAGGGCGCAATCCGCATGTGGTCTACCTGTCTCGCCAGGCGCTCGACATCTTCGTCACGCTTCACGCTTGCGCGGCCGGCTCACGGTTCGTTTTCCCATCTCGTTACGACGCACAGCGGTATATGTCCAATGCAACCTTGAATCGAGTCACAGGACTTGTGGCGGAGGCGGCACAAGCCAAGGGGCTGCCGCTGCAACCGTTCACCGTCCATGACCTGCGCCGCACCGGCTCGACGCTGTTGAACGAAATCGGTTTTAACCGCGACTGGATCGAGAAGTGTTTGGCACACGAGGAGGGACGTTCCTCGCGCTCGGTCTACAACAAGGCCGAATATGCCGAGCAGCGGCGCCACATGCTGCAAGAGTGGGCCAACATGATTGACGCTTGGGGCGGCGGGCAGACTTACGTGCCGAAGCTGATGCCGGAGAACGTGGTGGTGCCGGCGTTGAGCGCGATGGCTTGATTGGACGAGATCCGCTTTCCAGCTTCATTCCACGCTCGAACCCGCCCGAACAGGGCGGGTTTTTCGTAGGTGGACATCCGGCTTCGAGACGCTGCCACGACGAGCTTGCTTGCGTTGCTCGACCCATGCCTCTACTTCGGCCAAGTCCCACACGACGCAGCGCGGCGTCAGGTTAAAGCGGCGCGGGAATTCACCGCGGCGCTCCATTTCGTAGATCGTTGTTTCCGCCAGGGGGACGATCTGCCGCAATTCCTGGCGTCGGATGGTGCGCCGGAAGGGAAGGGGGCTGCGTTTCGGGAATTGCGGCAGTTCGTCGTAGGCTTCCGTCCCCGGCAAGGGGAGCGCATTTGATGTTTGCGATAGCTGTTCCACGTCGGACTCCATGAGTACGCTGCATGGAGACATGGTGAAGTTCAGTACCTATCGGGACAACTTGCTGCGGCGTAGTGCAGCGCACTCAACGACCATTGCTCAGGCGACGAAGCAAGGTGCGGCCAGTGATAAGTCCAAGGTGCAGCCGGAACGTGCTGTGATCTTCATCGGACAGGCCGGGATGCGACCCATCGGTGTGAAGCATCTTGAAAAGTCCATTCAAGTAGTTCTTCCCGTCGCTGGTCCACTCGTTCCTGTTGACCGACAGAAATCCGCGCTCCGCCAGCCAGGCGCGCCGATTTTCGCTGGAAGCGAGCACGGCGGCCTTCTGGGGATCAATGTGCAAGGCGATGTCGCTTAGCAAGCCTTCCAGGAACGTGCGTATCTGACTGTTTGCCGCCGCCCAGTCGCCGCGCGCGTGCGCGTCGATGGCTTGGTCGAGATGCCCCAATGGCACAGTAAACCCGAACTGCTTCAACAGTTGGTGAACTTCATCATCGGCCTCAGGAAGATCCACTTCGCCAGGCAACGCCGCGCGCAGAAATGGTGTTCGGGCGTCCTCATCCCAGGACACAACGTAGCCGTCGAGCGCCAGCCCTCGCAGAAGACGCTCCTGCTCGGTCTTCGCATACTGCGGCACGGCCACTCCAACGGCTTCGCGTACCGCAGCTTCAGCCAGAGTCACGGGGCCGTCTAAGGTGCTGACAATCTGCGTTGCGCGTTGGTTGACGAGACGTGCCAGTACGGCGCTTTTCGCAGTCACGCTCTTTGCCGGCCCCTGGGGAATTTCGTCGTCCAGCCCCAACCGCACCACGAGTTGATCGAACTTCGCCTGCGTCAACATTTCCGCAAGGAACTCCACCGCAGCGTTGATGGTGGGGCGAGTAAATGGATGAGCTTTCATTGCCGCCTATGTCCTTTCGTTGTTGTAGGGGCGGCAACGGTGTGCATCACCGCTGCCGGCTCCTTGTTATGCAGCCACGCTCTACACCTGCGCCGCTTTGCGTGAGGCCAGGTAGTCGTCTACGTTGTGCCGACGCAGGGCCTTCTTGGCTTGTGCAGGTGTCACCGTGCGGGCGGCCAGCAATGCGTCCAACTGCTCCTGCCATCGCACGGCGCGATGTGCCTCCATGTGTTCCGCCAGCCTGTCGATGTCGTCATCCTTGGGGGCTGGTGACGACCCGCCGACAAAGGCGTCGCAAATCGTCACTGTCCCCGTTTTGGCGGACACGTCGGCAGCGCACAGGACTGCCGTGATGACATCAAGTGCATTGGGCTTATCGATCAGAGCGGGCAGGCTGCTCATCCATGCGCCAGCAACCTCGGTCGAGAAGGAACGAATCAAGAAGCACACCTCATGCGCATGCCGAGCGATTGCGTCACCGGCGCCGTGATGGGAGGACTCGATCACCATACGACGATAGCCATGCGCATAGGCGCTTTCGATGGATGGGAAGACCGGAAGCCCCTCGAAATGCGGTGACAACGGGAAATCGTCTTTCCCGTAGCCAGGGCGAAACGTCGGTTGGATGCGAACGGCTGGCCCTGCGTGCTCGGTCAGAGGCAGAACGGCCTCCAGCAATGCCTTGCGCTGTGTATCGCCAGGCGTAATGCCGAGCACAATGATCCCGTAGGGACGCTTTGCCACCGCAAGCCTCAGTGCATCTTCGAGTAGCTGCGGCAGACGCTGACTCGTCGTGAAGTGCTGCGCAGCCGACGGCGCTGCTCGACGCTGCACAAACGGCTGTACCACTTGCAGATCGCCTGATTCGGTGACGATCCCGAGCACGTCAACGGGATCGCTGTCGAGACCTTCATCGTCGGGCCGCAGCAGCAGGTCGATGTCGCTGTGCAGATTCTCGGGCAGCGGCGTCTCTGCCAAGACCACGACGCGCAGCGAGGACGAATAGGCAAGATTGGCCGCCGTGTTCAGCCGGTCCTTGTTGTCGCTCCACGATTCCTGCGTCAACGGCACGGGGCCGACCACGACCAGCGTGCCGCTAGGCAGTCGGTCCATGCCGCGGGAGAACAGGCCGTGTTCGCCCAAGTCGATGGCCGCGTCCGAAGAACGGCCGGCGTTCTCCGCATAGAGCAGTGCGCCGTCGGTGGCGGCCTCGTACTTGGCGATGGCCGCGTCAATGGCCTTTTGAGAGGTCGTCACGTACACGCCGGGCACGGGGCCGTCGGGCCAGACCTTCAAAACGCTGGCGGCCGATGGCTCCAGTGTTTGGAGCATTTCATCCACCGGCAGGATCAGGCCATGCTGTTTCGCAATGCGCTTGGCGAGCCGATCAGCCGAATTGCTGTCCCATTGCGCAGCCGATACGCGAGCGGGGAACGCATTCACTTCGGGCCAGTTACGCAAGCCAGGAATGGCTGCGATCAGGTCGAGTGCCTGACCGTGCTTGAGGGGGAGGTTGTGGCGTTCGAGGCAGGCGCGCAAGCGCTCCGCGAACACCTTGAGCTGCTGGGTGTCCATATTGATCTCCGTCGGGCGTCGAGCCGGTGCACGCTTTGCGGGCCGCCCAAGGGATCAAACATGGATTGGGTAGGGCTCTGGAATGCTCCGTCTTCGTCGTACCCCAAAGGGCGCGTGCGGCAGGTGACGGCAACCATTGGTTAGCATAGCACGCTATTCCGGCTTGTGAGATACTGTCGGCAAGGCTTCGGGCAGGAGCCTGCCACCCGTCATAGCAAAGCTGTTGACAGCACTGCCGGCAAACTCCCTCTCTTCCTGCGCATGTCATGTTCAGGTTCGAGAAGCGGCAGACGGGTGACGTTTCGCCATGAACCGGGAGAACTTGTCATGTCGAGTGAAGCCATTCGGCCGTCCACGATGGACGGCATCAAACGCCTCGCTAAATCGCTCAAGTTCGAGCGGGGCATCCAGCACACGCAAGCCTTGGATGCCGCCGCGCAGGCAGCGGGATTCCAGAACTTCCGCCATGCGGGCAATGTGCTGCGCGCTGCCCCCAAGACGGAGCGTATTCGCCCCGGCCACCGTGTATTCCTGACTTCCTACTGGAAGGACCGCGATGGTGGCGGGACCGGACGCGAAACGCTGAGCATCTGGCTGTCCGTCCCGTGGGGCGATCTCATCACGGGGCTCCAGTTGCAGAACCATCGCGCACTGGCGGATTTCCGTGCCGAGGGGCCTGACCATCTGGCGCGCGAGCACCTGCAAAGTTCGCAGTCGGCGGCTCGGCGTGCGGTCTGTGCAGCCGCACGTGCACTGCATTTCATGGATGCGACGAAGCTGCGTCCGTCCAAGAGCCACAGCCGCGCCTTTCCTAGTGGGCGGTCGAGCAATGCGGTTCCTGGCCGTGACCACTACAGCATCTGGTATGACCGCCAAACGAAGCGCTATCTCTTTGCGGACGAGCCCTATGAGAAGGCCGTTGAAGGCAAGGGGCAGGAGCGCGAGACCTGGGCGAAGGAACATGGCTTCATCATCGTCAAGCCTGAGTGGACGGGCATGTACGCGCCCGATGTCGGTTCCCGTCTCTACCTGATCGCGGACGAAACGAAGGGCATCCCGCTGGAACCCCTCGCGGTGGCGCTGGACAAGCTGCCTTCACCCGTTGTCGAAGCCGCATGGGACGGAGAATCCGCACCAATGACACCGTTCTTCGTGAGCCCCGGCACTATCGCCAAGGCTGCTGCTGCGAAGGACAAG
This sequence comes from Burkholderia plantarii, assembly GCF_001411805.1. Classification (NCBI taxonomy): domain Bacteria; kingdom Pseudomonadati; phylum Pseudomonadota; class Betaproteobacteria; order Burkholderiales; family Burkholderiaceae; genus Burkholderia; species Burkholderia plantarii. The sequence goes on along the minus strand of NZ_CP007212.1, from coordinate 2,818,298 downwards.
GCGAAGACGCCGCGTGAGCAAAATGGCCAGCGCAATTCGATTGGCTATGTCCAGACCTTCGTTGGTCCGCAGCGCCGTCCGAAGGGCAGGATGCCGATTGAGGCGCACGCGCATGTCGGTCGCCTGCTGAAGTCGGTGCTCAAGGACACCTACCACCGCAAGGGTGTCTACAACCGCGTCAATGCGATTCGCAGTGAACTCGACGAGTGGACGCAGCGCGAGTACAACCATGCTGAACTACCGAACGAGCAGTTTTTCGATTTGTACTACCACGAGTCTGGATCGACGTTTTCACGAACACTCGCCGAAGCCGACCGCGAGCGCCACGTGCAGAGTCTGGCGCAAGCAAAGAAACTCTTGATCGAGCACTATCCTGATTGCCCGCCGCTGCGATCAGTACTGAAAAAAATGGATGCCGCAGTCAAGTCATTGCGGGATTGGGCCTAAGGAATCGCCGCTATGCCTCACGCAAAACAAGACCAGCAAGTGTTGTCTTCCGTTCGTCCTGAGGCCGAGCTAGAGAGTCGGTTGGCGGCAGCGCTGTCCACTGCTTTTCCCAATATTCCTCGCGAGCAACTGACCGAACAACGGCGGTTCACAGTACGCCTAGGTCGCGAAACGCATGAATTCGATAGCGCAGCCGAATGGGAGAAGACCGGGCGAGCGGATGTGATCATCTTTCATGGTGAGCGAGCGCTCGCCGTGGTGGAGCTTAAGCGCGAGGATCTCGAACTCACGCATGCGGACTATCAGCAAGCGCAAAGCTACGCAAACCAACTGACTCCACGGCCTCCCCTTGTAGTTGTCACGAATGGACAGACAACCCTTATCTACGACGCCAATACAGGCCAACCGTGGTCCGGCGAGCAAGACGCCGCGACTGAGGTAGCCCGTTTGCTTACCAATGCTGCCAAGTTGGCGTCGTCGGAGATGCGGTGGGCGACTGAAGCTTTGATGGGGCGGGAAATTGGTGTCTGGGTGCCTATCGTGCGATCGGCAACAGCTAGGCTGCTGGACGAGATGACTAATCCACCTGGTCAGTCCGATCGCCCCTTCGCCCAACTTCTGCTGTTTCCTCGTCTCTCTACTTTTGCCGCAAAGAAGTCAGCGTTGGCTGGTACGACATTCACCTTCGTCGAAGGTGCGGCGCAGAGCGGAAAGAGCAGTTGTCTGCGTGAGCTTGCTTTACGCAATCGCGATAGCGAAGACTTGGCCATCTTGTTGTTGCGGGGATCAGGGCCTGGGCTATTTCAGTCATTGGCGAATCTATTCGCTACTGAGCTTGAGTGGAATCTCACTGCCAACGATGCTCGCCAGTGGTTGCGAAGGATGTCGACCGGGCCAACAGGGCCGGCCCTCTTGCTTGCAATCGACGATGTGGAGCCGGGCACGCGGATGGCTGAGGATTTGGAGGAGTTGGCAAGCCTACGGCCGGGCGAGAAACTCAACGTTATCTTAACCACCGACCGTGCAGAGCAGCTAACCAAGGCCTCAAACGGCCGTACCCAGACGGCGATGGGAACCCAAGCAGAGGTGATCGAGATCGGTCCCTTGGGCCTAGAAGAGTTTCAGGCAGCGCAACGCAATCTCGCCAAGCACAAGATTTACTTCCAGCAGGGCGCGGAGTACACAGAGGATTACCGTGCGCCGTGGGTACTTCGCACGATTTACGACGATGCTGCCCGTGATCCGCGACATCAAGACCCGGATAGCACCTTGCTTCTTCCGCCGGCGCTCGGCCTAGAACTCATGAACGCGGCGCGCCGGAGCTATGCGGAGCAAGATGATCTGCTTCGCGGTTACCGCGTGCTTGCGCGTTGCAGTCTTGCAGATGCGGGTGCCCGTTCGGCTGAACTTGCTTTGGCGGCAGCAAGTGGCTTTGTTGTGCGACAGGATGCGCTTTCCGACGAAGCCCGCCATGTGGTAGCCGAACTCAAATCCAAGGGCGCCGTCCGCACCTATCGTCACGCGGGCAGGGAAGATGTTGTGGTGCCTACCATTCCTGCTGCATTTCTCTTAGAGTTTGCCGACGCCGTCGGTGATGAACTCGCGCGGCGCGCCGAAATAAATCCAGAGGAGGCCGGTACTTGGCTTGGTCACCGCTTGGCTGGGGTCTATCTCGGGGATTTGGTCGGTGCACAGGCGATTTGCAGCATGGCGGAGAAGACGGGTGGATTCAGCTCTGGAATCATCAGCGGCCTTCTCGCCATTGAGCCTACGGAGGAACCCGTCGAAGATGCACTGGTTGCTATGGCCGCGCCGGATGGCCGGTTGATTTACCTGAAGATTGAAGATGGGAAGGCTTGGCTGTCGAATCGGCACGGTGACGTCAGTGGCGAACCCGTTGATCTCGGAGCGGAGCGCTCGCGCACGTATGGCAACACGACGGCTTGGATGATCCTTGGACAATTTGCCCGGCTCCCAACGGCAAGGGTAGATGACGACAGTCAGCGCATGGACGCTTGGGTGCTGCTGAACATCGGCCAGTGCCCGTTCCTCTTGCTACGGGCAAACGAAGAAGGGCTGGGCCATCTTGAACACGACCTAGGCGACCACGGTCGAGTTCTTTGTCACGATCAAAGCCCCATCGAGGCCGCGACGCAGGCAATGGCCGATCTTCTTTCGCGTCCTTGGACGCATGTGGACACCTGGGTGGACGCTGCGATCGAAACCGGGTCTCTACCACTCCTACATCGTTTAATAATTGCATTGCGTACAGTGCGGCTGCGCAACATCCCCGATCTTTCCGACTGGGCCAATGATGTACTCAGAGATCGTGTGCTTCCTGAGCACACTGCTGCTCTTCGAGCACTAGCTGATGGTGAAGACGAGGGCGTAGCTTGACCTTAAGCATGCCAACGCTCCAAGCCGTCCCGTCGTTCGGCCTGCGGGCTGTACTCCGCATCTTGTACCGAGCCGTGCTTAAGCGAGCTTGATCTCCTGCAGGTACCACCGATATGCATACTCGATCAAATCACGTGTCAGTTCGAGCAGTCCTCCCCATGGCAGTCCATCGAAAGGATCGCCGTGCGCAAGTGAATTGCGAATTCCAACCAGCGTGATAGTTTTGGGTATGCCGTTCTTCTTTGCTGCATTGCGAGAGGCTTTGCTTTCATAAAGCCGCGAAATCACGGAGCCGCCATATAACCTCGTGAAGGCAAGCGACTCGTCCGTGAGTCCATCCTTTTCAACCATGTGTTCGAGCAATTGAGCAAGCGGTGGAGTGCGCTCGCTGTGGTTTTGCTTACCAGGTTTACGCGCCTCCTGCTGGATGAAGAACCCTCCATAGCGATCCTTTAGCGCCAACTCCAGCGCGGTCAAGGCAACCAGTTCCCCCGCTTTTACCAGGTCAAAGTCGATCCATGCGAGGAGATAGAGCCGTTGTGCGCGACGAAATTTGCTCCCCACAACTTCCGGTATCGCGGGATGTAGCCGACGTGCTTCAAGAAACCTCTGCCAATCGCCGAAACGGCAAAAAGAGAGGAGGGCGCCAGGGTTGCCGGGTAAGGGCCATGGCATGAGAAAAGGGCCATCCGGCCGTTCGGTTTCGAACAATGAGCTATCGAAGAAGTCTGATTTATCCATCGAAGTGGCGCAGCTCGGTAGTATCGGTTAGCACTTTGCGTCAGCCGAATCTTGGTAACACCAGCGGCATCGCATGAATCCAGCATCCGGGACTTTCACTATCAAAGAAATCCACATGGACCGGCCCTAAATCATCTTGAATGACTTGGTGTGCATAGTTGCAATAAACCTGATCGCCACGAAAAACGGAGACCGCCACCCGTTGGATACCAGTTCCACGCATCCGTCGTAACAGATGTCTGTCATGCTCCCCGAGTCCCCAACCGAATAACGTCAATGTGAATCGTTGAGACGTGAGCACCTCGCGGTACACCGTAGATAGGTAGTAGCTATTCTGGATAGATGAAACTTTTTGCGGCATCGTTCCTTCGCTGACAAATAGCGGTACAACTCGTTCGCTTCGCCACTCCGCAAGAATTGCCTCCAGCAAGCCTTCTCCGGCATTGTGAATCTTGAACTCCTGTTCCACCACAGTTCGGCACAGAGCCAAGCTTCCATGTGGGTAGAAGACCAAGGTGTTCGTCCGCTCCCTATAAGGCTCACGAAATCTCTGCCAAGCATCATCGAACATGCCCCCAACGAAGCAATCCTTGAATAAGTGGCCATCTTGAACATTGAGTCCATAGGTCATTGTCCAGTAGACCAGCAAGTCATAGTTCAACGATAGAACGGTATCGAATTCTTTGAGAAACTGGTACATGCTGGGTAAGCGATCAGTCACTAGATCATACGCAGGATGTACGCCGCGAACAGCCTCAATCAAGCACTCCCTAACATTTAGATAGGCTTGATGGGTGCGATGGTCTGGTATCTGTAGTGACCTGTTAACGTTGGACGCCTGCCAAACCAGTCGCAGGATCAGCTCAAAATCAGATGTTCCGAAAGAATGAAAGAGTTGCTGCACGTCCACTGCTATCAAGCCCGCTCGTTGGGCATGGTCTAGCAATGAGCCGTAGCCAAAGCTTGGCGAAACGGCAATGCTCGCTCCATTGCCCAGCAGAATCGTGCCTCGATAGTAATTAGGTGCAATGTCTCTCCACGGTACTATGGGATGTGGCATATGATCTTTGCGTCTGAGTCATGTAGAAGGTTGGTCTGTCGACGGTGCTTCAAAGAAGTAGCGGATCTTGCCGGAAAAGGCCTGCGCAGATGATCTGACTTCACCGCGGTCATCCGGTTCCAAGCGAAGTAGCACGTGTTTCAGAGTCGGATTACCGGCTGCGAGCCAGTCGCCGATTGTACGAGCGCGCTGACTTTCAACATCACCAGAAGCCAACAGAACCTGCCAAGTCTCCTTGCCCAGAAAGGTAGGAAGATAGTTGCTCATCTGGCAGTATGCGCCTGCTGCTAGATCCGCCAATGCGGCGACATCCTCAGACCAGTACGGTGCCGTTGGTGATTCCGTTGTCCCGAACAAGTGATCCGCAGCATTTCTCCAGCCCGTCAAGCCAAAAGTCAGATAGGTGGCCAACTTTGCGAAGCCTTCGCGTTTCTCATGACTGTCCAGTGTCTCGTCGTGATCGCTTATCCACACTGAAGGTTGGTTTTCTTGGCGTAAACCTGAAAGAATTAGCGCAACAAAACTTGCCAACCGTAGCATTTTCTCGACGGTTCCGTGTTTGGTTTGCGGAGGGAAGCAGTCGGGAAACACATTTATGGCCGATTCTGAGCCACCATCGATGAAGCTTTCCACTCGCCGGTCAACTAAGACAGTAATGAGATTTCCACTGAGTTTGCCTGCGGCTTCAAGAAAGGCTGGCAAAGCCCGCCAGCGAACGGGTTCGTTTAGTTTCTTAAAGGAGATGCGCCGTCCGTCAGGAAGCCACTGTTCTCGGAATTCTCGCAATAGTGGTAGCCACTCGTTCAGCGCTAGATCAGTGGTGACTAAAAACGAATAGGCTTCGTGCGTTGCTTCCTTATGCTGACCGGAATAGTCGCTAGCAACGATCATGGTTCCATCTGTTACGGAAGCCAATATGCCCGGAAATTTCGTCTCGGTAACGCTAAGCGAATCACTCAAGCTAAATAGGTAACCAGCGCCTTCGTCAATTACGGGTTTCCAAATTTTCATTTTTATTTGGCAGTTTTATTTGGGTTAAGTTTGAATGTGTGCGACCACTTGATCGCAAGCCAATGCGAAGGCGATAGCGTAGGCGTGCAATCCGATTGGAAGTGCAAGGCCATTGGAGCGAATTCGTACCTGCGCAAACACAAGGCCGAGCGCGAACAGTGCTAAGAAGGTTGTTGGGTGCTGATAGATTGCGCGGTGTTGATAGGAGAAGAAGCTCGCTGTACCTATGGCAGCAATCAACGCAGTCCAGCCATTTGCCTTGAAGGGGAACAGTGAAAGCAGAAAATGGCGGAAAGCGACTTCTTCCACGACAGGCGGAAGCAATAGCAGGCAGGCCACCATCACTGCTACCTGCACTGGTGTTTTGAAGTCGTAAAGGTATGTCATGCTGACTTCACGTGGTTGCCCAAGCAACAGCGCTGCGCCGTAAGTCGTCAGATAGATGGTGGATACGGCCAGAATGCCGTGTATCAAATGCTGGCGTCGAATGTCACCAATGAAACGGATGTCGGGATAGCACCAACGCTTGTGAGCAAGAAAAAATGCGAGAAGCAACAAGGCGGACGGACCGTAGACCACCGCTATTGTATAGCGCGCCGTGTCTTGTAAGCTGAACTGGCTGACGATCCATGGCAGCATCAGGCGATATACGCAGTAGGCTAATGGCCCGAACAGCAATGCCAAGCTCCATCGAGTAGCAAAGGGTTCCCCTAAACCTAAGATATTCCTGCATCGTTGCGCGTCCAGTCGCATTGTAGTTCTGCCCCCATCATCCCGATTCGTTCGTACATCCAGCAAGGATAATCGAGTCGGGCGTCCCCCGGCTTTGCAGGGTCGCGCTGTCGTGCTTTGCATCGAGCCTCGTTGCGCGAGTCTCGCCCCTTCGGGCTTCCATCGCTGACGCCTACGGCCCGGATTCCAAGATCCGGGCCTGCGCGCTTCGCTTGCGTGCGATCGGCACACAGGACGGCCGTTGCCTCTCCAGCCATCTTCCCTGACTTCATCCCCTTGTCCGCGACTGTAGCCCGCGGCCGTGTGCCGTCAAGGCGCGCAGGGCCGTGTCCTCGGCTGCGCCTGCGGGCCGCACCAACCCTGCGCTTTTCTCCTTGACGGCACACGGCCGCGGGCTCCTGACCGTCGCGGGCGATGAACTCAGGAAAGACGGTGGCAACGAGGCCAACCGGGTTCCTCGTGCCGACCGCACCGGAAGTCCAAGGCGGGCTCCGAATCTTGGAATCCGGTTGCGGTGAACAGCAAACCCTTCCTTGTCAGGAGAAATGTTATGCAACTCGCTTCCCGTTTCGCTTCGCGCTCGCCGATACTGCGTTCGGAATATCCCTTGTCCGACGATCAAATCTGCGCCGTAGCGCCTTCAATCTTCGCGGATGCCCCGCACGAAAGCCGTTCCGAGCGTTACAGCTACATCCCCACCGCTACGGTGCTGCAAGAGCTGCGCGGCGAAGGCTTCGAGCCTTTCATGGTGTGCCAGACCCGCGTGCGGCAGGACGACCGCCGCGACTACACCAAGCACATGATCCGGCTGCGCCACGCCAGCCAGATCAACGGACGCGAAGCCAACGAAATCATTCTGCTGAACTCCCATGACGGGACGAGCAGCTATCAGATGCTCGCCGGCATGTTCCGGTTCGTGTGCAGCAATGGCCTTGTCTGCGGCGACACCGTGGCGGACGTGCGCGTACCCCACAAGGGCGACGTGGCCGGGCACGTCATCGAAGGCGCTTACGAAGTCCTGCACGGCTTCGACCGCGCGCAGGCATCCCGCGATGCCATGCAGTCGATCACGCTGGACAGCGGCGAGGCGGAAGTATTCGCCCGCGCTGCGCTGGCGTTGAAATACGACGAGGCAACGCCCGCACCCATCACGGAATCGCAAATCCTGATGCCGCGCCGTCACGACGACAGCCGCCGCGACCTGTGGAGCGTGTTCAACCGCACCCAAGAAAACCTCATCAAAGGCGGCCTGTCCGCCTGCGCCGCGAATGGTCGCCGCCAGACCACGCGCCCGGTGCAGGGCATCGACAACGGCATTCGCCTCAATCGCGCCCTGTGGCTGCTGGCCGATGGCCTGCGCCAGTTGAAAGCCTGATTCCCCACGCGGCAGGGGCAGGCAGCAGCCCTTGCCGCTTCTCTCGCTGCTGCATCCCTAACCGCAAGGAGTTGTCACCATGAACGCCGTTACCAAAACCGAAGCCATCGCCCTCGAAACCGCCGCGCCTCTGGAAGTGGCCGACCCGACCAAGAACCTGATTCTGGTTCCGCTGTCGCAGTTGTTGCCGAGCCGTTCCAAGCGCAACGTCCGCACGACCCCGCGCCAGTCCATCCCCGAACTGGCCGCGAGCATTGCCCGCGTCGGCCTGCTGCAAAACCTCATCGTCATCCTGTCCACCGATGGCGAACAGTACGAAGTCGTCGCAGGCGACCGCCGCCTGACTGCGTTGAAGCTGCTGGCGAAGAAAAAGCGCATCGCCGCCGACTACGAAGTGCCGTGCCTGCTGGTGGCCGATGCGTCCGCCCGTACCGTCAGCCTCGCCGAGAACGTGCAGCGCGAGAACATGCACCCGGCCGACCAGTTCGCGGCCTTCGCCGCGCTGGTCAAGGAAGGCCGTCCCATCGAGGACATTGCCGCCGACTTCGGCGTGTCCCCGCTGGTCGTGCAGCGCCGTCTCAAGCTCGCCAACGTCTCGCCGCGCCTGCTGGCCGACTACCGCAGCGGCAATCCGGGCGCGGTGACGCTGGAGCAGTTGATGGCCCTGACCATCACCGACGACCACGCCGAACAGGAAGCCGCGTACTACGGTGCGCCGGAATGGCAGCGCGGCGCGTCCGCGTTGCGCGACCGCCTGACCGAGCGCGAAATCACTGCCAGGCATCCGCTGGTGCGTTTCGTCGGGCTGGACGCCTACACGCAGGCAGGCGGCGGCATCCGCCGCGATCTGTTCGCGGAAGGCGATGCCGGCACCTACCTGACCGATGCCGCGCTGCTGGAAACGCTGGTGCGCGGCAAGCTGGACGAGCAGGCCGAGGACGTGCGCGCCGAGGGTTGGGCGTGGGTGGACGCCGTGCCGCACATGAGCCTCGCCGAACGGCAGGAGTTCCAGAATGCGACGCGCCATCGCCGCGAGCCGACGAGCCGCGAAGCCCGTCGCATCGCGTCCCTGCAAACCCGCCTCGACAAGCTCGATGCCGAACTGGAAGAAGCCTACGATGCCGAGGACGAGGACAAGACCGTGGCGCTGGAACCACGCCGCGAGCAGGTGGCCGAAGAACTGCAAGCCATCGAAGAAGGCTTGCGCGACTATGCCCCGGACATGCGCGCCGTGGCCGGTGCCATCGTCACGCTCGACCGCGAAGGCGAAGCGGTGATTCATCGCGGCCTGCTGCGCGAGGCCGAGGCGAAGGCGCTGCGGACACTGGAAAAGCTGCGGCAGGATTTCAGCGTGGGCGACGGTGCGAACGACGAGGAAGACCACGACGCCGAAGCACCCAAGCCCGCGAGCCTGTCCGACCGGCTCGCTCAGCGATTGAGCGCCCACCGCACGGCGGCGCTGCAAATCGAAGTCGCACGGCATCCGCACGTTGCGCTGGCCGCGCTGGTGCATGGCATGGTGCAGACCGTATTGCAGGCCGACGCCTGCGGCGACGGCTTGCCGCTCGGCGTGAGCCTGAAGGTGCAAGACCGGCTGGAAGGCATGGCCCCGGACGTGCCGGAATCACCCGCTGCTGTGGCGCTGTGCGAGTTGCAGGAAGTCGTGGGTGAAGCCTTGCCGCAGGACAGCGCCGACCTGTTCGCCGCGTTGCAGGCGAAATCGCAAGACGAGCTGGTGCGCCTGCTGGCCGTGTGCATGGCTTCCACGGTGGACGTGGTGACGCCACGCGCCTCGCAGCAGCAACCCGGCGCAGAACTGGCGCAGGCCGTAGGGCTGGACATGGCCGCATGGTGGAAGCCGACCGCCGAGGGCTATTTCCGCCACATCGCCAAGCCCGCGATTCTGGACGCTGTGAACCAGTACGCCCCGGAACACGTTACCCGCCTGTCGAAGTTGAAGAAGGGCGACATTGCCAGCGAAGCAGAGCGGTTGGCGGATGGCACTGGCTGGATGCCCGCTGTGTTCCAGATCGACCACCGCACCGAGCCGGAAGGCGTGTCGATGGTGGCGGACGAGGCCGACGCGCCGGACGATGCCGCCGAGGTGGAGGAAACGCACGCGCTGGCTGTGTAAGACCGCAGCATGACCCCGGCGCATCGCGCCGGAGTTTTCTACCCGATCCGGGCGCGGCAGGTCCGCCGCGCCCGGTTTCAACGTCCACCCCAAAACCGCCGCGTCGCCGCCTTTGACCAGGCGGCGACGCGGCGGGCGCGCAATAGCCTTGCGCGCGGCACAGCGAATCGGTTCCCGCTGACGCGGGCACGGTTTTGATAGTGCCCCGCCGCAAAGGGGCGGGGCTCATGGGGCTAAGCCCTGGTTTGCTGCGGCAGGTTGTGCCAAAGCGTGCTGTCCTCGACGCTGGCAGTTCGCCGCCTGGTCGTCACGAAGGACGGTTCACCGACACGCCGCCCGCCTTGCTATGGAGCTTCCACGCCACCCCTCAACTATGAGGGCCGCCTGCTGGCGGCAAGGGCGTTCTTGCCTTGTCGCTGGCGGTTGTCCTTGCCCGCATCAGGGCGCAAGCCGGTGCAGCCGTCATGCGGGGGATACCGGGGCAGCCATATCTCCTTTCGGGAGCGGGCGGCCAATGCGTCCTTGGCTTGTCGTGAATCCTGGCGAGGGCGCGGCTTCGCCTCGGGCTTCATGGCCGCAACCTTCCAGCGAAAACAATTTCCCCGCCGCTGCGCGGCTTCCTCGCGGGACAAATTGTTTTCGCTTCAAGGTTCTCCACTGCGTTGCGACCGCCAGCGGTGCGGCCAGCCCGTCCCCCCGCCGGCCGGTTCACAACAAGGACGCACCGGCGCGACCTTGTTCAACCCGAAAGGAGAAACATCATGGCTAACATCGGCACCTTCACCGCAGAGAAAGACGGCTTCACCGGCACGCTCCGTACCCTGATGCTCAGCGTCAAGGTCAAGCTGGTTCCCAACGACAAGGGCGACAGCGAGAACGCCCCCGACTTCCGCGTGCAGGCGGCCGGCCACGACATCGGCGCGGCGTGGAAGAAAGTCAGCAAGGCCGAACGGCCCTACGTGTCCGTGACCCTCGACGATCCTTCGTTCCCGGCAACGGTCTACGCCCGTCTGATCGAGAACGAAGACGGCACGCACGACCTGATCTGGTCGCGCAGCAAGCCACAGCAGACGGACTAACGCCGCCCACCGCGCCCCATCTCTTGCGACGGGGCGCTACCCGAGACGTTTATGAGTCGGACGCCGTGAGTTGGCGTTCCGTTTCAGCCATCACTACAGTCGTACTGCATCCGAGCGCGCCGGCGATCTTGAAGATGATCGCCAGCGTGGGCATGTGCTCGCCGCGCTCGACCTTACCCATATGGGAACGCTCGATGCCGGCCAGGTTAGCCAGCGACTCCTGCGCAATCCCGCGTTCCGTTCGCAGTGCGCGCACCGCCGCACCGAAGGCTTGCGCCAGTTCGGCATCGAAGGTGGTGGCGCCGGCAGGCCGGCCTGGCTGGATGGATCGCTTCTGCATGGACAGAAGCGTCCAATCGAGGGACAATTAAAACCACGTTATCTTTAACTCACTGGCAGATATTTGGTCTGCCCGTGTGCTTTTACTGAAATCCGTATCGGCGGATTTCGAGAGAACCGGTGAATCACATCCGTGTCTTTTCTGGCCTGCACAATTCCGGTTGTGCGTTTCCGTGCCTTTACGGATTCGATGCCTTATGCCTTCGTATTTCCGCGCAAAAGCCGATATCCGCTTCGATGCATGCGCGTCTTGGCGCCAAAGCGGTTCCCCACATCGTCGGTTCTAGAGATTCCCTGCTATGACACAGCCGCTCGTCACTGCCGAACAACGTGCGCAACTGCTCGCCGTCGGTGCAGCGCGCGCAGCCGGTCAAAGCATTGACCCGCTGCCGGCAGTACGCCTGTTCACGCCGGACGCACACGCGACCTGGCTGCTGGCCGCGATCGATCCGGCCGATGGCGATACTGCTTGGGGGTTGATCGATCTCGGGATCGGGATGCCGGCGCTCGGGACGGTCAGGCTGTCTGACCTGGCCGGGATCGTCGGGCCGCTACAACGACCCGTCCTACGCGATCTGTATTTCCACGCGGTACGGCCGCTATCGGAGTACGTCGTGCTCGCAGAGCGCGATGGCTCAATCTCCGACTGACCGGGGGCGTATTGTGTCTTTTTTGGTCTAACGTCAGACGAATACGGTCTTGAACCATATTCTTGCGCCAGACGGGTGCGACCGTGACCGAAAGGACCATGATGTACAGAGCGACTTGCGGCAGGGTGTCCGACGCTGCGCACCATTTTTGTGCTGCGCAGCCGTCGCACTGGGATGACGCGCAAGGCTTCGGAGCTAATTGGTCCTCGTTACCGCTTGAGTTTGTGCCTTCGTTGTCGGCGATTTGATGTTGCTGATGCCGTAGCTCGCACGTTCGACGTTCATGGCGACGTCCCTGTTAAACGGGAGGTTGCGTCATGGCCGATCGGAGCTCTGAAGCCTGGTATCCCACCGCTGCGTACCTGTATGTGTTGCATCTCGACGGCCCTACGTTGGCTTGGGAGTACCTGCGCCGCCATCCCGATTACCGGCGCGACTGGCTGCGCGGTCGCCGGCAACTGGCGGTGGCTCACGCCTGGGGCTTGCGCATGCTGGAAGACCCGACACTCGATGCACGCGACGCGCATCCAGATTGGTTTCCCGATCCTGTCGATGTGCTCCAACTCTACCCGGATGCCGACCCGCCACCGGACGCCGACGCTTTCGCGTTCTGGCGCATCCCTGGCCACAAGTATCTTGTCTACGATGGCAAGCGCCTTTTGTTGACGGCAGCCTGGCCCGGATGCCGCGTGCGGTTAACACTGGCGCCGGGCGTGGCCGATGGCATGGCCTACCTCTATGCCATTCGTGCGGGCGCTGCGTCCGCTAAAAGCTATCGCGCGATTACGACCGAGCTGGACATGCTGGCAACGGCGGAGGCGACCATCCCTGCGGGAGTGGCTCGCACGCGGCCCAAACCCGCCGCACTGCTGGAACTGCACACCTTGCAGGCGCTTGACGCGGCTCTCGCGGGCGCGTCCTTGCGCGAGACAGCCGAAGGGCTGTTCGGCGCCGAGGCCGTGGCTTCCGGCTGGTACGCGGACGGCGGCCTACGCTCGCGCGTGCGTCGCCTGGTGCGGCGCGGTCAATCGCTGATGCGCGGCGGCTACCGCCGCCTGATACAGCTCGATTGACCAAGGGAGGGTCGTTTTGCCAGCGCTGCAAAACGACCCTCCGCGCAACGCATCGCTATCTTGAGACTGACTCCATCCGGCTGCGCTGGTGCTGCCGGCGTTCTTGCCAGATGGAGGTTCATCCGATGCGTCCTGCTCCCTTGCGGCCTTCTGCCGCACTCATCGCCGCGCCTGCGCAACCCCAACGCTACCTCACCAACGACGAAGCCGCCGAATACCTGCGGCTGTCGCCGCGCACGCTCGAAAAGCAGCGCGTGATCGGCAACGGGCCGAAGTTCCGCAAGTTCGGCCGCCGCGTGATGTACGCAGCAGCCGATCTCGATGCTTGGGCCGACCAGCGCAGCTACGAAACCACGTCCGATCCCGAATACGCCGAACACCATTCGGCCGACAGCCGTGCGCGCTGACCGAAGGCGCTCCCATGGCCATCGCCTTGTCCAGCCTATCGCGAGAGCGAGAACAGCTCGACCTGTTCCGCGCCTTGCCGGGCGACATGGCGCCGCGCGACGCCCAGGACTTGATGGCCTTTCCGTTCTTCTCGCTGGCGAAGTCACGGCGCACGGCGCCGATCGACTTTCGCAGCGGCGACGTCACGATCCGCGTGGAAGGTACGCAGGAGCACGGTATAGCGACTATATGGGACGCGGACGTGCTGATTTGGGCTGCCTCGCAGATCGTGGAAGCGCGCGACGCGGGCTTGCGCCCGTCGCGACTGATGCAGGCCACGCCCTACGAGATCCTGCGCTTCATCGGGCGCGGTGTGTCGCTGCGCGACTACCAGCGCCTCAAGGCCGCGCTCGACCGGCTGCAATCGACAACGGTGGCGACTTCCATCCGCGAGACGACCAGGCGGCGGCTGCATCGCTTCTCGTGGATCAACGAATGGAAGGAACTGGCCGACGCTCGCGGCACGCCGCTGGGCATCGAGCTGATCCTGCCGGACTGGTTCTATGCCGGCGTGCTCGACGCCGCCTTGGTGCTGACCATCGATCCGGCGTATTTCCGGCTCACTGGCGGCATCGAGCGGTGGCTGTATCGGCTGGTACGCAAGCATGGCGGCAGACAGCCGGGCGGCTGGCAATTCGACTTCCGGCACCTGCACAAGAAGTCGGGCAGCACGGCGAAGCCCTACGACTTCGCCTGCGATCTGCGCGCGCTGGTCGCGCGGCAGTCACTACCGGGCTACGTGCTCGGCATCGAGCGGATGCCAGACAGCAACGCCGAACTGCTGACCTTCCGGCCCGTGCCGTTCACGGCACGGGGATAACTCGGGGACAACGTGTGGACGGCCTCGTGCTATCAGGCGTGCTGGGTGTCGTGCTATCAGGCGTGTCCCCATCGTGCTATCAGGCGTGCGAAATCGCCGCAAAGCCAATAACGACGCGGGTTTCGGCGCTCGCTAACTTATCTAACTTAAAAGCTCTAACTGGTAGTAAGTGCGCTCCGTTTCGGTGGGCAACCCCGAAACGACAGGGCGAATCCGGTGTTTCCGGAGGGAGGGCCGCGCCATGATCGTCGCGCTGCTCAATCAGAAAGGTGGCGTCGGCAAGACCACGCTCGCTACCCACATCGCCGGCGAACTGGCAATGCGTGGATCGCACGTCATCCTGCTCGATGCTGACCCGCAAGGCTCGGCATTGGACTGGACGCAGCGACGCGCCCAGCAGGGCTTGCCACGGCTATTCAGCGCCGTGGGCCTCGCCCGCGAGACGCTGCACCAGGAAGCGCCGGAGCTTGCCCGTCGCGCCGATCACGTCGTCATCGACGGTCCGCCGCGCATCGCCGCCTTGGCGCGCTCTGCGCTGCTGGCGGCCGAGCGCGTGCTGATTCCCGTGCAGCCCAGCCCCTACGACCTGTGGGCCTCTGCCGAGATGGTGGCGCTGATCCGTGAAGCGCAGGTGTTCAGGCCTGCGTTGCGCGCGGCCTTCGTCGTCAATCGGCGCGTCAGCACCACCGTCATCGGCCGCGAGGCGCGCAGCGCGCTCGCCGACCAGCCGCTGCCCGCGCTGCGCGCGGACGTGCATCAGCGCATCGTGTTCGCCGACAGCGTGACCGCTGGCCGGCTCGCACGCGAGACGGCACCCGACAGCGCCGCCGCGCGCGAGATCGCCGCGTTGACCGACGAACTGCTGCGGTGGCCGACATGAGCCAGCGCAACGGCAAGCGCGTCGGCATCGGCGCGCGTCCGCCCGCGAACCCGCACGCCGAGGCGTGGGTTCGGCAGGGAGACGCCGATGCGCTCAACAAGGGCGACCTCTACACCGCGCGCCTGACCCTCGACGTCACGCCCGCGATGCGGGCGCGCATCAAGGTATCGGCCTTCATGCAAGGCGTGACCGTCGCCGAACTGCTGCGCGTATTGCTGGAACGCGAGTTCCCGGAGAAGACCTCATGAACGCATCTGCTCTGGCGGCCACGACTGCGCCGTCGCCATCGCTCGCGGTGCTCGCCGGTCAAGCCGGCATTGCGCCGCTGACGCGCGTTTCGCTCGCCTACGTTGAGCAGCGCATCGACGTGTATCTGCGCTTCGGCGAGCCGACCCGTACTATCCGGCTCGACCGCTGGCGTCGCGTTGCGGTGTTCCTGCCGGGCGCGCTGTTATGCCGCATCCGCTGGCAGGCGAACGACTACGGCACAATCCGCTGGCAGCTCATGGTGATGCAGGCTTGCGCGTCGCTGGACGCGGCGCAGCGCATCCCCGGCGTGCTGCCCGGCGCGCGCCTGCTGCTGCACGCCGAAGGCGAACCCGCCGTGCGCGCCGTGCTGGCGCAGCTCGACGCCATCGAGGCGCAGGGCATCGCGCCCGCGGACGTATCGCCGGCGTACTGGCGCACGCTCGGCAACCGGCTCGCTGCACGCTTGCCGGTTCCCGCGTACACCGCCGAGCGGCACGCCGCCTGGCTGGCCGGGAGGGCGCTGCCATGATAACCATTTCCCCATCCGGCACCGCGTCGCATCCTCGCTCGCACAGACGCGCTCGTACCGGCGTGGCAACACTGGCCGCTTGCGGCTTCGCTGCGCTGGCCTGGGCGTCCTTTGTGTCACCGCTGCCGCGCCTGACCTACAACCCGTCCGACAGCGTGGCGGTCGGCTGGTATCGCATCGACCCGCTCGACCATCGGGCCGGCTCGTTGCCACGTCCATTGACCGTGGACAGCATCGTGCTCGTCCCCTTGCCGGCCGAGGCCGCCGCACTTGCTGCGCAGCGCGGCTATCTGCCGACGCGCGTACCGCTGCTCAAGCGCATCGGTGCGGTCTCGCCGCAGGAGGTGTGCATCGCGGGCGGAATCGTCCGCATCGACGACGTGCCTTCGGCCACCGTGCTGAGTGTCGACCGGCTGGGCCGTCCGCTGCCATCGTGGCCGCAGTGCCGCCGCCTCGAACCGGGCGAACTGTTCCTGTTGAGCGTGACCAATCCTGCGTCGTTCGACAGCAGGTATTTCGGGCCGGTCGATGCATCCACCGTGATCGGTGTTGCGCATCCGGTCTGGCTGGAGACGCGTCAGTGATGGCCGCTGATTCGCTGCGCTTCATCGTGCCAGCCGGTGTGTCGTTCTGCTGGCCGTCGCGGTGTCATCGCGCGTGTCCTGCGAGTGCATCAGCACTGCACGTCGAGCGACATCCGGCGACGCTTTCCTCCGTGCAGGCATATCGCCTTGAACGCGCGCGGCCGAGGGCCGTGGCCGCGTTCCCCGGCGTGCTGGCTGCGAGTAGCGCAGCGCCTCCGGGCCGCCGATGCCCGGAGCGACAGCGCAGGGCAAAGGCGGAAGGCAAGATAAAAGGTCGCGGCACATGGCCGCTTGGAAACCTTGTCTGCACATGGGGGTGGCGCGGCACGCGCCAGAGAGCGGCAGCGTGCCGCGAAGGTGCGCAACGCTGCATCGGCGTTGGCGAAGCAGCGTGCTTCGTCCGCCGGACTACGACCGCCTTGGATGGAGCCGCTCCATGAGCAACCGTGACGATGACCATTTCCGCGTCCGGCCTGGTGCGCCGAAACAGCGCGGCGATGCCTACATCAACAAAGTACTGCGGCATGCCAACAAGGCCGGCACGAAGCTCGGCAAGACAGCCGGCAGGGTTGGTCAGCGGCCCGGTTCCCGATTAGGGCGCGGCCACGTTGCGGCTCGCTTCGCAGGGCAGGGACTTAGGGCGAATGCGCGGCGCGTCACGATCAAGGCCCGCCTGGTGAATCTGGCGAAGGCCGGGCCGCGCTCGACTGCCGCGCACCTGCGCTACATCGAGCGCGAAGGTGTCGATCGCCACGGCGGGCCGAGTCACGCCTACGGGGCGACGACCGACGATGCTGACATTGAAGCGTTCAAGGAGCACGGCGAAGGGGACCGCCACCAGTTCCGGTTCATCGTCTCGCCAGAGGATGCCGAACAGCTTGACGACCTGCGCACCTACACCCGACACCTGATGGCGCGTATGGAGGCCGACCTGGGCACGCGGCTGGAATGGGTCGCGGTCGATCACTGGAACACGGACAACCCGCACACGCACGTCGTCCTGCGCGGCAAGGATGACACCGGCAAAGACCTCATTATTTCCCGCGACTACATCGCCGAGGGAATGCGCCGGCGGGCGTCGGAGCTGGCGACAGAATGGCTGGGACCACGCACCGAGCTGGAGATGCAGCGCGCCATGCGGCGCGAAGTCGATCAGGAGCGGTGGACGGGCCTGGATCGCACCTTGCGGCGCGAGGCCGGCGACGATGGCCTGGTGCGGGTCCAAAACTTCGCCGAACCCCGACTGCAACGCCAGCGGCAAGTGCTGATCGGTCGCTTGCAATGCTTGCAGCGCATGGGCTTGGCGACTGAGCAGCAGCCTGGCGCATGGGTCGTTCATACCGAAGCCGAACCGACCCTGCGGGCGATGGGTGAGCGCGGCGACATCATCCGCACCATGCAACGGGCAATGAGCGGCAAGTCCCGCGAGCTGGCCGTGTTCGAGCCGGGCAACGACGGCCGCACGATTATCGGCCGGGTGGCCGGCAAGGGGCTGGCCGACGAGCTGTACGACAAGGCATACCTGATCGTCGATGGCACGGACGGCAAGGCGCACTACGTTGCGCTGCCGCCGCAGTCGGAACTGGAGCAGTACCCGACCGGCGCCGTGGTCGAAGTGAAAGGCGCGGCGGACGTGCGTACTGCAGACCGCAACATCGCCGCGCTGGCCGTCGATGGCGTGTATCGCACCGATCATCACCTGGCCGTAGCTCAAGGCCAAGCCAGGCCCGCTCGCGACCCGCGCGAAGTGGTGGCCGCCCATGTGCGCCGTCTCGAGGCCCTGCGCCGCGCCGGTATCGTGGAGCGCGAGGCCGAAGGTGTCTGGCGCGTCCCCGACGATCTGGCCGAGCGTGGCCGCCAGTACGACGCGCAGCGGCTCGGTGGCGGTGTGGGTGTGGATTTGAAATCGCACCTGTCTATCGAGCGGCAGGCGTGCGTGATCGGCGCCACCTGGCTCGACCAACAGTTGATCGGCGGCGGCAAGGGGTTGAGTGACCTAGGCTTTGGGGCCGAGGTCAAGGAGGCGTTGCGCCAACGCGCGGACTTCCTGGTCGAACAGGGGTTGGCCGAGCATCGCGGGCAGCGTGTTGTCCTCACTCGCAATCTGCTGACGACACTTCGAGGGCGCGAACTGGCGAAGGCTACGAAGGACATTGCCACCGAAACAGGGCTGGAGTACCGGCCTGCAGCCGACGGGCAGCGCTTGGTCGGCATCTACCGGCGTAGTGTCATGCTCGCCAGCGGGCGCTACGCGATGCTCGACGACGGTAGGAGCTTCTCGCTGGTGCCGTGGAAGCCAGTGATCGAACAGCGCCTAGGCCAACAGCTCGCCGCTATGGTGCTCCGCGATGGTGTGTCGTGGGAAGTCGGGCACCAACGCGGGCCTTCAGTAGGATGACGCCGCTATATTCGCACAAGCCTAACAGCTTGGGGCTCGCTCATCGACGCTGGTAGACAACCCCTTGAATCAAGACCTGATCGGGCTCCGGTTCCTCGTCAAAACGCTTATGCGCCTCGGCAATGGCGAGTTGGTTGTCGTTCGCCCAGTGGACCAGCGCCATGACAGGCGTCAACAGCGTTCTTCCCAAGTCAGTGAGGTCGTAATCGACGCGCGGGGGAATCGTCGGGTACATCGTGCGCGTGACCAGTCCGTCGCGTTCCAGTCCGCGCAAAGTCAGCGTCAGCATGCGCTGGGAAATGCCGTCGATGCCACGTTTCAATTCGTTGAAGCGCCGCGTGCCATTCGCCAGCATAGCGACGATGTAGAGGCTCCATTTGTCGCCGATGCGATCCAGGATTTCACGGGTCGCTAGACAGCCGCCGGTGTCAGGTGCAGGCATATCGGTAGGCGTCTCGATGTGACTAGGTGACATGCGTGTGCCTTCTTGTGGGGAAGCCGAAGGGACCATACCATCCTTTGTATAGATTGGTAAGTCAGAACCAACGAATTACTTGGTTCTTATTTTATACCTAGGATCCGTCATGAGCCACACCCTACTTGTTACTTCCAGTCCGCGCGGGGCCGACAGTCTTTCCACCCGCTTCGCCACCGAAATCGCCGAAGGCATCCAGGCCCGCTCGGGTGGCCCGCTGACCGTGCGCGACCTCGCCGCGAATCCGCCGCCGCACATCACGCCGGCCTACATCCAGGGCCGGATCACGTCGCCCGAAGACCGCACACCGGAACAGGTCGAGGCGGTGAAGGTCGCGCAAGAGTTGGTCGATGAGTTGAAGGTCGCCGATGTGATCGTGCTCGGTTCGGGCATGATCAACTTCGGTCCGTCCTCGCAGCTCAAGGCGTGGTTCGATCATGTCACCTGGCCGCGCGTCACCTTCGGCTACGGCGATACTGGGCCGAAGGGGCTGCTGACCGACAAGAAGGTCTATCTCGTTACCGCTACCGGCGGCGTGTTCTCGGAAGGTGCCTGGGCACCGTTCGACTTTCAGACCAACTATCTGCTGCATCTGCTCGGCTTCATCGGCCTGACCGACGTTGAAGTGGTGCGTGTCGAAGGCACGGTTTTGGGCCCCGATGCGGCGAAGGCCGCAATCGCCAACACCGAAACGGCCATCAAAGCCTTGTTGGCGAAGGCTGCGTGACATCATGACCCGGAAAAAAACCATCGCGCTGTTCGGTGCGACCGGGCCGACCGGAAGGCACATCATCGAGGAAGCCTTGAAGCATGGCTACAACCTGTCGGTCTATACGCGCGACGCAAAGAAACTCGCATCGTTCGCGGGAAGGGTAGAAATCGTTGTCGGTGATCTGCAAGACCGGAGCGCCATTGCGAAGTGCGTCCAAGGTGCTGATGCGGTCATTAGCGCCCTTGGTCCCAACAGTCTCAAGGTGCAGGGCGATAAGCCGATCAAGCACGGTTTAACCCACATCATCGCCGCGATGAAGCACGCAGGCGTGCGCCGTCTTATCCAGATTTCTACGGCTGCCTATCGCGATCCCAAGGATGGCTTTGCCTTCAAACCCCATGCGTTCGCGCTGTTGTTCAAGGTGATCGCGCGCAAGGGGTATGAGGACATCAAGGCGACTGGCGAACTGGTCGCCAATTCGGACCTGGACTGGACATTGGTGCGCATCCCGAACCTCAAGGATGGTCCCGCCGATGGCGGCGTGGACATGGGTTGGTATGGAAAGGCCAAACTCAGCATGAAGCTTTCAAGAGGCAATCTTGCGAAGTTCCTGGTTGACCAGGTGACCGACAGGAAGTTCGTGCGTGCGGCGCCAGGCATCGCTAACCATTGACCCAGGAACGTTTCGACAAGGTTCACGCCATGAGCGGATTCACCAATACCGATGTGCCCGATCAATCGGGAAAGACCTTTCTCGTCACCGGCGCCAACACCGGCATAGGCTTTGAAATAGCGAGCACGTTGGCGGCGCGGCGAGCAAGGGTACTTCTCGCGTGCCGTGACGAGGTCAAGGCACAAGCCGCTATTCGCAGGATTCGTCTGAAGACACCTGAAGCGAATCTCGCATTCCTGCCGCTTGACCTCGCAGACCTGGCGAGTGTGCGGAACGCAGCAAAACTGGCCGAACGGGAGCCACGCATCGACGTGCTCATCAATAATGCGGGCGTGCAAGGGCCGAAGCTGAAGCACACGGCGCAAGGCTTCGAACTGACGTTCGGCGTGAATCATCTTGGATGCTTTGCGCTTACCGCGTTCATGTTGCCCAAGCTCACGGAAACTTCCGGGTCGCGCATCGTTGTCACAAGCAGCGGTCTGCACAGGGGCGCGAAGATCGAGTGGGACGACCTTAATGCGGTGAAGGACTACAAGTGGATGCCTCGCTATGCAGCCAGCAAGCTTGCGAATCTACTTTTTATCTTTGAGCTGGATCGGCGACTGCGAATAGCGGGTATACCTGTTACGGCAGTGGCCTGCCATCCGGGCCTTGCTGGAACCAGCCTTGCGCGCGACAGCTGGTGGGGCAACGTCGTAATGTCACTGATCGGCCTGTTTTTCAACACGCCGGCTCAGGGCGCGTGGGGTGCATTGCAAGCGGCGACAGGACAAATAAAGTCCGGCGGCTATTACGGGCCAACGAAAACTTCCGAATTGCGCGGCCCCTCTGGCGAATGCACTCCGTCTCAGGACGCGCGAAATCCAGAACTCGCAAAACGACTTTGGGACATATCGGTTCAACTGACCGGAATCGATGCTGAACTATCCTCAAATTCATAGCGCGAAAGTCAGATTACGAGAGGATGGTTATGCAAATAGATCTCTATACTGAAATCACATGTCCGTGGTGCATCGTCGGACATCACCGGCTCGATAAAGTGCTGGCGGAGCGTTTTCCCGATCTGGTCGTTGATATCCGGCAGCATCCCGTCCTGCTTCTGCCCGATGCGCCCGCAAGTGGCCTCTATATTCCCGACTTGCTGCGTTCGCGCTACGGCATCACCGATCCGAAGGTCGCCTTCGCTCGCCCTGAGGGAGAGGCTCGCGCTTCGGGTTTCGACTTGGATCTTAGTCGCCAGCTCTGGGCCTATCCGACCAAGGCGGCTCATGCCGTGATTCTGGCAGCCGCTGGGCGTAAGACGCAGCATAGGCTCGCAGTTGCAATCACCGATGCCTACTTCATCGCGGCCAAGAACATCTCCGATGCGGATGTGCTGGCCGACATCGCTGCCGACTACGGTTTTGACCGCGAGCAGGCGCGTGCTATCGCACTTGATCCTGAACAGCACCGCCGCGTCGAGGAGGAAGCGGTCAAGTCGGCGGATACTGGTGTCCGTTCGGTTCCCCACTTTGTCTTTGGGGGAAGCGTTGCCATCAATGGGGGACGCAACGAAGACGAGATTGCTTCGGCAATACAAGCGGCTTCTGGCGCAATCTCTCTCTAACGCGGTTTCCCTCGTTCTAGTGATGTAGGGACGCGGCAAAATCTTATCTGCATGGAATTACGTCACCTGCGCTGTTTCCTTGCTGTTGCCGAGGAACTCCACTTTGCTCATGCGGCGGAGCGGTTGCATATTGAGCAATCGCCATTGTCACGCGCCATAAAGGAATTGGAAGAAGATTTGGGCGTTCAGCTTTTTGTTCGCACCACTCGAAGTACTCGACTCACTCGAGCGGGAAAGTTGTTTTTGGAGTATGTCCCCCGCATATTTACATCCATACAACAGGCAAGAGATAGCGTAAAAGCAGCGGTGAATGGATACCACGGCCAGTTGCGCGTCGCTCTGTCGGACGGGGTGACGCCTTCGCGCCTATCCGCTTTCTTGGCGGTTTGCCGCCAAGAGGAACCCGAAGTGGAAATACGGCTTTCACAGGTCTCGTTGGCACAGCAGATAAAAGGGCTTCACGATGACCTGTACGATGTGGGTTTCGCTCAATCCTACGAGGTGGGCGATGGCATAACCACCGTCCCTGTGTGGAGAGACCCACTCATGGTAATGGTGCCGGCGCGGCACCCGTTGTTGGCTTACAAGCGAATTCCACTTTTAGAAGTATTGCGCTATCCGTTGGTACTAGGCGACCCGCAAGCATGTGAAGGATATGTACGCCAAGTCGATAAGATTCTGCGGCAGGTGGATCGGGAGCCACTGATTGCCGAAAGGGTAGCCTCATACGAATTGATGCTAGCACTGGTGTCGGCGGGCTTTGCCTTGGGATTGGCGGGCGCTTCGCAAATCGCGACCTTCGCTGACCCAAACGTAGTGGCTCGGCCTCTGGCTGGTCGATCCCCCATGCTATCGACCTACTTGTTGCGTCTTGAAGCCGAACCATCTGAGACAATGACACGCTTCATCAAGCGAGTGCATATCATCAACGCGACCAACTGCAGTACGCCATCTTCTAGCGAAAAATCGGAGAAAATCGAGCCATGAAGAAGATCCCGCTTTTCCTTGTCGCGATGTTGGTGGCTTGAGGAAAATACGGACTAGGAGAGGTAGCGTCCTCATCTGGGCTAGCCAGGACGGTGGAGTCGCTTATAGGCTAACCCATAGCGATTGAAAGAGCTGCGCCAGAAATGCAAGCCGGATCGTGCCATATTGGGCGATGAGCTCTGCAACCGCGTGGCCGAGGTGACTAGTCGCCGCTTCATGGGTAACGGCAAAACGCCGTAAGCCAACCGAAGTTCTCATCGCACGCGCTGCGCCACGAATTTTCAGATTTTTCTCTCGACACGTTGCAATGTGCCTATGGTCGCTGTGTTTTCTTTTCACTCGACCTTACGCGAGATCTTGCTTTTTCCTAGACGGTTATCCCGATAACGGTCTTTGACCGGCACTGACCACAGCACCGATGCTCCTCGCTGCGCGGCGCGTTTTCGCTGCGTGAAGCAGGAGAAGGTCGGAGGCCAGCATGAACGGGACCAGTGTGCTGTTCGGCCAGATGCTGACGGTGTTCGGCATCGTGGTTGCGGGAACTTGGGGTGCTACCCAATGGACCGCCGCACACCTGGGCTACCAGCTACGCCTTGGCTCGCCCTGGTTCGACTGTCTTGGCATCCCGTTCTATCACCCGTGGCGACTGTTCGAGTGGTGGTACTGGTACGACGCCTATGCGCCGCGCCTGTTCCTCAAGGGCGGTGTCATCGCCGCTGCAAGTGGCGTTACCGCTGCGGGCGTCGCCATCGGCATGTCGGTATGGCGTGCCCGGCAATCGCGCCTCGTCACCACCTACGGCTCTGCACGCTGGGCCGACGCCCGCGACATCCGCAAGGCTGGCCTCACGCAACCGGCGGGCGTGTTTCTCGGCCTGCACGACGGCCAGTACCTACGGCATGAAGGTCCGGAACACGTCCTGACCTTCGCGCCCACGCGCTCCGGCAAAGGTGTGGGCCTCGTGATTCCCACGCTGTTGAGCTGGCCGGCGTCCGCCGTCATTCATGACATCAAGGGCGAGAACTGGGCGATCACTGCGGGTTGGCGCGCACGTTTCTCGCATTGCCTGCTATTCAATCCGACCGATCCGAAGTCGGCCGCGTACAACCCACTGCTCGAAGTCCGGCGCGGCGCGCATGAAGTGCGCGACGTGCAGAACATCGCGGATATCCTGGTCGATCCCGAGGGCGCGCTCGAACGCCGCAATCATTGGGAGAAGACGTCGCATGCGCTGCTGGTTGGCGCGATCCTGCATGTGCTCTACGCAGGCGAGGACAAGACGCTGCGCGGTGTCGCCAACTTCCTGTCCGATCCGGCATGTCCGTTCGAGTTGACGTTGCACCGAATGATGACGACGAAGCACCTGGGCGATGTGCCGCATCCCGTTGTCGCATCGGCTGCGCGCGAAGTGCTCAACAAGAGCGACAACGAGCGTTCGGGCGTGCTGTCCACGGCCATGTCGTTCCTCGGCCTGTACCGCGACCCCACCGTGGCCGAAGTTACCTCGCGATGCGACTGGCGCATCGCCGACCTGATTGCGTCCGAGCATCCCGTCTCGCTGTATCTGGTTGTGCCGCCGTCCGACATCAGCCGAACCAAGCCGCTGGTGCGCCTAATCCTCAACCAGATCGGCCGGCGTCTGACCGAATCACTCGACGGCAGCGACGGCATTGCACGCCGTCACAAGCTGCTGCTGATGCTCGACGAGTTTCCTGCGCTGGGTCGGCTCGACTTCTTCGAGACGGCACTGGCGTTCATGGCGGGCTACGGCATCCGTAGTTTTCTCATCGCGCAGTCACTCAACCAGATCGACAAAGCCTACGGCCAGAACCACTCGATCCTCGACAACTGTCATGTACGCGTGACGTTCGCCACCAACGACGAACGCACGGCAAAGCGTATTTCCGAAACGCTTGGCACCGCGACCGAGCTGCGAGCACAGCGCAATTACGCTGGCCACCGGCTCGCACCGTGGCTCGGGCATCTGATGGTCTCACGGCAGGAAACCGCACGGCCGCTGCTGACGCCGGGTGAGGTGATGCAGCTCCCGACCGATGACGCCGTGGTGATGGTGTCCAGCGTCGCGCCGATTAAGGCGAAGAAGCTGCGCTACTACACCGACGCCAATTTCAAGCGCCGTGTGCTGCCACCGCCCGCGCTCGCCATCGGGCGCTACGCCGATGCGCCGCCGATCCGCCCCGACGACTGGAGCCGGCTGGCGATTCCCACTGTACCGGCAGCGCCGATCGCCGCTGGCCTGATTGGCGCTGACACAGGCACGGCCGACGACGGCGGGCCGCGCAGGCAGCCGGAGTTATCCGAAGTCTCCGAATACAGCCCCGAGCAGCCGCCAGCCGACAGCGACCTTGCGCTGCTCGATGACGACGATCTGCCGTTGCCGCTCCCTCGCCAGTTCGACCCGGCCATGCAACGCACGGCCCGGCTGGCGTCCCTGGACCACGACGACGGACTCCAACTATGAGCCAGTACCGCCTCAACCTGTTCATCCCGCCCGAGCACGCCCGGCGTCTCGATGAGCTGGCGACGAAGAAAGGCGTATCGAAGTCGTCGATCGTCGCCGCGGCGCTCGCGTCCTGGCTTTCGCCTGATGCGGGCGACCAGCGCGAGGCGGCCATTGCCAAACGGCTCGACCGACTCTCGCGCCAGTTCGAGAAACTGGAGCGAGACCAGAACATCGAGATCGAGACGCTGGCGCTGTTCGTCCGCTACTTCCTCACGGTCAGCGCGCCGGTTCCCGAAGCACATCAGGATGCCGCTCGCGCGCAGGGCAAAGTGCGGTTCGAGCAGTTTGTCGAACAACTCGGCCGCCACCTGATGCGCGGGCGCAGTCTGGTGCGTGAGGTGGTGGAAGAGCTGAATCCCGACACCGCACGGCAGAACGACGCAGCAGCCCAGGTCGAAGCGCAGGAGCGTGCCTCATGAGCGCGCAGCTGCAGTCTTTTGCCACCACGTCGCTCGATCGGCGCATCCGCATGTTGCGCACGGCGATGGGGCCGCTGATCGCCGCCGCGCTCGAAGACCCGGACGTGGTGGAAATCATGCTCAATCCCGACCGTACGCTCTGGATTGATCGACTCTCGTCCGGCCGCGCGCCGATGGGCGCCGAGCTGGCCGAGGAAGACGGCGAACGCATCATCCGCCTGGTCGCCGCGCATGTCGGCGCAGAGGTACATCGCGGCCAGCCACTGCTGACGGCCGAATTACCGGAAACTGGCGAGCGATTCGAGGGCATCCTGCCGCCCGCAGCTCCTGGGCCGGCCTTCGCGCTGCGCAAGCGCGTGGTCGGCGTCATTCCGCTGGATCGCTACGTCGCCGACGGCATGATGACCGCCGAACAGGCTGCATTCTTGCGTGATGCGGTGCGCGAGCGGCTGAATATCCTCGTCGCCGGCGGCACCAGCACCGGCAAAACCACGCTCGCCAATGCCTTGCTCGCAGAGATTGCCGCCACCGGCGATCGCGTGCTGGTACTCGAAGACACCATCGAACTGCAATGCACGGCGCACGACCACGTACCTCTGCGCACGCGCGCGGGCGTCGTGTCGATGACTGAGCTGGTGCGCGCCACGATGCGCCTGCGGCCCGACCGCGTGATCGTCGGCGAGGTGCGCGGTGGCGAAGCGCTGGATCTCATCAAGGTGTGGGGCACCGGCCACCCTGGCGGCATTGCCACGATCCATGCCGGCTCCGCTTTGGGTGCGCTGCTGCGTCTCGAACAACTGATCCTCGAAGTTGCCGTGAATCCGCCGCGCGCGCTGATTGCCGAGGCGGTCAACGTCGTCATCCACATCGCCGGCCGTGGCCGGCGTCGTCGCATCGAGCGCATCGCCCGCGTGACCGGCTTCGATGCCGCCGGCTACCAGCTTTGCGACGCCTTGCCGCCGCCATCCCCATCCGTGCTTCCCTCTGGAGAACCCTCATGAGTCACGCCCACGTTTTGCGCTTTTCCGTAAATCCGCTTGCACGCCTTCGCAGCCTGGTCCAGCCCACGCGTCTGGGGCTGACGCTGTCTGTCGTGATGATCGCGCTGACCGGCACGGCCAAGGCCGCAGGCTCGAACATGCCGTGGGAAGCGCCGCTGCAATCCATTCTCGATTCGATCCAGGGGCCGGTCGCCAAGATCGTCGCGGTCATCATCATCATCGTGACCGGCCTCACGCTCGCGTTTGGCGACACCAGCGGCGGCTTCCGGCGCCTTATCCAGATTGTGTTCGGGCTGTCGATCGCCTTCGCCGCATCGAGCTTCTTCCTGTCGTTCTTCAGCTTCTCCGGCGGAGCTGTCGTATGAGCACGACGACCGACCTGCCGGGCTTCGAGGTGCCACTACATCGGTCGCTCACCGAACCGATCCTGATGGGCGGTGCGCCGCGCACCGTGGCGATTGCCAACGGCACGCTGGCCGCCGCCATCGGGCTGGGCCTGCAACTGTGGATTCCCGGCCTCGCGCTGTGGCTGATCGGCCATTCGCTCGCGGTGTGGGGCGCGAAGGTCGATCCGCAGTTCATGCAGGTCTTCGCGCGACACCTGAAACACAAGTCACTGCTGGACGTGTGAGGACCGGGGGAGACATTCGCATGTTGTACCTCGCCGAATACCGCCAGCGTCCCGCCATGCTCGCCGACTGGCTCCCGTGGGCCGGCCTCATCGCGCCCGGCGTGGTGCTGAACAAGGATGGCAGCTTCCAGCGCACGGCACGCTTTCGCGGGCCGGACCTCGACAGTGCCACACAGGGCGAACTGATCGCCACGACCGCGCGCCTGAACAACGCGCTGCGCCGCCTGGGATCGGGCTGGGCCCTATTCATCGACGCCGAGCGCCGACCTGCCGCCGACTATCCGCGCTCGGATTTTCCCGAGGCTCTGTCATGGCTCGTGGACGAGGAGCGCCGCGCCGCGTTCGAGCTGGCCGGCAGTCACTTCGAGAGTGGCTATCACCTGACGATGGTGTACCTGCCGCCGGAGGAATCCCGCGCACGCGCCGCAAAGCTTCTGTACGAGAACACGCCCACGTCCGGCGTGGACTGGCGAGAACGACTCGCGGCTTTCGTTGCCGAAACCGACCGTGTATTTGACCTGCTCGACGGCGTGATGCCGGAGATCGCCTGGCTGGACGACAGCGAGACGCTGACGTACCTGCACGCGGCCATCTCGACGCGGCGTTACCGCATCAATGTGCCGGAGGTGCCGTTTCATCTCGACGCGCTGCTGGCCGACTCGGCATTGATCGGCGGTCTTGCTCCCATGCTCGGGAATCAGCACCTGCGCGTCGTGACCGTGCGCGGCTTTCCGACCTCGACCTGGCCCGGTCTGCTCGATGACCTCAACCGCCTGGGTTTCGCCTATCGCTGGTCCACGCGCTTTCTGTGTCTGGACAAGGCCGAAGCCGAGAAGGAATTGACGCGGCTGCGCCGACAATGGTTCGCCAAGCGCAAGAACGTCATCGCACTGCTGCGCGAAACGATCTTCCAGCAGGAATCGCCGCTCGTCGATACCGACGCGAGCAACAAGGCGATGGATGCCGATGCCGCCCTGCAGGAACTCGGCAGCGATCAGGTGGCGTTTGGTTACGTGACGGCGACCGTGACAGTCATGGACGCGGATGCCGCAGTGGCCGACGAAAAACTGCGCAGGGTGGAGCGCACGATCCAGAGCCGGGGCTTCGTCACAATCCACGAAACCCTCAATGCGGTTGAAGCGTGGCTGTCGTCTCTTCCAGGGCACGCCTACGCCAATGTGCGTCAGCCGAGCATTTCCACATTGAACCTTGCGCACCTGATGCCGCTGTCGGCGGTATGGGCTGGGCCGGAGAAGAACAAGCACCTCGACGGTCCGCCGCTGATCGTCACGCGCACGGACGGCGATACGCCGTTCCGGCTGGTAACGCACATCGGCGACGTAGGCCATACGCTCGTGGTCGGCCCGACCGGCATGGGGAAATCGGTCCTACTTGCCACGCTGGCGATGCAGTTCCGGCGGTATCGCGGCTCGCACATCTTCGCCTTCGACATGGGGCGCTCAATGCGCGCCACGATCCACGGCCTTGGCGGGGAGCATTACGACCTCGGCTCCGATGGCACGATCGCGTTTCAGCCGCTCGCGCGCATCGACCGTGAGAGCTATCGCACCTGGGCGGCCGAATGGATTGAAGGCCGTCTATTGCATGAAGGCATTGCCGTCGGCCCCGATGAGAAGGCCGCCGTATGGTCGGCACTCGGCAGTCTCGCCGGTGCGCCCATCGAACAGCGCACGCTGACGGGTCTGTCCGTTCTGCTCCAGTCCAATGCGCTGCGCCAGGCGCTCGCGCCTTACGTGCTCGGTGGCGCGCACGGCCAACTGCTCGATGCCGACCATGACCGGCTCGGCAGCGCCGACGTGCAGGGCTTCGAGATGGAGGAACTGATGCCGAGCAAGGCGGCGGTGCTCGCCGTGCTCGGCTACCTGTTCGCGCGGTTCGACGAGCGGTTCGACGGTGCGCCGACGCTGCTGATCCTCGACGAGTCCTGGCTGTTCCTCGATGACCCGGTGTTCGCCGCACGCATCCGCCAGTGGCTCAAAACGTTACGCAAGAAGAACGTCAGCGTGATCTTCGCCACGCAGTCGCTCGCCGACATCAAGGATTCGAGCATCGCGCCCGCGATCATCGAGAGTTGCGCGAGCCGCATCTTCCTGCCGAACCCACAGGCGACCGAGCCGCAGATTCGCACTATCTACGAAGGCTTTGGCCTCAACAGCCGGCAGATCGAGATCGTCGCCACCGCCGAACCCAAGCGCGACTACTACTACCAGTCGCGTCTCGGCAATCGCCTGTTCGACCTCGACCTGGGGCCGGCCACGCTGGCATTCGTCGGCGCGTCCTCGCCGCAAGACCAGCGCGACATCGACCGCGTGCTGCTGAACGCCGGCACGCCCGGCTTCGCAGGTGCCTGGCTGCGTCATAGCGGTCTCGACTGGGCTGCGGACCTCATGCCTTCGTTCCTCACGCCATCGGAGATTCAGTCATGAAGAAGACCGGGCTAGCCGTCGTCACGGCCTTGTTGCTGTCAGTGTCGTCCACGAGCTTCGCACAGTGGGCGGTGTTCGACGCGGCCAACTTCTCGCAGAACCTGCTGACCGCTGCCCGCGAACTGCAACAGATCGACAACCAGATCCAGCAGTTGCAAAACGAATCGACGATGTTGGTCAATCAGGGCCGCAATCTCACGAGCCTGAACTTCAATTCGCTGTCGCAGTTGCTGTCCACGCTGGCGACGACGAACCAGTTGATTTCGCAGGCGCAGGGACTGACGTTCAACGTCGCGCAGTCGCAGGCAACATTCAACCGTCTGTATCCGTCGTCCTATGGCGCGAGCACGAGCAGCGCGCAGATGGTGCAGGACGCGCAGACGCGCTGGCAGACCTCAGTGCAGGCATTGCAGACCTCGACGCAGATGCAGTCGCAGGCCGCGCAAAACCTGCTGTCCGACCAGGGCGTACTGAGCAGCCTGGTAACGCAGAGTCAGGGCGCGGTCGGTGCCTTACAGGCGAGCCAGGCGACCAATCAGTTGCTCGCGCTGATCGCACGTCAGGCGATGCAGTCGCAGCAGCTCACCGTGTCGCAGCAGCGCGCCACGGCACTGGACCAGGCGCGTGCCGCGGCCGACGAGGCGCAGGCCCAGCAGGTCCGTACCCGCTTTATCGGCAGCGGCCCGCAATACACGCCGCAGTCGGTGAGCTTCTACGGGAACTGACGGCCATGCGCGGCGCACTGGTCCTGTCCATACTCGCCGTGCTGACCGCTTGCGGTAGGCATGAGCCGGTGTTGACGGTCGATGCACTCGCGCGCGATCCGCAGCAGCTTTACGCGCTACGTCATCGTTGTGTCGTTGCACACCCATCCACAGATAACGCCACATGCCGCCTGATGGACTCGGCGTATGCGCGGCGTTTCTTCCTCGGACTGGGCGGCGCCAACGAGTACCAGACGCTCGCCGAGCTGCCGCCGATCCCGGCGAGCTTCGAGGCGTCGCAAGGAGATCGGCCGTGAACGATCTGTCTGTCATCGACCAGTTCCTGGCCGTCTTCTCACAGTACATCGGCTCGGGATTTGGCCTTCTGCACGGCGAAGTCGCATACCTCTCGGCCACGCTGATTGTCATCGACATGACGCTCGCGGGCCTGTTCTGGGCGATGGGCGGCGAGGAAGTGCTGGCCAAGCTGATCCGCAAGACGCTCTATGTCGGTGCCTTCGCCTACATCATCGGCAACTTCAACTCGCTCGCGGGCATCGTGTTCCGCTCGTTCGTGGGCCTCGGCCTGCTCGCTACGGGTTCATCGTTGAGCATCGGCAATTTCCTGCAACCGGGACGCCTGGCCGCCGTCGGTGTTCAAGCCGGCCAGCCGATTCTGCAACAGGTCGGCACCATGTCCAACGGCATCACGGCGGTCTTCAGCAACATCGACATGATCGTGATTCTGCTGCTCGCCTGGGTCGTCGTCGTCATCAGCTTCTTCATCCTGGCCGTGCAGCTTTTCGTGACGCTGGTGGAGTTCAAGCTGACCACGCTCGCGGGCTTCGTGCTGGTGCCGTTCGCGCTCTGGAACAAGACCGCGTTTCTCGCCGAGAAGGTACTCGGCAACGTGGTGTCTTCCGGCATCAAGGTGTTGGTGCTCGCCGTAATCGTCGGCATTGGTTCGACGATCTGCGGGCAGTTCCAGACGCCGGCCGGCGCCGATCCCTCGCTGAATCACGCGCTCGCCATCATGCTCGCCTCGCTCACGATGCTGGGACTTGGCATCTTCGGACCGGGTATTGCGACCGGCCTGGTCTCCGGTGCACCGCAACTTGGCGCTGGCGCTGCCGCTGGCACAGCGCTCGGCGTCGCGGGTCTCGCTGTCGCTGGCGGCGCGGCCGTGGCGACGGGCGGCGCGGCAGTTGCCGCTGGCGCACGCCTCGCGGCGCGCGGTGCGGTCGGCACCGCACGCGCAGCCAGCGGTGCCGCATCGGCTTATCGAGCCGGTGCAACCGCGTCCGGTGCGACGGGCGCGCGTGCTTTCGGCGCTGGCGTTGCCAACGTCGCGCGCAGCGGCGCACAGGCCGCGGGGGAGCAGGTCGCGGCAGGTGCCCGTGCCGTGCGCGACCGCGTAGCACCTGCTGCCGGCACAAGCACAGGCACATCGTCCACGTCACCCGAAGCCGCAGACAAGACATCCACGTCGTCAGCGACTGCCGATAACGCACCGCCGATATCCACTGGCAAGCCGCCCGACTGGGCGCAGCGCCTGCAACGCCGCCAGCACATCGCGCATGGCGCTTCGACGGCGGCGCATGTCGTGCGCTCGGCCGATCACGGCGGCGGCGGGGCCGCGCCGGACATCAACGATTCCTCGAACGAGTAAGGGAGGCGAACCATGCGCTTCACACGACCCGGTGTGCGCTACAGCGAATCACCTGCGCCTGCCACGCCTTATCAGGCCGCCGCGCAGGTATGGGACGAACGCCTCGGCAGCGCGCGCGTGCAGGCGAAGAACTGGCGGTTGATGGCCTTCGGCTGCCTGGGCCTCGCGCTGCTGATGGCCGCGGGCCTTGTATGGCAATCCGGCCAGTCGCGCGTCACGCCCTACGTGGTCGAGGTGGATCACGCCGGACAGGTCCGCGCGGTCGGTGCAGCCGTCACACCGTACAGACCAACCGATGCACAGATCGCGTACCACCTGGCGCGCTTTATTACCGACGTGCGTTCGCTGTCGATTGACCCGGTGGTCGTGCGCCAGAACTGGCTCGAAGCCTATGGCTACACCACTGATCGGGGCGCGGCGACGTTGAACGACTACGCCCGCGCGCACGACCCATTCGCTCATGTCGGGCAGGACTCCGCCTCGGTGGACGTAACCAGCGTGGTGCGCGTCAGCGATGCCTCGTTCCAGGTGCGCTGGACCGAACAGCACTTCAACGGCGGCACACCCACTGGCACTGAGCAGTGGACGGCGATGCTCACGCTCGTCATGCAAACCCCGCGCACCGAACAACAGGTGCGCCGCAATCCCCTTGGTATCTACATCAATGGACTGTCCTGGAGCCGTGACCTGGACGCGCCGGAAGGAGCGAAGAAGCCATGAAACCGTCGATCACCACGATTGCCTTCCTCTGCCTCCTGGGCAGCCTCGCCGGCTGCGCCACACAAGGCAAGCCGCCGCCCGCGATCTCTCTGGACGAGTCGGTCAAGGCACAGCCGCTGCCCGAGCCACCCAAGCCGGTCACGATTGTGGAAGTGCCGAAACCCTTGCCGTTGCCGGACCAGATGAAGCCGTTGCCGGGTGCCGCTGATGCAAAGGCGGCATCGGAGCCGACTGACGCGAAGGCCCGTGTCGAACGGGCCAATGCCGAGGCCAGTGTGGTGCCGACACGCGAGGGCTACATCAACGCGATCCAGGTCTGGCCGTTCTCCGATGGCGCGCTGTATCAGGTCTATACCAGCCCTGGCCGCGTGACGGTCATCAGCTTGCAGCCGGCCGAAGAACTGGTGACGGTCGCCGCTGGCGATACCGTGCAGTGGATCGTGGGCGATACCGCGAGCGGCAGCGGCACGAGTCGGCGCGTGGCCGTCATGGTCAAGCCTGTGCGCGCGGGCATCAAAACAAACCTCGTCATCACCACAAACCGGCGCACCTATCTGCTCGAACTCACGTCCACCGAGAAGGCATGGATGGCATCGGTATCGTGGGAGTATCCGAAGGACCAGATGCTGGCCTTGCAGGCCCAGGCACAGGCCGCCGATGCGGTCGCGCCTGCGGCCGATGGCCTGTCGCTCGACCAGTTGCATTTCCGCTATGCGATCACGGGCGACAGCCCGCCGTGGAAACCTGTGCGTGCGTTCGACGACGGGCAGCATGTCTATATCCAGTTTCCCGCCGGCATCGCACAGGGCGAATTGCCGCCGCTGTTCGTGGTCGGGCCGGATGGCAAGGGCGAACTGGTGAACTACCGTTTCCATGCGCCTTACGACATCGTGGATCGCCTGTTCGGTGCGGCCGAGCTGCGCCTGGGCGGTGACAAGGCTGCTGTGGTACGCATCGAGCGTACTGATGGCATCGATGCGGGAGCCGGTCATGGGCA
The DNA here is from genome assembly GCF_001411805.1 of Burkholderia plantarii. Classification (NCBI taxonomy): domain Bacteria; kingdom Pseudomonadati; phylum Pseudomonadota; class Betaproteobacteria; order Burkholderiales; family Burkholderiaceae; genus Burkholderia; species Burkholderia plantarii. Next base: position 2,783,788 of record NZ_CP007212.1, on the reverse strand, counting down.
CGACTGACCACGAGGCCCAGCTCGCGCCGAAGGTGGCCCCGGAGGGTGTCGCGTTACGCGCTGCACCGCACGCGGTCACGCGGCTCAATCGCCGCACGCTGGCCGTCTCGGCCGCGCTGCTCGCGGTCGCCGTGGCCGGCGCGTCGATGTGGGCGCTGCAATCAAAGCGCCGGAGCGGTTTGGGCGACCAGACGAACCTCTACAACGTCGATCGGATCGCAAAGGCCGACGACCTCGACCAGTTGCCGGCTGACTACTCGAAGGTGCCGGCGAAACCCGGGCCGGCGTCGCCGGCCAGCGTGCCGCAGCTTGGGCCGCCGTTGCCCGGCGACTGGGGCGCGGCGTCGGCCATGCCGCCTCTGCCGGGTGGCAACGTCAATCCGGGGCCATCGGCCGAAAACATCGACCGGCAGCGCCTGGCCGATGAGATTGCACGGTCGGCAGTGTTCTTCCGCACCAGCAGCGATACCGGCAAGCCCGGCGCGGCTTTCGAGTCGGCGGGCGCTATGCCGACAATGAATGCTGGGGCCGGCGCATTCAATCCAATGGGGGGCGGGCCGGCATCCACGGCCGCGCAGCCCAACGATCCGACGGCGATCCAGAATCGGCAGGACCAGAAGGAAGCATTCATGGGCAAGGACGGCGATGCCGCGATCAGTAACACGGGCAGCTTGCAGGCGCCGGCCTCGCCGTACACGGTGATGGCCGGCACGATCATTCCGGCCGCGCTGGTGACGGGCATCAATTCCGACCTGCCGGGAGAGATCATCGCCGAGGTCACGCAGCCCGTGTATGACTCTGCAACCGGCCACTATCTGCTGATTCCACAGGGTTCGCGCCTGATCGGCCGTTACGACAGCCAGGTGGCGTTCGGGCAGCAACGAGTGCTACTGGTATGGCTGCGCCTGGTGTTGCCTGATGCCTCGTCGATCGCGCTCGACAAGTTGCCCGGCATCGACCCAGCCGGTTATGCCGGCCTGGAGGACGGTGTGGACTGGCATTGGGGCCGCATTCTGACGGGGGCCGTGCTGTCCACGATGCTCGGCGTCGGCTCCGAGCTGGCCGTCTCGAATCAGGGCAGCGCCAACGGCAATACGGTTATCGCGTTGCGGGATAGCTCGCAGGACACGGCCAATCAGGTCGGCCAGGAAATCACGCGCCGCGACCTGAGCATCCAGCCGACGCTGACGGTACGACCGGGGTTTCAGGTCAACGTGATGGTGAACAAGGATCTGGTGCTGCGGCCGTACCAGCCGCTCTTTGTTCAGCGGAGATCGATGCAATGAGCACAACACGCAAGCTGCGGCTAGGGCCGTTGCCCGATACCCAGATCGTCAAACTGACTTTTACGTGCTCGGCCAGTCTCAAGGCCGACCTCGACCGTTACGCCGCGCTGCACGCGCAAACCCATGGCGAGGCGGTTGATGCCCTGACGCTGATTCCCCACATGCTGCAGGCGTTCATGGCAGGGGATAGGGCATTTAAAAGGAGAGGTCAGCACTAGGACTACATTGTATCCGCCGGCCCGGTCGCGATCGGCGCTCAGAACTTCCACTTGGGTCATGGCTCAAATTCCATGACGGGCGCCGGAGGCCTCTCCTCCAGTCTTCAACCCGTCATGGCAAAGCCGTCCGTCCTCTCACTCTAAAAGAGGCGTTGCGAGGTCTCCCGCAGAAGGGGCGGCTGAGACCAAAGGCTCGGCCGCAGGGGAAGGCGTTCCCCTCGAAGTAACATAGGTAAGAGTTACGCGGCCAACTGTCCGTGCCGTTCAAGGAGCCGCATCAGAACGGCATTCGCGTGCGTGAAGTTCGAGCGCTGACCCTGAAGCTGGTAAGCCCATTTGGCGCCATGGAAGAGATTGTTGCGGAAGCGCCAGACAATCATCAGCACCGTCAGGAGCCGGTCGCGTGGGTCGTCGTTGCTTCCGTCGAGCACCGACTGGACCACAGCGGGCTGGTCGGCGGGCCGCAGGTGGAGATGCTCAAAGTGGTGGGTGAGGGCGCCGTTGGCGAAATAGCGCTCCCGGAAATAGGCCAACTCTGCCGCGTACTCGTCCGCATCAAGCGTGCCGGCATCACGCAATTCGTCGACCTTTGTGCAGATCAGGTCGGCTCGCGCGAAGTTGCCCATCACCTGCGCCTCGAAGAGACTCCACAGGAAGGTGAAATTGAAGATTGCGGTGCGATCCGCATCGGGCAGCGCCTGAAATCCTGGGGCCTTCGCCAACAGCCACTGCATACTCATTCTGTGCCTTCTCCTAGGCGGCTACCGCCAATCACTCCACGTCCTCAGATGTATTGGATGCTTCCGAGGTGTCTCCCTGTGGCGTCAATGTGATGTTCCTCGGGTCGATGAGGAGCTTCAGATCGCAAGCGGCCGCTTGGTCCATTCCGTATTCTTCAAGGTCGTCCACCTTGGGCCGAACGTCGAGGGCTTCGAAGCCCGTCGACCGATATCCCCATTCCGGATCGTCGGTTTTCTCGAAGAAGACCTTGGCGCTAAAGGTTATGCTCGTGTCGGCAAACGACGTGCTGTTGAAATACAGCCCTTCTGGCAGTGATGACGAATCTTCGATCTCAAGGTTCTGGAACTCGAAACGGGCCAGCGATTTCGGCTTGAGCAGGATGTCCACGGCCATGCGTGCTTCATTGGACTGCCAGAACGCATCGAACTTGAATTTGGCGGTAGAGCGGATGCCTGCGTTGGCGAGCAGGCGCAGCCAACCATCCATAAACTCAGAGATAACAGGCAACTCCTCAAGGTACGGTCCGGTGACGGGCTGATTGACCGGGAAGGTAATCGTTGGAATCCGGTCGTTCCCGGCGATCGTCAGCGTCGCTCGCCCGGTTGCCATGAGCGTGAGCGCGCGAAGCAGCTCCGCCCACTCCTCCATGGTGTGCTCCATGTCATCGATCGAACCGACGCTTTCGAACTTAAGCGCCGGCGGTGTCAGCCGGATGATGAAGTCTGAAGTGCGGACGAGAAGTTCTGCGCCCTGCGGCTCGGCCATTGGCGGGCCAATGAACATTTCGCCGTCGAATCGCGCCGCTTGCCCGAAGCCGGGGCCACGGACCGAAATCTCGCATGAACCCAGTGTAGGCGGCGTAAGACGTAACTCCTCGAGGTCGTCGAACAGCATGCCTTGGTAGGGAAGACGTATGCCGAACCTGCTGTCGAATACCCGAAGCCGGTGCGGCTTCAAGGGCGCGAGACCAAGCAACAGGTTGCTCAAATGCTCCGGGCCCTCGATCTCGATGAGCGCCTCGGCCTCAAATTGGCCATTCTCATAGCCAAGTTCAGCGAGCTGCCGTTGCTTCTCGATGGTATAGGCGCCCGGGTCTTCACCACAGGCCGTACTCAGGGCCGCCAACAAGCCGGTGGGAGTCGGCTCGAAGCGCACCCCGACTTTCTCATAATCGTAGCTGATGTCGGTGTGGTTGATGTCGTGGGCCTTGCGGGCCTCCGCCGTTCGCAATCGCCTGAGAACGCGCGCAAGCTCACTGCCGATGAGGTGGACAAGATAACCGGACTGAAGTTCGCCATCAGCTCGCAGGCGAAACACGACGATGAGCGCCGGCCGAGGGTCCTTGGCCAAGCGGTCGATGGCGGACAGGCTGAGGCGGATTCGATTTCCGGCGCGGCCAAGCGTCGATTTCAACTGGACCCGGGTGGCATTGGTCGGACGTTGATCGAGAGGGGTAGTCTGGCCGGCCGGCGCCATCGGGAACTCTACGATGAAATCCCAACCCATCACATCGACGACGCTTTTGTTGCAATAGAGGCCCGCGCGCTCGCAGAGCACTTCGAAGTGGCGTTCGCCGATGCGGCCAATGCGATCGGGATCTAGTTCGCTTTCCATCTCGTCGAGCGCCCTCATCGATCGAGGCGGACACGAAGTCGTCGCGCGCGCTCTTTGAAGGCGCGGTCGCCACCTTCGAGGATGTCGCACACATGCTTCCGCATCTCCGCGTTTTCGAGGCCACCGGCCAGATACCGGATGGGCGGCAGCTTGCCGGGCGTATGGGTGCCGGAAAACGCGACGATGACCTGATCGGCGTCCGTGTTGACGACGAGATTCGCGTTGTGCGTCACCATAATGACCTGACGCACGTTCTTTGCGGCGATGAACAGTTCGACCAGCTCGTCGAAGATCGACTTCGGATCGAGGTTTTCCTCCGGCTGGTCAATGATCAACGGGCGGTCATCGCTGTCGTCCAGGGCAAGATAGAGCAGCAGCAGAACGATGCCGCGCGTGCCCGGCGAGAGCTTGCGAATGTCGACGGCTTCGTAGTCGATGCTGTAGCTGATTTGGATATGGCCGGTGCCGTAGAGCCACTTGGCGAAGCGTCTCAGCCAGGAGCGATAATCCGCTTGCTGTGATCGCGGCACCTCGGAGAGATCGAGCAGCTCGGCCTGATGGGCCTGGCGAAATCCCGCCATCGCTTCGGCAACGGCTGTTGGATCGCCGGATTCCCAAGCCGGCTTCAGCAGCGCGTTAGCCCAGGCCTCCAGCGTGCCTACGCCTTTGAAAGGGCCGGTGCGCCGCTTGTCGAACAAGTCTTCGCCCTCCGTCGCCCAGCGGTGCACGTCCGCATGGCGAGACACCGAGAACGACAATTTCCGCAGCGTCCCGGGCGCCTGCGCGAGCCGGTCCATGAGGGGGCGGTACAGCGTATGCAACACTTGCTCTTCAGCGACGATCGACTCGAAGACCCGCAAATAGGCCTTTTCTCGATCGGACTGGAGCTGGGTGGTCCGCGCTGCGGCACCTTCACAATCGGCCAGCGAGTCCTTCAGGCGTTTCAGCGCGGCGTTCTCGTCTCCGATCTTGGTGGTTATCGTCCGCAAGCGGTTCGCGGTGTCGGTGTCGATGTTGATAAGCCGCTGAATGCGGCCAATCTCGGCCTCAAGTTGGCCCAGCGACAATTGTTTCAGCTCGGCATCGTCGGCCACATAGGGCTCCTGATCGGTTGCCTTGCGGGGAAGCGCCTTACCTCGCCACCCGGCCGTCGCCTTCTCGGCCTTGGCCAGCCGCTCGGTCAATGTGCCGTCGACATTGCCGGCGTAGGTCTGCCGGAACACGTCCCATGCCTTGTCGTCGAGATGCGCGCCGACAAAGTTCTGCTTGGTCGTTCGTAGGGCCATCGGCGCGCGATTGGTTCGGAAATCCGATACGTCGTTCTGCAGGGAGCGCAGCGCCTGGCTCTCCTGCGACCAGAGCCGAATCTGCGTCCGGACATAATCGGCCGCTTCCGTGAGCGCGTTCAGCCGCGCGACCCGCTCCGCGCTGCCTGCGGTCACCAACTTGTCTCGGCTCTTGATATAGCCGGCGATCAACGCCTCTTTCTGGGTGATCTGCGATTTGAGGCCGGTGATCTGGCTTTGCTTCTCGCGCTCGAGCCCGATTTGATCGGAGAGTGCCTCAATGGCCTCCTCGTCGCGGTCGCGATTGTCGTGCAACACCGTCGTCCGCAGCTCCAGCAGCTCACCGAAATCCGTCGCGCCATCGCGTTCCAGCGTGTTGTGCGCTTCAAAAATGACCCGCTCGATCTCGCTCAGCAGTTCATCCTTCAAGCCGTCGGCCGAGCAAAGCTCTTCGACGAACTTCTGGGAGAGGTAGCGCGCTCGCGGGTAGAGCGACGGATCAAAGGAATCGTCGAGCAAGCGGCGAACCGAAGGATCGCCGGTCTCCCAGTTCAGCCGGACGCCTACGCCATCAAGATGCTCGCGGGCTCGTACAATGAAGGACGCATTGCTCAAGCGGCCTTCCGTGGCGTCACATCCCGCCGCGATCGCATCCGCAAGCGCGGTTTTTCCGGAGCCCCGCGCGCCGATGATGGCGACCAAACCGGCATTGAGCGCGAGCTTCGGCGTCTGGACCCATTCCGCGCCCGACAATTCTACCTCTGAGATGACGCGTGCGGGCGTCGCCCGAAACGGGGGGTGGGGGCCGACATAGGCCCGGCCGGCAGGATCGATGTAGGCTTGACGTAGCGCATCGAATTCCAGTGCGCCTTTGATCCACGAGTAGCGATCGCCGTTGGGCTTGGCGACGGTCGCTTGCTCATGCGCATCGCTGCCGTGCAGGCAGGGTTTGCGGCCGTCATATCGTTCGCGAAGCACGTCCTCTCCGACGCCGCTTTTCCGGCCCAGCCAGAAATCCCGCTGCGCTGGGCTGCTGGCAAAGATGACGTGCGCGAACTTCTCGATCTCCTGACGCAGGGTGGCGTCATTGGAGTCGCGGATGCCGGACGTGCCATCGGTTTCGGCGCCGGCGACTGCGATCAGAATATTCTCTTTCGCCCAATCGCTTCTGCCGTACTCCTCGCGCAACTTTCCAAAGTTGACCTTGAACTGTGAAGCGCCATGGCGGAAGGCGGCCCGCTCATCGGTCAACTCCGGCTTGGATTTCCGCCCTAGCTTGGCGAGATCCTCCCGGGTGCAGGCGAAGTTGTCGCCGAAGGCCTCAAATCGCAGCCGGCTCAGAAAGCGCTCCACCTCCGAGACATGCTTTGGATCGTCAGGGCAGACGAGAAGGTGGATGTTGGTCCATCTTTCCTTCACCGTGGCGACATCGAGCCGAAGCTCTACATTGGGGAAGACGAGCGCAACCTCCGGGAGGCGGCCGTTTTCCTTCATCTCCCGCACGACTTGCTGATAGGTATCGGTGCGATAATAGTCGGTCACAGCTATGGCGCGGATGACGGGTGTCGCTTGCTCTAGGCTGGTGAGGTAGTCGCCCCAGGCGTTCGGGCCTTTAAACTGGTTGTTGAACAAGGTGCCGGGCGCATGAATGTGCGGCTCCCAACGATGCCATTCCGAACCGCGATTGCTCATACATCCCCCTGATTGTTTTCCTTCTGGTTGTCTTGTGGAGCCGCGTTCGCCGTGGCCGGCGGCGGCTCGGCGGGGAAGTCGACCCCGGAGACGAACAGTTTCACGGTGTCTCCTTCGACGAAGATGCTGTCGGCATCATTGGTGATGGAGCCGGTGGCCGCGTCCCGGCTTCCCCTGATCCGCCCATGCGCTGTGTCGAAGGAAATGGACTCGCAGATCACGTAGCCGTAGCGAACGAAGTCCGAGCCGTAGAGGCCGTCCGCGCCCTTCGGGTAGCTCGCGAACTTCACCACGTTGTATTCAGGCTTCAGAAGGCTGACGAAGGCCTTCTCGGCGTCGGCGACGATCCGCTTCTGGTCATAGGCGCCGCTGAAATCCTCGTTCTCGAAGTCATGCTGCGGTTCGAAGGTCGTCATGATCAACGGCTGGACGTTGAACAGAAACAGATAGATTTCGTCCGTCACCCGGGCGCCAGGATAGCGTTGGGGCTCGTTGCCGAGAATCTCCATGCGGGCCTTGTGCCCGTTGCTGATGAGGCGGTCGAAGCTGTCTCCAACCTTGGCAATGCCGACATAGAGCAAATCGTAGGTGGCGGCCTCACCGTGCCGGTCGAAACGCTCGATGCCAGTGCGGCCGCGTGACCGATCCCATATCAGCTTCTCAGTCGTGAACCATTCCAGCACGTTCGAGCCGGGTTCGCCGATCGCCCCATCCCATATCCGTATGTTCTTCTCACCACCCTCGACCCAGAAGGATTCCGCCTCCGACTCCTGGACGGCTGGCAGGTCGCGAATGTGGATCTCGACGGGGTCCCGGAAGTCATCGCCGATCGCGAAATCGAAAGTCACGACATAGGTGTCGGGATCGATCAAAAGGTTCAGATATTTCGCCTCGGCGCGGCCGCCGATCATGTAGAAATCGCTCTGCCTGAGGAGTGCCTCGACCTCTGGGTCATTTTGAAGCCAGACAGCTTCCTGATTGGAGATCGGCGGATAGACCGTTTCCAGAAAGGTGACTTTGGATTTCGTACTTGTGGCGCCCATGCTCATAGTCAGAGGCCGTAGTACAGGCGGCGCAGGTATGTCCTGGCCGTCACGAGGACGATATGCAGGCGGAAGGTGCTGTGATCCTCGTCCGATACCGCTGTGCCCGAACCGATTTGATCCTCCAGACCCAGGCACAGGACCATCTGATTGGAGCGGGCTTGGCTATGGCCTTCGAGAAGTTCAACGGCGGCGATCAGGGTCGAGCGTGTGAAGGGCTGCGCTCGCATCAGCGCGCCACCCGGATATCCTGCGTTGCGAAAGTCGGACTCCTCAACGGGAGGTGTTCGATTCAGGCGATCTGGCCCAAGCGCGAGATCGAGTGCTTCGCAGATCGTGCTCTTGCTGACGTTGTTGCCGCCGATCAAGAGCGTATGTCCAGAGAAGTGAAGTTCCGCTTTCTTGATGCCCCGGAAGTTCTCTATCTGCAATCTTGAAACACGCATGGCTCCCCCCAATAACCTTTGTTTTATCGTTGTCGCTACACGGCAGCCTTGTTTACCTTGGTTTCAAGATCGGCACATGCTTCCAACAGCTCGTCGAAGGATATGGCATTGCCTACCATCACTTCGTCCGCCAGCATTGCGGCGTAGTCCTTGGCAAGCGCCGTCTTGGCTTCGCCTTCGGGGACGATTTTCAGATGCCCTGTGGTCGCAGGCAGGTAGTCGACCACTTGGCCGTCGGTGTCTTTCTCGATGAAGAAATAGGACTTGTGGTGGGCGACGGTGGTTGCCACCGTGCGATCGGCCATGACGGCCGTGAAATGCGGGCTTCGGGCTATCGCAGCCAAGTCATGCCAATGGCGCGCGTAGCGTTCGCTGCGGATGCGGCCTTGGGCGCAGAACACGTGCGCAGCGGTGGCCTTCTCCCAAAAGGTACGCGCGACGCTCATGACCAGCGGCGAGGCAGTGGGGAACGACACCTCAGGCAAGTGTTCGGCGATGTCGCAAGTCACCTGGAATACCTGATGCGGCTCGCCGGTGGCGCGCGCCCCGAACTCCAGTGTGACGACGGGCGCCACGTAACCAGTTCCTTGCTTCAGGGCAGGGTAGTGGAGAAGCAGTTTGTCGTTCTCCTGCCCGCAGAGTTCAAGCCGAGCATCCAGACTCTCGCACGTCAAGGCTGCTTGTAGCACCGGCTGCACGTTTTGCGTGATCCAGTCGGGCAGCCGGTGTCGCACGGCTTGTGTCCATTTGCTGGCCTGGCTGCGGCTGGCCGGCAGGTCGCCGCCTGCGCCGATCAAGTCCGGGATCAGCTTGCGGATGTCGTAGGTCAGATCGATGTCTTCGGAGAAGCGGTCGATGACCTTGTAAACCTTGGACAGCGACGTGCCGCCCTTGAAGGTCAGATCGGCCGCGAGCGGCGACTCGAACAGGGTGCGCAGCGTCCATACCACCCACACGTCCTTTTCGAGCAGGTGGGCGGGGCGACCGGTTTCGGCTCGCCCGTATTCCAGCGCTTCGCGTTGATCTTCTTTGCTCAGGTTGAAGAAATATTCAGCCACGCGCGGCTTCCTCGCCGATGGCTTGTGCCATCCAACCGGGCAGTGTCGCACGTACCGCAGCCAGTGCTTGCCATTCGGCGCGGGGCAGGGTGCGGCGTAGCGAGGCCAGCGAGGGGCCGGCATGCGTCGGGCCGATCCAAGCCAGCGCGCGCACGGCTGCGCCGGCCGGCCGCGCGCCCAGCGCCAGCATCCAGCGCGGCGCGTGCTTTACCAGCACTTCGGAACGGCCGAGCTTGAGCTTGCGGGTGCGGCCGGATGTCAGATAGACCTCGCGGATGGGTACTTGCTGCGTCAGGCCCAAGGCATTGGCCGCGCTGGCACCGTGCGGCACGACGATTTCACCGCTTTGCTCGGCCAGTGCCTGGACGACCTTCTCGGGCGCGGGGGCGCGCGAGCCGAACCGGCTGGGAACTGGGGCAGAGTAGGCGCCCCGCGCCACGCGCAGCAGCTTGCCGGCCTGGGCCAGTCGAGAGAACGCCTGATCCACCGCCGACCGGCTTCCCAAGTGCAGAAACTCCTTGGGCGACAGAACTCCCCCCTCGGGAAGCGAGCGGGCGTGTTGCAGGATGGTTTCGGGCAGTGTGTTCATGGGGCACCTCTCGGACAGAGAAATGATACACCAGTTTCTGACATCTTGGCAGCAGCACACTCCTACCTGTATGTCCGCGTATTCGGCGGGCGGTCGAGGAAAAAACAGGGAGGGCAACAGGTGTGCTTCCTGCCCCAGTGCTTGACGCGTTGAGGGGACCGTCTCAAGCGTTCTTTGGCAAAGTTGTCGCTGTCGTGGTCTGGCTACGACTGGAGAAACAATTCCAAATCAAAGGCGCTTTGTGACAGACGGTTCGCCGCAATGGCCATGATTCGCTGCGCAGTAAAAATGGCTATCCGACCGAGCAACCAGTAAGGCTGCCCATCGTGGAGCATGTCGGAGTGCATCGACTTGAGGGAGCTGAAGTGCAGTCTCAAGTTATGTATGATGGGTGCTGATTGATGATAAGCAGTTATCCCGCAAACCCGCGCCAGAAAAGGGTTCGCATTTCTGACGGTAAAAGCGACGGTAAAGGCTTTTTTCGATCACAGCCAAACCCTTTAACCATGCGGGTTTGGGAGATCCGTTGATGATCGAGTGGGAGTGAATTGACGTCCTTCGAGGACTATCGTCAGCTATCGAAAAACCGTCATAACGTATTGATTTTCAAGAAAATACGTCGCGGCATCTATCGGTGGCTATCGCCGGCCATCAAAACAAGTTGGCGGTAGAGTTGACGGTATAAATCGAGGCCAGATCAAGACATTCTCGTTCACTATCCAGACTTTTACCGTCTTTGACGGTAAAAGTCTTCTCGGGAAAGCTCGTTTTACGCGGCTTTCCGGGCATCAACAGGTCTCCTGATCCCTGACGGTAAAACCTGACGGTAAAGCCGTCAATATACCGGAGGAAACCTCGATGCTCACCGACGCCGCGCTACGCAATCTCAAGCCTAAGTCCTAGATCGATAAGGCTTCTGACCGGGACGGGATGTACGCGACGGTATCGACCAGCGGTACCGTTACCTTCCGCTACGATTACCGTCTCAATGGTCGCCGCGAAACGCTGACATCGGGCGCTATGGCCCTGACGGTATTTCGCTGGCGATGGCGCGTGAACTACTCCTGGACGCACGCAAAGCCGTTCTCAAAGGCATCTCGCCCGCGCTTGAAAAGCAGCGCGAGAAACGCCGCGTGACCGACATCAAGACCTTCGGCGCGGCGATGGACACATTTTGGGCTCATGCCCGATGGGCCGACAGCACCCGCGCTGCACGCAAGCACATCATTGACCGGGACATCTTGCCGGTTTTCCGCAATCGCCTGCTGACCGAAATCCAGCCTGAAGACCTGCGGATTTTGTGTAACAAGGTAAAGGAGCGCGGGGCACCGGCTACGGCGGTGCAGATTCGGGACATCGTGAAGCAGGTCTATGTGCACGCTATCGCTCATGGGGAAAGGTGGACACGGGGATAACTCGGGGACAAGGTGTGGATGGCCTCGTGCTATCAGGCGAGCTGGGTGTCGTGCTATCAGGCGTGTCCCCATCGTGCTATCAGGCGTGCGAAATCTCCGCAAAGCTAATAACGACGCGGGTTTCGGCGCCCTCTAACTTATCTAACATAAAAGCTCTAACTGGTAGTAAGTGCGCTCCGTTTCGGTGGACAACCCCGAAACGACAGGGCGAAGCCGGTGTTTCCGGAGGGGGGGCGCGCCATGATCGTCGCGCTGCAATCAGAAAAGTGGCGTCGGCAAGACCACGCTCGCTACCCACATCGCCGGCGAACTGGCGATGCGTGGCTCGCACGTCATACTGCTCGATGCTGACCCGCACAGGAACCGCAGTCGGCGGCCGAGTACGACGACCGCACGACTGCGGCCGTGAAGTCCGTGCTGATCGAAATAGGGCAGATCCTCGGCAGCTTCAAAGGTAAGTTCGCCATCGTCGGCGGCGCGGTTCCCTGGCTGCTGCTGGCCAGCGAGGACATGCCCCACGTCGTGACGCTCGACGTGGACGTCGGGCTGGACGCAGAAGCACTCGGCGATGGCGAGTACGCCACCTTGATCGGTGCGCTTCAAGGCCATGGATATGCCCAGCGCGAGGGGCTTCGGCGTTTCCAACTGGTTCGCCAGGTTCCCGCGCGAGATGGCGGGGAGGCAATCGATGTCGTGGTCGATTTCTTGATGCCCCGCGACGCCGAGATCGTCAAGAACGATCCGCCACTGATCAGCGACTTTGCCGTGCAGCGGGCGGATGGCGCCGATCTGGCGATGCGCTTCTATCAACTCGTGGCGGTGACAGGGGCGATGCCAGACGGAGGGACAAACCGTGTGGAGATCGCGGTATGTTCCATCCCGGCTCTGCTGGCGATGAAGGGCCACGCACTGGCGGGCCGTTACAAGCAGAAGGATGCCTACGACATCTACTACTGCGTGCGTAACTACCCCGAGGGGATCGACGCGTTGGCGCAGGAATGTCAGCAGCTTCTGGTGCATCCAAGCGGTGAACGTGGGTTCCGCTACATCGCCGAGAAGTTCGACACCTTCGAGGGATACGGGCCGACCTGTGTGAGGCGCTTCGTCGAAGACACGCATGCGCTGGGGGAGCGTACGCCCGAGCAGTGGCAGCAGGATGCCTTCGGTCAGATCGACGCGCTGCTGCGCGCCATGACGCTGCGAGCTTGAATCGTACCCAATGGACTACGCGCGACTTCGCTCGCTGTTGGCTCCGCTCATCATGGCGTTAAAGGACGCCGGCACGCATACCATGCTGCCGACGTTTTGCGAGGAATTGGGGTTGCCCATGCCCGCCACTGACGGGTCCAAGCGTGACCGCATGACCGCCAGCTTCGAGGCTACCGCCGACGCTGACCTGCCTGCGGTTGCACGCAAGCTGTTGGTTCGCCATCCCCCCAATGCCACGACGCGCAACCAGATTCAGGACATTCTCTGGAGTGACAGCGGGTGTCCGCCGATCCCGAAGCGGTATCGGCGCGAGGTCGCTCGAAGACTCAACAGCGAAGAGCTGTATGGGGATGCTCGAAGGTTCGACGACATTCTGGAGCGGTTGTGGATCTTGGATGCCGATGATTGGCTTAATTTGCTGGGCGGCAAGCCCAGCGGGTTGCGCGCGGACATTCAGCAGCACGTCCATCGGAATCCGGAGGACTGGCCGGCTGAAACGCTGTTCGACCAGTTGGGTGCCTATGACGCTTCCGATCGGCGTTTTGCGCTGTTTCTAGAGGGGCTGGCTTCGGCCGACGTGCGACCCGACGAGGCAGCGCAACGCCACTTCGTTGCTTGCGTCAACGAGTCTCTGCGCAATTGCGGTGTCGAACTGCGCGAGACGGATTCGGAGGGAGGTTACCCGGTCTTCTCGATGGTCTCGTTGTACGCGGCGGTCAAGGGTCGGCCGAAGAATCTCATCTTCGCCTCACCCGACAAGCCTGACCTACGTTTCCGCGACGCGCTGAACAACGACGTCGAGATCGTCACCAATGCCGATAAGGTGCTTGTCTATGACCGTCCCATCGGCAACGACGGACTGCGCTGGAATGACCTGCAGCAGTGGTGGGGCGATACAGAGCGGATTGCCGATGCCACGCAGGCCAAGCGCTCGCTGTACGCACGTCTCAGGGCCAGCTTGCCCCGCAATTCCCCGCCGCAGTCCTTGTTGTTCGATGCCTTCTTCGAGGGATTCCGCGGTGCCGTGCCGAACCTGCCCGCACTGCTGCCCGAAGTATGGCTTCACTGGGACCCACGCACGGTCAAGGAGCGGGGACCGGACGCGCTGCTGCGCTTTCGCATGGACTTCCTGTTGCTGCTACCACAGGGCGTGCGGGTCGTCATCGAAGTGGACGGGAAGCACCACTACGCGGACGGCGCCGGGTGCGCCGACGTGCAACGCTATGCGCAGATGGCCAAAGGCGACCGCGAACTCAAGCTTGCGGGATATGAAGTCTTTCGTTTTGGGGTAGCGGAACTGCAGGCACCTACAGTCAAGGCGGATGTGAAGGCCTTCTTTGACGCGCTGTTCAAGCGCTACGGTGTTCCGACGAACTGACAACACGACCTCGTGCTAACACAGGCAATTCCTTGGAGAGCAGCCTGAATGCCTTGAGCATCAACCTCCTGGCGTCACATTTCAACGCCGTGGCAGGACGAGTAAATCCGCCGCTTCCTCTGCATCATTCATAAGCGTTTTGCGAAGCGCGCCCAACTGCGCACGCATCGTCAGACCTCGGGCAAGGTCGACGGTCTGGCTCGCCCGCACAGAGACGGGAAAGTCGGATGGGATTTCTCCCGCGCTGATCCCGTCGCAGAAACGGCGTTCCACGAGCGCCACGCCGGCAGATGCGGCGTCCTTCAGGAACTGCCTGACCTCAGCGTCGTCCACGAGAGGCGCGACGCACACGAGTAGACATCCTGGCGCCGATCCTTCCTCGGTCGCAGCTTCCACGGCGTGTCTCAGGAAGCTGGCCAGCGAGTCGCGAAGAGTCCGCGGCGAGAAGAGCGCCTTCGCAGCGCGAGCGCCTTTCGCCTCCGCATACGCCCTGAGCGCACGCAAGAATATTGCCCGCTTGTCCCCGAAGACGGCATACAGGCTAGGCCGACCCACGCCCATCCCGGCGACGAGGTCATCGATCGTCACACCGTCGTAACCCTTCGACCAGAACACCTGAATCGCTTTTTCCAGCGCCCCCTTCTCGTCGAAGCTGCGCGGCCGTCCGCGTGGCTTAGCGTTATTTTGAATCATATAGTTCAAAAATCATTGACAGTAATTTGCTGCGGTCATTATTATACCAAACAGTTCTAAATTCAAGGCAGAAGGAAAGTACGCATGGAACATTCGATCGCCCTCGTTACCGGTGCGACCTCCGGGCTCGGTCAGGCGGCGGCCCGCCTTCTTGCCGAAGGGGGCTGGTGCGAGGTCATCATCACTGGGCGCAGCCTGGCTCAGGTCCAGGAAACCGCCGAACAACTCGCGGCGGAGACCAAACGAAAGGTCTTCACGCCCTTGGAGCTGGACCTGGACAAGCCGCGCAGCGTTCAGTCCGCGCTCGCCGAGCTTGTCAAGCGAGGTCGGCCGCTCGATTTCCTGCTGCTCAATGCGGGGATGGTTCCTGGCAAGGCGCGGGTGATCACTGAGGCGGGCATCGAGGCTTCTCAGGCCCCGCTGATCGGCCATCATCAACTGACTATCGGGTTGCTCCGCGCGAAGCTGCTGAGCGCCAATGCGCGGATCGTTATCGCCAGCGCAGAGCCCGCTCGGGGCGGCGTGCCCATGTTCAAGTACACCGACGCGGCCGCCTTCGCGGACAAATACTTCGGGGGTGACCAAACCACCGCTGTCGAGGCCCTGATTCGCAACGCGCCGCACGTGAAGTACTCGCCGAACAATGCGTATGCCGATGCGAAGCTCATTGTCGCTTGGTGGGTCGCGGCGCTGGCGCGCCGGCTTCCCTCCGGCATGGCCGTGTACGCTGTCTCGCCCGGTGCGTCGAATGCCACCAAGGTAGCGCGAAACGCCGGACCGTTGTTGAAGTATCTGATGATTCCGATCGTGAACCTCATCCCCGGCATGAATCAGACGCCGGAGACCGCGGCCCGTCGCTACCTCCAGGCGTCGGAGTTTGGAACCGACGCCTCAGGGCAATTCTACGCGTCGGCTCAAGGGAAGTTCTCCGGCCCAATGGAGGTGCAGCGCCAGCCACACCTCCACGATGGCGCCAACCAGGAAGCTGCTTGGCAGGCCGTCGTCAATGTTTCCGGCATCGACTTGCCTCATCCAGATTGGTTGAGGGAAGTGTCCGGAAGGAGCCCCGATCGCGGTGAAATTGTCGCGTGATTCGTTCGGCAGGTGATTGTCGGGCTGCGGGATTGTCCACGAGTTCCTGCGGCATTTGAAATGAATCGTTCAAAGCTAAGTCTACTGCGCTCCGCACCTTATTTTATAACAAAATAGTTCAATATTAACCGGGCAACTTAGCGTCGCGAAGGAGAAAGCATGAAAAAGTATGACGGAAAACGGGCAGTGATCATCGGTGGCACCAGCGGCATGGGGCTCGCAACGGCGAAGATGCTGCTTGAAGAAGGGGCGCGCGTTCTCGTGACGGGTCGCTCCCAGGCTGGCTTGGAATCGGCGGAGCAAGAACTTGGCGGCAGTGCCATCGTGGTTTCGAGCGACGCGCGTTCGTTGACTGACATCGACGCTCTCGCTACTCGGGTGAAGGGCGAATTCGGCACCTTCGACCTGCTTTTCGTCAACGCGGGTTTCAGTATTCCAACGCCTCTCGATAGCGTGACGGAGGCCATCTACGACGAAATGTTCAACCTCAACGCCAAGGGACCGTTTTTCGCGGTCCAGAAGCTCGCCCCGTTGATCAATCGTGGAGGCTCAGTTGTCCTAACGACATCCGTCGCCAACGTCAAGGGACTGCCGGGCCAAGCCACATACGGGGGCGCCAAGGCTGCGCTGCGGTCGTTCGCCCGAGTGCTCGCCACCGAGCTGCTTCCGCGGGAAATCCGCGTGAACGCAGTGTCGCCTGGCCCCATCGACACGCCGATCCTCGACAAAGTGTTTCCCGATAAGAATGCGGCCGCCCAAGTCAGAGAGAAGACGATCGGCATGATCCCGATGAAGCGCTTCGGGACCTCGGAGGAGATCGCGAAGGCCGTCCTCTTCCTCGCGTTCGACGCGACCTTCACGACCGGCCTTGAGATTCCGGTCGATGGCGGCTGGTCGCAAATCTGAGGAGTCCGGTTTAAATGAAGATGAGAAGAATCGTAAGTGCCGAGAGCAAAGCTGGCGTCGTCATGCAAGTGAGCGATGTTCTCGATACCGATACCGCCGATAGAGTCACCAATATTTGGGGATTCGACAAGATTCCCCAACTGCCGCTTACGCCTGATCAAGTTCTCGGTGAATACAAGCGGCTTGGGATTTTTGGGCCAAAGGACTCCGTTCGAGTCGATCTCCAAATCGTTCCCCCCGAGAAAGCGGGCGCGACCGATCTCGGTGCCTTGATGGCCAAAATCGACTTCGGCACCGGGGGAGGCATGACCCAAGGCGAGCACGGTGGCTCAATGCACCGGACCGATACCATCGACCTGGCGGTGGTGCTAAAGGGCGAAGTGGATATCGCCTATCCGGGAGAAGACGGTCAAGTGCACACGACCACTGCCAAAGAGGGCGACTTCTTCGTGCAGAACGGCGCCTTTCACGAATTCCACAACCGCTCGGACGACCCTTGCGTAATCCTCATGTTCGTCTTCGGAGCCGAGAGGAAGGAGGCCTGAGCCACAAGGAATCAACGTGCTGAACCCTGGCGCGGTCGATACGCCCATGTTCGGAGAGCTGTTCCCTTTCGGAGAAGGCACGGCCGAAGCCACAAAGCAAATCACAGCGATGACGCCCTTGGGACGCCTGGCGTATGCCGATGAAGTCGCCTGTGCGGCTTTGTTCCTCGCTTCGGACCTCAGCAGCTACGTCGCCGCCATCGACCCTCTCGTCGATGGCCGCCTGACTGCCGTTTAGCTCGAAGGATTCAGCGCAGCGCCGATTATTATTTCTGAGGAGGCACTGATGACACATACAGCGAACCATTCGATCCCAGAGCAGGGGAAATTTCGCCGTGCCCTCGCGACTGCCTGGGCCCTCCTGCAAGCCATGGAATCCACCGGCTTCGACTACACGCTCGATCGCATCGAGCGCTTGGAACAGGAGGTGGGGCGACTGAAGGAGGAATTGCGCCAAAGCCGGGACCCGGCGGCAGTTGATACGCACAAGTGAAGAGGTAACAAATGTCCTTATTGAAAAACAAGATCGCCGTCGTCACGGGGGGCAGCAGCGGCATCGGCCTCGCGACCGCCAAGAGGTTTGCCGAAGAGGGCGCCTATGTATTTATCGCCGGCCGCCGTCAGGCCGAGCTTGACAGGGCCGTAGCGGAGATCGGCAAGAACGTCACCGGCGTAAAGACCGACATCTCAAAGCTCGATGACCTCGGCCGTTTCTACGAGGCCGTTGCTAAGAAGGGCAAGATCGATGTGATTTTCGCGGGCGCGGCCTTCGTCGAAAAGATGATGACTGCCACGGTGACACCCGAGCATTTCGACAAGACGTTCGACACGAACGCCCGCGGCACTTATTTCACTGTTCAAAAGGCACTGCCTTACCTGAATGATGGTGCTTCCATCATTCTCGTGGCGTCCGCAGGGAAGAACAAAGGGCTTCCGGGCCGCAGCACCTACAGCGCCACCAAGGCAGCGCTTCGGTCGTTGGTTCGGACGTGGACCAGCGAATTCAAGGAACGGGGGATCAGGACAAACGTGTTGAGCCCTGGCGCGGTCGACACGCCGATGTTCGACAACCAGTTCCCATCCAAAGAAGGCGCGGCCGAAGCGAGAAACCAAATCACTGCGATGACGCCTCTGGCACGCTTGGCGCGACCCGAGGAGATCGCTGCCGCAGCTCTATTCCTCGCCTCGGACCAAAGCAGTTACGTCGCCGGTATAGACCTTCCGGTCGACGGCGGCCTGACGGCTGTTTGAGAGAAAAGGACTTTGGGCGGATGTGCGTTGAGCATGCCCGGAGCGCGCGATACCGATATTAAAACGATCAACTGACGAGGCGCCCCAGTGGCCTTGGTATTCGCTTGAGGATATACGTCATCTTCGATGTTTCCTAGCGGTCGCAGGGGAGCTTCACTTTGCGCGGGCCGCCGAGCGATTGCATATCGAGTAGTCGCCTACTGTCTCGCGCCATCGTGACAGCCAGCCGGCGCCCGCTTCGGCTAGGCGCTTCCACTGTAACGCTTCGGGATACGCGAAACGGGTTGTGTTCAAACGGCTGCGCTGCCACGATGCGAGACGGTGTCGTACCAGCGGCGAAGGGCTCCGAGTTCCTCCGGGATCGACAAGTCGATCGCCTTGGCGGCGAAGTCCACCGTGACGAGCAGCGTGATGTCCGCCACCGAGAAGTTTTCACCAGCGGCGAAGGGAAACTCGGTCAGCCGCGCGTTCATGTCCGCGAACAGATTCTTCACGCGCCGCGTGCTGCGCTCGATCAGGGCAGGGATCTGCTCGTAGTCGTGCGGTCCCGCGATCGCTCGGCCCTTCAGGCCGGGCGCCTTATTACGGATCGCTTCCATCACGGAGGCGAAACCCTCCTGTTCGATGCGACGGTCCCACATCGAGACCACGGCCCGCTCCGCCGGCGTGGTGCCAAAGAGCGAGGGCGTCGAGTACAAATCATCGAGGTAGCGGCTGATGACGGGCACTTCGCCGATGGCCGTTCCGTCGTCCAGCACCAGCGTGGGTACGACGCGGCGCGGATTGATGGCACGGTAGGCTTCGCCATGTTGTTCGCCCTTGCCCAGGTCGACGGGGACCAGGTTCAGAGCGAGGCCCTTTTCGGCGAGCAGGATGCGCACGCGGCGCGAATTGGGTGACGAGCTGGAGTGATAGAGCTTCATTTGAATTTCCTTAGGAGGATTGAATGGGTGAGGGCGGGTCAGAGCTTGGAGCCGCCATCCACGCGCAGCGTGTCGCCGGTGATCCAGCGTGCGTGGTCCGAGGCCAGGAACGTGACGGCACTGGCGATGTCTTCGGGCTGGGCCAGGCGTTGCAGGGCCTGCATGCCGAGGGTCGCCTCGCGGCCGGCGTCCGTCTTGGTGAAGCTCGACATCTCGGTCTCCACCACACCGGGCGCCACCGCGTTGACGCGGATGCCACGCGGGCCGAGCGCCGCGGCCCAGTGCTTTACCAGCGTATCGACCGCACCCTTGGTGGCCGAGTATGCAGAGAGCGTGCCGACCGAGGCGTGCGCCGCCAGCGAGGACAGCAGGACGATACTGCTGCCCTTGCACAGTGCAGGCAGTAGTTGCTGCACGAGGAAGAACGGTGCACGCACGTTGACCGCGAAGAGCGCGTCAAAATCCTCGACGGTTGTGTCCTCGATCGACGCGGCCTTGGCGATGCCGGCATTGGCCACCAGAACATCGAGCCGTCCGCCGATGATGGTGCGAACGCGTTCGGCGAGCCGGTGCGGGCCGTCCGGCGTGCGCAGGTCGGCTGCGACCGTCTCGGCTTTGCCGCCGGCGCGGCGGATCTCGTCGACCACGGCGGTTGCCTCCTTTTCGCTGCTGCCGTAGTGAACCAGGACTTGCGCCCCGGCCGCGGCCAGCGTTAGGGCGGTGGCCCGGCCGATACCGCGCGAAGCACCGGTGACGAGCGCAGTCTTGCCTGTGAGTGCGTTCATGACGTCCATCTCCAAAGAGGTTGCGAGGTCGCTCAAGCGCTGGCCGTGTCGGCAGGGCTTTCGTTCAGGAACTGGGTGGCGTGCGCGACGAAGCGCTCCGGGTACTGATAAATCGAGCCGTGGTTGGAGTCCGGATAGATCACCAGCTCCGCGTTCGGCAGGTGCTGCTGCAGCGTGACGGAGTGCGTCGTCGGGATGATCACGTCGTTGCTACCCTGGACGATCAGCGTGGGCTGCCGAATCGACTTCAGATAGACCAGCGCGTCCTGGTCAGGCGCAATCCATTTGCCGATGGCAGCGCCCTGTGCGGCCAGGGTCTGTGCGCTCACTTCCGGGTCGCGATCCTTGCGACGCCACTTGCGTTCAAGGAAGGCGATGCCGGCTTTCTGACTGGCCTCGGACGGCGCGAAGTGCACCGACAGCCAGAGATGTTCGGGCGGCTCGTACCGGTCCGCGAAGATCTCGGCCGAGCGGCTGGCCGTCATGTCGTTGCCGCGATGGCCGGTGCCGACGAGGATGAGCTTGCGCACGAGATCCCCGCCCTGAAGTGCAATCTCCTGTGCAACAAAGCCGCCGATCGAGATGCCCAGCACATCGACCTGGTGGAGGCCGAGCGCGCGGATGAAGGCAATCGCGTTGGCGCCCATTTCCGGGAAGCTGGCCGGTGTCTCGCCGGACGAACTGGACACGCCGGCGTTGTTAAACAGGATCACCTCGCGCGTCTGAGCGAGGCCGTCGGTCACGGCTGGATCCCAGTAGTCCATCGTTCCGGCGTAGTGCTGGTTGAAAACGATCGGCACGCCGCCCGACTTGCCAAACCGGCGATAGGCGAAACGGATGCCGTCAGCTTCGACCAACTGGGTCGGGGCAGTATGGTGAGTCAAGGTGTTCATGGTGATGTTCCCGATGGAAAAGCAGCGCCGGCTCGGCGCTGCCTGGATCAGCCGGCGGTCTTGCCGCCGTCAACCGTGACGATCTGGCCGGTCACGAAGGCCGCGGCGTCCGAGGCCAGGAAGCGCACGGCCGCTGCGATCTCGGCCGGTTTGCCGACACGGCCCAGCGGCACGCCCGAAGCGAGCGCGGCCTTGTTCTCCGGCGTGCCGGTGAAACGGTCCAGCATGCCGGTGTCGGTCGGACCGGGGGCCACGGCGTTGACGCGAACGCCCGAGGCCGCCACTTCGAGTGCCGCGGACTTGGTCATGCCTTCGACAGCATGCTTGCTGCCGGCATACACCGACGCGTAGGCCGCGCCTTCGTGGCCATAGGTCGACGAGATGTTGATGATGCTGCCGCCACCCTGGGCAGTCATCACGCGCAGTTCATGCTTCATGCTCAGCAGCGTGCCGAGCACGTTGGTGTCGAAAGTGGCGGCGTAGCTGTCGGCGGTCTGGTTGACGATCAAGCCGGGCTGGCCTTCGGTGCCGGCGTTGTTGACGGCCACGTCCAGGCGACCGAAGCGGGCGACGGTCTGGTCCACCAGATCCCGAACCTCCTGGTCGTGCCGGACATCGGCCTGGATGAAGTTGGCTTCGGCGCCCAGTTGACGGAGTTCTGACTCGAGCGCCTTGCCTTCTGCCGGCCGGCGGCCGGAGATGACGAGACGGGCGCCGCTGCTTGCAAAAGCCAAGGCGGTGGCGCGACCGATGCCGGTCAGCGCGCCAGTGATGAGAATAACGGGATGGTGGGTCATGGTATGCTCCTAGAGGTATGACTGTTGACACATGGGCGATGGGATACTTCGGTTCGGATGCTGCTTATCTCGCCGCCTTGAGTGAGAATTTAGGGGGTTCTACCTCGGAGTAAAAAGACTTTGTAAGCTGGTGGGTATGCTTGAAAAGCATGGGGAAACATGGAGCTAAGACATCTGCGTTACTTCATCGCCGTGGCCGAGTCGGGTAGCCTGACGGTGGCGGCCGAGCGGCGGCTGCATACCTCCCAGCCCTCGCTGAGCCGGCAGATCCGCGATCTGGAAGATCAAGTGGGCGTGGAACTGTTGAGCCGCAGCGCGCGCGGCGTCGAACTGACGCCGGCGGGGAAAGCCTTCATCGACCATGCGCGATTGGCCCTGAGTCAGGTTGATGCGGCGGTCGAGGCCGCGCGCCAGGCGGCGCAGCCGAGCAAGCAGCGTTTTGCATTGGGCTTCTTGACCGGGCAGGAGATGACCTGGCTGCCGAAGGCGCTGAACTTGCTGCGCGACGAGCTGCCGAACATCGACGTGACGGTCTCTAGCGACTACTCACCGGACCTGGCGGATGCGTTGGCGCGCGGCCGGTTGGACCTGGCCTTTCTGCGCGCAGAACCAGGCTTCGATCTGGACTACACAACGGTCGGGCGAGAGCCGCTGGTCGTGCTGATGCCGAGCGATCACGCATTGACTTCGCAAGAGAGCATCCGACCGCAACAACTCGTGGGCCAGCCCTTTGTGGCCATGGCCAATAAGGCACGCGTGCTGCGTTCTGTGGTGGACGCATACCTGCAGCGCGAAGGCGTGACGCTGACGGCCACGCAGGGCGTGGACAACCCAGCGATGGTGATGTCGCTCGTGGCTTCGACGCGCGGGCTGACGCTGATTCCTGACTATGTCGAGAATCTGCTGCCGTGGTCCGTGGCGAGCCGACCCTTGGCGGGAGAGGTGCCGACGATCGACCTCGTTGTCGGTCACAGCCGCTCCAACGCCTCTCCGATTCTCAAGCTCTTCTTATCCCGGTTGAGCGAGCTGGCGCCAGCGGCCGCTAAACAAGCAATGCAGCCGAGCATGTCATAGGGACTTGTGCCTGCCGTTCTCGGCGCAGGACCTGTGGTAGAACCGGCTTTTCTTCGTGACGTCCTTTCTCCGTTGGAAGCCATTCCCTCGAGTTTCAACCGGTCCGGAAATTGCCAAACAGGTCACCTCGACAAGCAGCGTGGCCGCCATCACGCCAACGTTCGCGGTACACGATCCACGAACGCGACGTGATTGCCGGTTCGCAATCGCCGCGGCCATGCGAGCGCGCATTGCGCCCGATCGCATCGGCGCTCTCGCACCGCCCGCGGCCGCGCCCGATGCGGCCGACGGGATCGGCAGGCGAAGCCCGGCGTGCTAGGCTGACGGCACCACCTCGTCCGGTCGATGCACGCCGAAACTTCATGACCTCCAGCACGTCCCCCGAGCGTCATTCCCAAGCCCGCCCGATCCATACCGGGTGCGCCGGATGGGCACTGTCATCGCGCGTAGCCGGTCGATTTCCCACCGACGGCAGCCATCTCGAGCGTTATGCGCGAGTTTTCTCCTCGGTGGAAATCAATTCGTCGTTTTACCGCCCTCATCAGCCGAAGACTTACGCGCGCTGGGCTGCGAGCACGCCCGACGCGTTCCGGTTCTCGGTCAAGCTGCCACGACGGATTTCGCATGAACTGAGATTACGCGACGCCGATGCGGCCTTGATCGAATTCCTGGACCAGGTCGAGTCGCTGAAAGAGAAGCTGGGATGTCTGCTGCTTCAACTGCCGCCCAGCCTGGCCCTGGACGAGGGCGCGGCCCGCCGCTTCTTTTCGCTGCTGCGCAGCGCCACGGAAACGCCCGTCGTCTGCGAACCACGCCACGCGACGTGGTTTTCCGAGGCGGGCGCGGCCACCCTGAGAGAGGCCGGGATCGGCTGCGTGCGGGCCGATCCGCCACCCGTCGCCGATGCGCAGCCGATCGGCGATCCGCGTATTTCCTACTTTCGCCTGCATGGCTCGCCGCGGATCTATGAATCGGCATACGATGCGCCGTTCATCGACGCGTTGGCGGCGCGGTTGACCGAAGCCCGCCGCGCCGGCTCCGAGGCCTGGTGCATCTTCGACAATACCGCGCGCGGCGAGGCGATTCCCAACGCGCTGATGCTGACGGCAAAGCTGCAAACGGCGCATCGCTGAAACGGGCCGTTTCATCCGCATCTCACATCGCTGCCTCAATTCCACCCCGTCCCCAGCGGCAGCACCATTGCCTGGTGCAGACCGCCTTCGACCCGCCAGCGCTCGAACCCGGCCTGCTCCGCCACGAGCCGTAGTCCAGGCGTTGCCTCGTTCATCGCCAGTTCGGGGCCGGCCGCCCGCGCCGTCCGGTGGCGGCCGGCCGCGTCGCCGGAGGCCGTCAGCCCGCTTCCGCGTAATCGACATAACCGCGCGCGCCGCCTTGATAGAACGTCGGCGGATGCGCCGCCGCCAGCGCCAGCCCGTGCTCGAAGCGCCGCACCAGATCGGGATTGCCGATGAACGGCTTGCCGAACGAGACGAGATCGGCGCCGCCGCTCCCGATCAACCGTGCCGCCGCATCCCGGTCGAAGTTGCCGTTCGCGATCAGCGTGCCGTCGTAGCGCCGGCGGACGTAGCCGATCGTGTCCTGCAGCGCGGCGATCGGCGTGCCGCTCAAGTCCTCCAGCGCGCGCACGACCTGCACGTAGGCGAGCGGCAGCCGGTTGAACGTCTGCAGCAGCCGGCCGTAGGTCGCGACGGTTTCGTCGGTCTGCCGGAAGCCGCCCATCTCGAAGGCCGGCGCGATCTTCACGCCCACGCGCCCCGGCCCCCATTCGGCGATCAGCGCGTCGAGCACCTCGATCACGATCCGGCCGCGCCGTTCGGCGCTGCCGCCATAGGCGTCGTCGCGCCGGTTCAGCGTGCTGTTGAGGAATTCGGGCAGCAGGTAGGTGGTCGCGCAGTGCAGCTCGACGCCGTCGAAGCCGGCCGCGCGCGCGTGGCGCGCGGCGGCGCCGTAGTCGGCGACGGTCCGGCCGATCTCGGCCACCGTCATCGCGCGCGGCGTGACGGTGTCCTTGAAGCCGTCCGGCGTGAACGCGCGCAGCCCGGGGTTGATCGCGGACGGCGCGAGCGGCGCGGCGCCGCCGAAGAAGTCGGGATGCGAGACGGCACCCGAGTGCGCGAGCTGCGCGAAGATCCGCCCGCCCGCGGCGTGGACCGCGTCGGTCACGCGGCGCCAGCCGTCGGCCTGCGCCGCGCTGAACAGGCCCGGCACGTTGACGAAGCCGATCGCCTCGCGGCTGATCCAGGTGGCCTCGGTCACGATCAGCCCGGCGCTCGCGCGCTGCCGGTAATACGACACTTGCAGGTCGTTCGGCACGTGGCCGGGATCGGTCGTGCGCCCGCGCGTCATCGACGCCATCACGATGCGGTTGGACAGGCGGCTCGGGCCGAGCGGGAAGGGTTCGAAAAGCGTCATGTGGTCGGATCCGGAAGAAAGGGATCCGGCGAATCTAACGGGACGCGGCGCGCGGCGGAACGCGGAGAAAACGACTATCAGTCATGCGATTTCCGGATGCATCGCCGGCGCGCGGCCGGCGGTTGACTATTCAAATTTGGCCGGTTCAGATGCAAGACGCGCGGAGCCCGATCACATGCTGATCCGTGGGTGGCCGATGCGCGACGCGCACCGGGGCATTTCCATCGGGTCACTCGATTTCCGCCGGGATGTCTAGACAAATAGATTCGACCGCGCAGCGCCGCCGGACGGAGACGGGCGCCGCCGCGCGGCCACCCCAACCGGAACTGGAGCGTTTCCCGTGACGAACGAGAACAACGACGAGAGAGCGGGCCGCGCAGGCGGCGAACTGATCGAATCGCGGACGATCGACTTTATCCCCGACGCGGAGCGTCACGGCCGGCTCGGCAGCCAGTTCACGCTGTGGCTGTCGGCGAACCTGCAGATCACGGCGATCGTCACCGGCGCGCTGGCGGTGGTCCTCGGCGGCGACGTGTTCTGGTCGCTGGTCGCGCTGCTGCTCGGCCAGCTGGTGGGCGGCGCGGTGATGGCGCTGCACGGCGCGCAGGGCCCGCAGCTGGGCCTGCCGCAGATGATCTCGAGCCGCGTGCAGTTCGGCGTCCACGGCGCGACGATCCCGATCGTGCTGGTCTGCCTGATGTACGTCGGCTTCTCGGCGAGCGGCTCGGTGCTCGCGGGCTCGGCGCTCGCGCAGCTGCTCGGCGTGGGCGACGTGGCCGGCATCGCGATCTTCTCGGCCTGCATCGTGGCCCTGACGATTCTCGGCTATCGCACGATCCATCTGATCGGCCGCGTCGCGAGCGTGATCGGCGTGATCGCGTTCGCGTTCATGTTCGCGCGGCTGTTCTCGCAGCATGACGTCGGCCTGCTGCTCGCCAACCGCCATTTTTCGATCGCGAGCTTCCTGCTGTCGATGTCGCTGTCGGCGTCGTGGCAGATCGCGTTCGGCCCGTATGTGGCCGACTATTCGCGCTACCTGCCGCGTACCACCCCGTCGCTCGGCACCTTCCTCGCGGTCGGGCTCGGCTCGGTGCTCGGCGCGCAGGCGGCGATGGTGTTCGGCGTGTTCGCGGCGGCGCTCGCGGGCAAGCAGTTCGCGCATCACGAGGTCGCGTTCATCGTCGGACTCGGTTCGTCGGGCGCTGCGGCGGCGCTGCTGTATTTCAGCATCGCGTTCGGCAAGCTCACGGTGACGACGCTCAACGCCTACGGCAGCTTCATGTCGATAGCCACGATCGTCAGCGGCTTCGGCGGCCAGCGCACGATCCCGCATCGCGCCCGGCTCGCGGCGATCCTCGCGATGGTGGCGCTCTCGACGGTGCTCGCGATCGCGGGCCGCGATTCGTTCCTGAAGGAATTCACGGCGTTCATCCTGTTCCTGCTCGCGTTCTTCACCCCGTGGAGCGCGATCAACCTGGTCGACTATTACGGCTTCACGCGCTCGCGCTACGACGTGCCCGCGCTGTCGGACCCGGATGGCCGCTACGGCCGCTGGAACCGCACCACGATCGCCGTCTACGCGATCGGCATCGCCGTGCAGCTGCCGTTCCTCTCGACGAGCTTCTACACCGGCCCGTTCGTCGACGCGCTCGGCGGCACCGACATCTCGTGGATCCTCGGCCTCGTGGTCCCGGCGCTGCTTTACTATGCCTGCGCACGTGCCTCGACCCGCCGGATCCCCGCGCGCCCGATCCTGCCCGCCGAGCTGCCGGGCGGCCGCGAGTGAGCCGGGGCACGGGGCTGCCGGAGGTTGTTGACTGATCAATCCATAATCGATATCCTGCGCCTCATGGTCAGACCCAGGGAATTCGATCGCGACGAGGTACTGGACCGCGCGTTGCGCGTGTTCTGGGAGAAGGGCTACGCGGCGACGTCGACGGACGATCTGCTCGGTGCGATGAACATCGGCCGGCAGAGCCTCTACAACACGTTCGGCGACAAGCGCGGGCTCTACCTCGAGGCGCTGCAGCGTTATTCGCTGAACAGCGTGTCCACGCACATCGCGCGCCTGCGCGGCGCGGCTTCGCCACTGGCCGGCATCGAGGCGTTGCTGTCCGGCCTGATCGAGGACGGTTGCAGCGGCCAGGCGCTCGGCTGCATGGGCGTGAACGCGATCTGCGAGTTCGGCACGAGCGACGCCGGGTTGCGCGCGCTGGGCGAGCGCGTGGCGCCGGTGCTCGAGCGCGCGCTGGCCGAGGCGATCGACGACGGTCAGCGACGCGGCGAGATCGATCCGGCGCTCGATGCGCGCGCGGCGGCCGGTTTCGTGCAGATCGCCATGCAGGGCCTGCAGGTGGCGGCGCGGGCCGGCACCGCGGCCGAAGCACTGCATGGCATCGCGGGTTTCACGGTCGAGCGGCTGAGGGCCTGAGGGCATGAAAAGCACGAGGGCGGCCGTTCCCGGTCCGCCGGGACGCTCGCGTCTCGCTGCTTGAAAACGTACCGGCCAGGGTGGCCGGTTTTTTATCGTCAGTTTTTGACTGATCAATCCATAAAGGAAAACGACATGACTCCGGATTCATTGCCGCAACGCCGGGCCATCGTGTTTGGCGGTTCGCGCGGCATCGGCGCGGCGATCGCGCGCCGGCTCGCGCGGCACGGCGCCGACGTCGCGCTGACCTACGTATCGGCGCCCGATCGGGCCGCCGAGGTGGCGGCCGACATCGAGGCGCTCGGGCGCCGCGCGCTCGCGATCCGTGCCGACAGCGCGCATGCCGACGCCATTCGTGCGGCGGCCGATCAGGCGGCCGCGCATTTCGGCGGGCTCGACATCGCGGTGGTCAACGCGGGCATCCTGAGGCTCGGCGACGTCGCCGCGTTCGGTGTCGAGGACCTCGACGCGATGCTGGCCGTCAACGTGCGCGGCGTGTTCCTCGCGATCCAGGCGGCCGTCGCGCATCTGCCGCGTGGCGGACGGATCGTGACGATCGGCAGCAACACGGCGGTGCGCAGCAACTATCCCGGTTCGAGCGTCTATTCGATGACGAAGGCGGCGGTGGCGGTGATGGTGAAGGGCGTGGCCGTCGATCTCGCGCCGCGCGGCATCACCATCAACAACGTGCAGCCGGGGCCGACCGTGACCGACATGACGGCCGAGCACATCGAGGCGGTGCGTCCGCTGATCCCGCTGCAGCGCGCGGCCGAAGCGGACGAGATCGCGGCGCTGGTCGCGTGGCTCGCGAGCGCCGAATCGGGCTACATGACGGGATCGAGCCTGACGATCGACGGCGGCATGGCGCTGTGAGCGGAAGGCGCGGCGGGCGGCGCGGCGATGATGGCCGCGCGCCGCCCGCAGCTGGAAGTGCCGCGACGCGGCGGGCTGACGAAACCCGCGTCGCGGGCGAGGGCGGCCGGCACCGGCCCGCCGCCGTGCGGGGCGTGGCTTACGCCTCCTCGGCCCAGGCCATGTTGTCGCGCGCGAGCAGCGCCGACGACGCGGCCGGCCCGAAGGTGCCCGCCGTGTAGAGGCGCGGCCGGTCGCCGGGCTGGTGCCAGCCGTCGAGGATCGGCTCGATCCAGGTCCAGGCCGCTTCCAGCTCGTCGCGGCGCATGAAGTGCGTGAGGCGGCCGCGGATCACGTCGATCAGCAGCCGCTCGTAGGCTTCGGCGCGCCGCTCGGGGATCGCCTGCTGCAGGTCGAGGTTGAGGCTGACGGGCACCATGTTCATGCCGCTGCCGGGTTCCTTCGCGAGCATCTGCAGCTGGATCGATTCCTCGGGCTGCAGTTGGATCACGAGCCGGTTGCTGTAATGGCGCGGGCCGTTCGGGATGATCGAGAACGGCAGGTCGGCGAACTCGATGACGATCTCCGACTGGCGCTTCTGCAGCCGCTTGCCGGTGCGCAGGAAGAACGGCACGTTGGCCCAGCGCCAGTTGTTGATGTGCGCGCGTAGCGCGACGAAGGTCTCCGCGCGGCTGTCGGCCGGCACGTTGTCCTCTTCCAGGTAGCCCTTCACGGGCTGGCCGTCCACGGCGCCGGCCGAGTACTGGCCGCGCACCGTGTCGCGCGCGATGTCGGCGGGCGTCATCGGCCGCAGCGAGCGCAGCACCTTCAGCTTTTCGTCGCGCACCGCGTCGGGGTCGAGCGAGACGGGCGGCTCCATCGCGACGATGCAGAGCAGCTGCAGCAGGTGGTTCTGCACCATGTCGCGCAGCGCGCCGGTGTGATCGTAGAAGCCCGCGCGGCTGCCCACGCCGACCGTCTCGGCCACCGTGATCTGCACGCTGCGGATGTACGGCGCCTGCCACAGCGGCCCGAAGATCGGGTTGCCGAAGCGCAGCACCATCAGGTTCTGCACCGTTTCCTTGCCGAGATAATGGTCGATCCGGTAGATCTGCGATTCGGAGAAGTGCTTGCCCACCGCGTTGTTGATCGCCTGCGCCGAGGCCAGGTCGTGGCCGAGCGGCTTTTCAAGCACCACGCGCGAATGCGCGTCGACGAGATCGGCCGACGAGAGGTTGTCGCAGATCGTCGTGAACAGCTCGGGCGAGGTGGACAGGTAGAACACGCGGATCGCCTCGCGGCGCGACGCCTCGGCGAGCCGCCGGTAGTCGGCCGGCTCGTTGACGTCGATCAGCGTGTACTGGAACAGATCGAGGAAGCGGTCCCAGGCCTGCGCGTCGAACGCTTTCGCATCGATGAACGGCCGCGACTGTTCCTCCATGAACTTGCGGTAGCCGTCGATGCCCCAGTCGCGGCGGCCGACCGCGATGATGCGCGTCTCGGGCGGCAGGTTGCGGTGCAGGTGCGCCATGTAGAGCGCGGGCAGCAGCTTGCGGGCGGCGAGGTCGCCGCCGCCGCCGAAGATGATCATGTCGACGGGCTGTTCGGATGCGGTCGGGTTGGGCTGGTTCGTCATGGGTGGTTCGCGGGTCAAGATCGATGAGCGTTGAACGGAAGGCGGTGTGGCATGCCGCAGTGCGGCGGAAAGTCCTAGTTTGCACGGTTTTGCATGACTCCGTGCGGTCCGGCTTCGCTTTCGCGCGTCGGGAAGGGGCCGGCGCGCCCGCGAGCGGCCGGCGCGCGGCGTGTTGCGCGGCTCGCGACTAAACATGGCGCGGCATCGGGCGGCGGGCGGGGGCGGTGCCGGGTCGAGGCCGGCCGGGGAGTGTCGGCGATGCCGGCGCCGAGACTGATGCCGGCCGGGCGTGCCGGCCCCCCGGGTGCCATGATGCGATGCCGCGATGTCATGCCGACGGGCCGCATGAGGGCACGGCGGCATGCCACGACGCGGCGACGACGGCGCAACGGACGCGGGGCGGTGTCCCGCCGCCCGGCCGCGCACCGGCGATCCTATCGATCAGGACTGCGAATGATGAAGGTCGACATGATTGCGCCGGCGCGCCTCGACGCGGGCATCGCGCCGCCGCGCGCGGCGCGATCTCGCTCAGGACGTCGCCGCGCCGGCGGCCGGTTCGTCGCCGCTGATCACGAGCAGCACCTGCGCCGTCTTCGCGCCGAGCGAGCGGATCCGGTGCGGCACCTGCGCGTTGAAGTAGACCGCGTCGCCGGTCGCGAGCGTGACCTTCTGCGACGCGAAATCGATCTCGATCCTGCCGCTGTGGACGAACAGGAACTCCTCGCCCGCATGTTCCTTGAATTCGGACGAGGCGAAATCGTGCGCCGGACGGATCATGAACGGCAGCAGCCGCTTGCGCCCGGCCTCGGCCGCGATCACCTCGTAGCCGCCCTGCGCGTCGTCGGGCGCGCTGCCCATGCGCAGCCGCTCGCCGGCCCGCACGATGGTGATCGCCTTCTCGTCGCCGTCGGCCGAGAACAGCTGCCCGACCTCGACATGCAGCGCCTGCGCGAGCTGCATCGCGACCGCCACCGACGGCGTGCTGAGGCCGCGCTCGACCTTCGACAGATAGCTTTTCGTCAGGCCCGCGCGTTCGGCCAGGTCCTGCAGGCTCAGGCCGAGCTGTTTCCTCAGCAGCTTCAGACGAATCGCCCCCAAGGCGTCCCCCTTCATTGATTTATCGTTGAATGACACATCGTGTCATATACTACCCGACGTGTACTCATGATCGCGATGTCGGTCGCCTCGATATCCGCCGATCCACCTGGAGATGCCGAAATGGCCGAAACGCTGAGTCTGTCGAAGTCCGAGCTGGTTGCCCGTTCGCAGGCACAACTGGACACCACGCTGTCGGTGCGCAACTGGACGACGCGCCAGAAGCTGGCCCTGACGTGCCGCATTCTATTCGACGGCGGCCACGATTCGGGCCTCGCCGGCCAGATCACGGCGCGCGCCGAGGATCCCGACACCTACTACACCCAGCCGTTCGGCCATGGCTTCGACGAGATCACCGAGACGAACCTGCTGGTGGTCGACCAGGACCTGAAGACGGTGGACGGCCGCGGCATGCCGAATTCGGCGAACCGCTTCCACACCTGGGTCTATCGCGCGCGTCCCGACGTGAACTGCATCATCCACACGCATCCGCTGCACGTCTCCGCGCTGTCGATGCTGGAGGTGCCGCTGGCGGTCTCGCACATGGACACCTGTCCGCTCTACGACGACTGCGCGTTCCTCGAAAAATGGCCTGGCGTGCCGGTGGGCAACGAGGAGGGCGAGATTATCTCGGCCGCGCTCGGCGGCAAGCGCGCGGTACTGCTCGCGCATCACGGCATGCTGGTGACCGGCAAGACCGTCGAGGAAGCGTGCTCGCTCGCGCTGCTGATGGAGCGCGCCGCGCGCATGCAGCTCGCCGCGATGGCGGCCGGCCCGATCCGCCCGATCCCCGAGGCGCTCGCCACCGAGGCGCACGACTGGATCTCGACGCCGAAGCGCCATGCCGTCGCGTTCGACTATTACGCGCGCCGCGCGCTGCGCACCCATCACGACTGCCTGGCCGCCGACTGATTGCAGCGGTCGTGGCCGGAGACGGCTGGACACGCCGTGCCATTGCCGACGCGGGCAGCCCCGAGCATCGAGGCGGCCCGCGTCGGCTTGGTATTTTTCGCTTGCGCGGGCGATCCGTTCTCCAATATGATTGAGCACTTACTCATTTAAATGGGCGCCGGCCTTGGCACGTCCCCGCAGTTCCGACAAGCACGAAGCGATTCTCGACGCGGCCGCCGCGGCGCTCGCGCAGCACGGCGCGGCCGCCACCACGGCCCGCATCGCGCGGCTCGCCGGGGTGGCAGAGGGCACCGTGTTCACCTACTTCGAGACGAAGGACGCGCTGTTGAACGCGCTCTACCTGCATCTGAAGGACGGACTGCGCGCCGCGCTGATGACCGGCTTCCCCCATGAGGCCAGCGCCGAGCAGCGCGCGCGCCATGCCTGGAACGGTTACGTGTCGTGGGGCGTGTCGAATCCGGACGGACGCAGCGCGATGCGCCAGCTCGACGTCGGCGGCCGCATCGAGCCGGCGAGCCGCGCGGCCGGTTCGGCCGGCTTCGGCGCGATCCGCGACGTATTCCGCGAGCGCCTGTCGGGCACGAGCGGGCTCGACACGGATCAGGCGCTGACGTTCTGCGGCGCGCTGTTTGCGTCGATGGCGGAGGCGACCATGGATTTCATCGCGAACACGCCCGAACTCGAGGCGCAGTATCGCGAGGCGGGGTTTCGGTCGATCTGGGCGGCGTTGCAGGCGCATTGAGCGGCTGGATGGCAAGGCGATGGCGGCGGGAAGCGGCGCGAATCCGCCGCGCCGGGCGGCCATCGCGATGACGGGCGCGACGCGGGAAGCCTCCATTTTCCTGTGTCACGCAAATTAATGAGTGAGTAATCATTCATTTCATGAAAGGAGCAAATGATGTCGAAAGTCTGGCTGGTGACGGGGGCCGCGCGCGGCCTCGGGCGCGCGATCGCGCAGGCGGTGCTGGAAGCGGGGGACAGTCTGGTGGCGGGCGCGCGCGACCCGGCGCGGCTCGCGGACCTGGCGGCAAGCCACGGCGAGCGGCTGCGCGCGGTCGAACTCGACGTGACCGATGAAGCGGCGGCCGCGCGGGCGGTGGCGGTCGCGCGCGAGGCGTTCGGCCGTCTCGATGTGCTCGTGAACAACGCCGGCTACGGCCATACCGCGCCGTTCGAGCAGACCGCGCCCGACGCGTTTCGCGCCCAGATCGAGACCAACCTGTTCGGTGTGATCAACCTGACGCGCGCCGTGTTGCCGGTCATGCGCGAACAGCGCGCTGGGCATATCTTCCAGGTCTCGTCGGTCGGCGGGCGCACCGCCACGGCGGGACTGTCGGCGTACCAGGCGGCGAAGTGGGCGGTGGGCGGCTTCAGCGACGTGGTGGGCATGGAGGTCGCGCCGTTCGGCGTGCGCGTCTGCACGCTCGAGCCCGGCGGCATGCGCACCGATTGGGCGGCGCAAGCGAGGCAGGGCATCGACACGATGCTGCCCGAGTACGAACCGTCGGTCGGGCGCATTCTCGCATTGCTGAATACCTACGGCGGCCACGAAGTGAGCGACCCGGCGCGGATCGCGGCGCTGATCGTCGAGCTGTCGCGGCGCGACGACGTGCCGAAGCGCCTGCTGCTCGGTGGCGACGCGCTCTACGTCTGCGAGCAGGCCGAGGCGCAGCGTGCCGACGAGGCGGCGCGCTGGCGCTCGACCACGCTGTCGACGCATTTTCCCGACGCGAAGCTGCCGGACGGACTCGACGAGTTGAAGGGGCTTCAGTGAGCTGGGGCGTGCGGGACATGCCCGACCAGCGCGGGTAGCTTGCCGTGGTGACGGGCGCGACGGGCGGCATCGGCTACGAAGCCGCGCTCGCGCTGGCCGGCGCGGGGGCCCGGGTGGTGCTGGCGGGCCGCAACGACGCGAAGGGCGCCGCCGCGCTGCAGGCGATCCGCGCCGCGCATCCCCAGGCGGCGGTCGACTACGCGCAGGTGGACCTGGCGAGCCTCGCCTCGGTGCGGCGGTTCGCTGCCGGGTTGACGGCGCGCCACCCGCGCATCGATCTGCTGATCGACAACGCCGGCGTGATGACGCCGCCCGTGCGGCACGAGACGGAGGACGGCTTCGAGCTGCAGTTCGGCACGAACCATCTGTCCCATTTCGCGCTGACCGGACTGTTGCTGCCGGCGCTGCGCCGCGCGCCGGCGCCGCGCGTGACGATCGTCAGCAGCAGCGCGCACCGCCTGCTCGCGGCGATCCACTTCGACGACCTGCAGTGGACGCGCCGCTACCATCCGTGGCGCGCCTACGCGCAGTCGAAGCTGGCGATCCTGATGTTCGGGTTCGAGCTGCAGCGCCGCAGCGACGCGCTCGGCTGGGGCCTGCGCGTGACGGCCGCGCACCCGGGCTTCGCGCGCACCGGCCTGCAGAGCGCCGGCCCGAATCTGGGCGGGTCGCGGCGTGGCGTGCTCGGCGAGGCCGTGATGCGGATCCTCACGCCGCTGATGTCGCAGTCGGCGGCCGAGGGCGCGATGCCGACGCTGTTCGCCGCCGTGTCGCCCGAGGCGCGGCCGGGCGGCTACTACGGGCCGCAGCGGCGCTTCGAGCTGGTCGGGCCGGTGGGGCCCGCGAAGATCGGCGAGGCCGCGCGCGACGAGGCGGTGGCCGCGCGGCTGTGGACCGAGTGCGAAGCGCTGACGGGCGTGCATTGGCCGACGCGGTGAGCGGCGACATAGCGAGATGGCGAGATGGCGAGATGGCGAGATGGCTGGTCCGCCGCGCTGACCGCGCTGCCGACACGGGCCGAGCCCGGCTGCGAGCCGTGGCCGCTCCATCACGTGCCGGCGCGGCGGTGCTGGATGCCGGCCGCCGGCGTGACGCTGCTCGGCGAGGCGGCACACAGCATGCCGCCGTTTACGGGCCGCGGCGTCAATCTCGCGATGCTCGACGCGCTCGAATTCGCGCACTGCCTGAGCGCGGGCCGCTTCGACACGCTCGATGCGGCCATCCCGGCTTACGAGACGGCGATGCTGGCGCGAACGAGCGGCGCCATCGAGGAAACGCCGGTCGCGCGGGATCTGATGTGCGCGCCGGACGCGCCCGCGGGCATCGTGGCCGATTGCAAGGGAACGAGCCGTGAAGGCAGGAAGCGGGCAGGAAGCGGGCGGCCGAACGCGTGCGCGGCCACGTGCCCGATCCGGGACGGGCGAAGGCGCCGCGGGCGACGAGCGGGCAACGGGTCGGCGAACGGGTCGGCGAACGGTTCCGAGCGTGGCGGGCGCCCGGCCCCGCATGCGCCGTGCGCGACGCAAGGTGGCGGATGCGTGCCGGTTCCGGCAAACGCCATCCGGCTCGCGAGGGGGATATCCGCCCGCATGGTTCGCCAGGTTCGCCGACCTTGGAGCTCGCATCGCGCTCCGGCCCGCCGCGAGCCCGGTGCAAATCCGATGCAAATCCGGTGCGCGGTCGGCCTGCCGTGGACGGCGTTTCGCGCCGCGCCGGGCGCCGATCACGATGCTTCATCGTTGCGCCGTTCAGCGTGCCGGCTCGCTGATTCCTTCTCTATCCGCATCGATGCGCGCGCCTCAGCGGCGTTCGCCGAATCCCATTATGCTGTCGGCCGAACGCCGCGAAGCCGGCGGATTCTTCCCATCCCAGGAGCCCTCATGTCTGTTTCCTTCTATGACGTTTCGATCCCCGTGCTGGTCCGCGGCCTGCGCAATCTCTCGAAGATCCTCGAGATCGGCGAGGCCCATGCGCGCGAGAAAGGCATCGATCCCGACACGCTGACCACGGCGCGCCTGTTCGACGACATGCTGCCGCTCACGGGCCAGGTGCAACTGGCGAGCGACGCGGCCAAGGGTTGCGTGGCGCGGCTGGCCGGCGTCGCGGTCCCCTCGTTCGAAGACACCGAGAAGACCTTCGCCGAACTGCAGGCGCGCATCGCGAAGACGATTGCGTTCGCGGAATCGATCGGCGCCGACCAGTTCGCCGACGGCGCGACGCGCGTGGTCACGCTGCCGCTGCGCAGCGGTCCGCGCGAATTCTCGGGCCAGGTCTATCTGACGGAATTCGTGCTGCCGAACTTCTATTTCCACGTGACGACGGCCTACGGCATCCTGCGCCACAATGGCGTGCCGCTCGGCAAGCTCGACTACCTGGGCCTGCGCTGATCGCCGGCCGCCGCGTCGCGCTCTCCGGCGTACCGGGGGAGCAGCGGGGCGGCGGTTCGAACGGCCGCCGCGCGCCGCGCGCGAAACCGGCTGCCGCCGAGCACTGCGCATGCCGCGCCGGGTCCCGTGAATCAGCCCCATGCATCGGGGCGCCATATGTCAATTTGACACGCAACCTCATTCGCGTCCGTCCAACCGGATCAAAAATGCACCGTGGTGCCGCAGGCGCCGCCAACCCAGCCGTTGGTGCCAGCACCGTTGCAGAACACGCCGCAACCGCCCAGCGCAAGCGCTAGCGCGACGCACGCCAGCAGGAAGACGCGCCGCATGATCGTTTGCCTCACTGTCATCGCTCCCTTGAAAGGCGCCGCCGACGCGGACATCGGCACGCGCGTTCGCGCTTCCCGGACCAGCATAGCGGCTTTCGGTCATGCACCATGACCTGAGTCGAGCATTTGCTCGACAGGGCTGGCACTTGCCCGATCCCCTGTTAGAATCACTAGGACGTATTGCCCCTGACTTGTCCGAATGAGACTGCTTGATGCCCTGGTCGAACAACGCATCGCCGCTGCTGCGGCGCGTGGCGAGTTCGACGATCTGCCGGGAGCCGGCGCACCGATGGAACTGGACGACGATCTGCTCGTCCCGGCCGAGGTGCGGATGGCGAACCGGATCCTGAAGAACGCGGGCTTCGTGCCGCCCGCGGTCGAGCAATTGCGGGCGCTGCGCAATCTGCAGGATGAAATGCGCGCGGTCAGCGATCGCGCCACCCGTTGCCGTCCGCAGGCGAAGATGCTTGCGCTCGACATGGCCCTCGAATCCCTGCGTGGCGGCCCGCTCGTCGTGCCCCGCGAATACTGCCGCCGCATTGCTGAACGCCTGTCCGAGCGCGTGCTCGATGACGGTGCCGGTGAAGCGGGGGTCGCATGAACGCCGAATCCGTCGCGTCGCTGCTCCCGTCCGCGTTGCCCGATCCCACCGCCTGCGCGGCGCCGCCGCCTGATCCGGCCGCCGAACGCGACCGCCGCTTCATGCGGCTCGCGCTGGCCGCGGCCGAGGAGGCGCGGGCCGCCGGCGAGGTGCCGGTGGGCGCCGTGCTGGTGCGCGGCGACGAGGTGATCGCGCGCGGCTTCAACCATCCCATCAGCGGCCACGACCCGTCCGCGCATGCCGAGATGGCCGCCCTGCGTGCGGCCGCGCAGACGCTCGGCAACTACCGGCTGCCCGGCTGCGAACTCTACGTCACGCTCGAGCCGTGCCTGATGTGCTCCGGAGCGATCATGCATGCGCGGATCGCGCGCGTGGTGTACGGCGCGGCCGATCCGAAGACGGGCGCTTGCGGCGGCGTGGTCGACGCGTTCGCGAATCCGCAGCTGAACCATCACACGAGCGTGACGGGCGGCGTGCTGGCCGACGAATGCGGCGACACGCTGCGCGCGTTCTTCGCCGAACGCCGCCGTGCCTCGCGCGAGGCACGGCGCGCACAAGCCGCGGCGGCGGCGCAGGCCGCGTCCGCCGGCCCGTGCGGCGGCGCCGAGCCCGATGCGCCCGCGTCCGGCGCAGACT
Source organism: Burkholderia plantarii (assembly GCF_001411805.1). Lineage (NCBI taxonomy): Bacteria > Pseudomonadati > Pseudomonadota > Betaproteobacteria > Burkholderiales > Burkholderiaceae > Burkholderia > Burkholderia plantarii. Next base: position 2,745,768 of record NZ_CP007212.1, on the reverse strand, counting down.
GAACCAGTCGCGGCGGCGCGGCTCTAATCGGGCAATCCCAGCCGGGCTGACCCCTTTTATCTCCGCGAGCCGATGACGAATCCTTCTTCCCTGCCACGCACGATCCGCCTGCTGGCGCCGTCCGGCTACCCGCACGATCCGCTCGCGGTGCAGCGCGCGCTCGAACGCCTCAGCAACGCGCAGCACGTGCTGCAGAACCTGACCGCGGTCGAGCGGCGCTACCTGCGGTTCGCCGGCACCGACGGCGAACGCGCGGCCGACCTGAACCATCTCGCCGATCCGTCGCAGCCGCTGCCCGACATCGGGCTCGCGGTGCGCGGCGGCTACGGCGCCGCGCGCATCCTGCACGGGCTCGACTACCGCGGGCTCGAAAGCCGCCTGCGCGACCAGCCGATCGCGCTGTGCGGCCACAGCGATTTCACGGCGATCCAGCTCGCGCTGCTCGCGAAGTCGCGCGTGAAGACGTTCGGCGGCCCGATGCTGTCGGCCGATTTCGGCGCCGAGACGCCGAGCGAATTCACCATGACGCAGTTCTGGTCGACGCTCACGCAACCGTCCACGACGATCGTGGCCGAGGTGCCGCAGCAGCAGTCGGCGGACGTGGCGGGCACGCTCTGGGGCGGTAACCTCGCGATCCTCGCGTCGCTGGTCGGCACGCCCTACATGCCGCAGATCGAGGGCGGCATCCTGTTCATCGAGGACGTCAACGAGCAGCCCTTCCGCATCGAGCGGATGATCTACACGCTGCATTTCGCCGGCATCCTGGCGCGCCAGCAGGCGCTGGTGCTGGGCCAGTTCACCGGTGCGCGCGCGTTCGACTACGACAACGGCTACGACATGCAGTCCGTGATCGACCAGATGCGCGAGGTGATCGGCATCCCGATCATCACGGGCCTGCAGTTCGGCCATGTGCCGGACATGCTGACGCTGCCGGTGGGCGGCCAGGCGCGGCTCGTCGCGAACGAACACGGCTTCCGCCTGACCCTGTCGGACTATCCGGTGCTGGCCGGCTGAGTTTCGGCCGGCGGTTGCGGAACGAGGCGGGCGACCGCCTTTTTTTGTGTCCAAATAAGCAACTAACGGTCTGCCTCGACTGGCGTCGCCAAACGCCGTTTGCACCAATCCGGCGCCAGTTTGTTGACAAAAAAGAACCCATGATTTCATCGCAATGCTTGAGCAGCCGGGGGCAATGCCGCCACTGCATTCGCCTGGCGCGTATTCGCACCCGATCCGGGCCAGGACATGCCCGGATGCGGTGCAACATGGACCGGATAAATTGTTGACAATATTTATGTCCACCCTAGGATGCTGAACATAACGAGATGGCAGACATGACGAAGAAGGCAACCGCCGTACCCGTGAGCGCGCCGGAGGCGATCGCCGAGCGAATCCGCGCGGCGATCCTCGAGCACCGGCTCGCGCCGGGCGCGAAGCTGACCGAAGCGCAGCTCTGCGAAGTGTTCGGCGTGAAGCGCGGCACCATCCGGCAGGCGCTCGCGCTGCTCGCGACCGACCGGCTCGTCGACCTGGAGCCGAACCGCGGCGCGTTCGTGGCGAGCCCGACGCTGCAGGACGTCCACGAGGTGTTCGAGATGCGCCGCATCATCGAGCAGGCGGTGGTCGAGCGCCTCGCGACGGGGCCGGGCGCGAAGCGCCTGCGCGGCGTGACGGCGATCATCGAGCGCGAGCGCGGCGCGTTCGAGCGGCGCGATTTCGCGGCCTGCGTGCGCCTGTCGGGCGAGTTCCACACGGCGCTCGCCGCGCTGACCGGCAACACCGTGCTCTGCGATTGCCTGAACGGGCTGGTCGCGCGCTCGACGCTGATGTCCTCGCTCTACGAATCGCACGGCCGCGGTTCCTGCTCGTTCGACGAGCACGCGCGGATCGCGCAGGCGCTGGAGGCGGGCGACGCGCGCGAGGCCGCGCAACGGATGGCGCATCACCTGCAACTGGTGGAACTGAGAATGCTGGACCGGCCCGCACCGGGCGCGGTCGACCTGCGCGACGTGTTCGGCGGCACGGGCTGACGTCCCGCGCGCCGCGCCCGCGCCGAACGGACGGATTGACCGGATGCTGGCGGCAGCCTCGCGCTGCCGCACGCGGGCGCGGCCCGACACGAGGCGGGCCGCGATTTCAACGACGATCGCGCGGCCCGACCGCGGCAGGCAAGGAGATGTCATGGCTCAGTTCAGCATTGCGCCGGAAAGCCCTCCCTATCATCCGGACCCGACGAACCGCGCGGACCCCGGCGCCGGCGGCCCCGGTGTGCCGGGCCGCTACAGCGAGCGGCTCTACAACGACGATCTCGCGCCGCTCGCGCGACAGGGCTGGGGCGCCTACAACATCTTCGCGTTCTGGATGTCGGACGTCCACAGCGTGGGCGGCTACGTGTTCGCGGGCAGCCTGTTCGCGCTCGGCCTGACGAGCTGGCAGGTGCTGGTGTCGCTGCTGGTCGGGATCGGCATCGTCAACCTGCTCTGCAACCTGATCGCCCGGCCGAGCCAGCAGCTCGGCGTGCCGTATCCGGTGGCCTGCCGCGCCACCTTCGGCGTGCTCGGCGCGAACGTGCCGGCCGTGATCCGCGGGCTGATCGCGGTGGCCTGGTACGGCATCCAGACCTATCTCGCCTCGAGCGCGCTGGTGGTGGTGGTGCTGAAGTTCGTGCCGCAGTGGATGCCCTACGCGGACGTCCATCAGCACGGCCTGCTCGGGCTGTCCGCGCTCGGCTGGGCCGGCTTCATGCTGCTCTGGGTGCTGCAGGCGCTGGTGTTCTGGAACGGCATGGAGACCATCAAGAAGTTCATCGACTTCGCGGGGCCGGCCGTCTACGTGGTGATGTTCGTGCTGGCCGGCTACATGGTCTGGCGCGCCGGCTGGCGCAACATCGGCATCAACCTGGGCGGCGTGCGCTACCACGGCGCCGAGGTGATCCCGGTGATGCTCACGGCGATCGCGCTGGTGGTCTCGTACTTCTCCGGGCCGATGCTCAATTTCGGCGATTTCTCGCGCTATTGCGCCAGCTTCCGCGCCGTGCGGCGCGGCAATTTCTGGGGCCTGCCGGTCAATTTCCTGGCCTTCTCGCTGGTCACCGTCATCACCACCGCCGCCACGCTGCCGGTGTTCGGCGAACTGCTGACCGACCCGGTCGCCACCGTCGCGCGCATCGATCATCCGACCGCCGTGATCCTCGGCGCGCTCACCTTCACGGTCGCCACCATCGGCATCAACATCGTCGCGAACTTCGTGTCGCCGGCCTTCGATTTCTCGAACGTCGCGCCGCGGCGCATCAGCTGGCGCGCGGGCGGCATGCTGGCCGCAGTCGCCTCGGTGTTCATCACGCCGTGGAACCTGTTCAACAACCCGGCGGTGATCCACGACACGCTCGACGTGCTCGGCAGCTTCATCGGGCCGCTGTACGGCGTGCTGATCGTCGATTTCTACCTGGTCAAGCGCGGCCGGCTGCTGCGTGACGACCTCTACACGCTGTCGGAGACGGGCGCCTACTGGTATCGCGGCGGCGTGAACCGGCGCGCGGTGCTGGCGCTGCTGCCGGCCGCCGCGCTGGCCGTGGCGTGCGTGATGGTGCCGGCGCTCGCCGGCCTCGCGAACTTCTCGTGGTTCGTCGGCGCGCTGCTGGGCGGCCTGTTCTACCGGATCGTGGCGCGGCCCTGAGCGAGGACGGGACCATGAAGATCAAGCTGATCAACCCGAACACCACGCAGCGCATGACCGACGTGATGGGGCGCTGCGCGCGCGAGGTGGCGAACGCGGGGACGGCGGTGGTGGCGGTGAGCCCGCCGTCGGGGCCGCCCTCGATCGAGAGCCGTTACGACGACGCGCTCGCCGTGCCCGGGCTGCTCGCCGAGATCGCGGCCGGCGAGCGCGACGGCTTCGACGGCTACGTGATCGCCTGCTTCGGAGACCCCGGCCTTTACGCGGCGCGCGAGCTCGCGCGCGGCCCGGTGATCGGCATCGCCGAGGCCGCGATGCACGCGGCGAGCGTGCTCGCGCCCGGCTTCTCGGTGGTGACGACGCTCGCGCGCACGCGCGGCATGGCCTGGGAGCTGGCCGAACGCTACGGCATGCGCCGCTTCTGCCGCAACGTGCGCGCCACCGACGTGCCGGTGCTGGAACTCGACCGGCCCGGCTCGCCGACGCGGGGCCGGATCGTCGACGAGTGCCGCCGCGCGCTCGACGAGGACGGCGCCGGGGCGATCGTGCTCGGCTGCGCGGGGATGGTCGGGTTCGCGCGCGAGATCGAGCAGACCATCGGCGCGCCGGTGGTGGAGGGCGTGACGGCGGCCGTCAAGTGGGTGGAGGCGCTGGTCGCGCTGCGGCTCGCCACGGCCAAGCGCGGCGACTACGCGCGACCGCTCGCGAAACGCTACGACGGCGAACTCGCGCGCTTCGGCCCCGGTGCCGACGGCCTGCCGGGCGGCGCGACGGCGATCGAACCGACGACCGGGACGGGCGCGCAAGCGACCACGCAAGCGACCGCGAAAATCACCACCGCGACCGCCGCCGAACCGGCCCCGCCGCCGGTGCATATACACCCGGTGTGACACGCACTATCGGCCCGGCTGTATGGGCGCCCCGAACCCTTTTCGCTACACTGGCCCAACCCTCGCATCGGCGCCGTCCGGCGCGCCGCCAGCCTCACCGCCGCCGCTGCCGCCGCCGATGCGAGCCCCATTGATACGGGTCCACCTTCGCATCCAACCATGTCCCACGATTCCCACTATCCGCGCGACCTGATCGGCTACGGCCGGCATCCGGTGCAGGCGAACTGGCCGGGCCGCGCGCGCGTCGCCGTGCAGTTCGTGCTCAATTACGAGGAAGGCGGCGAGAACTGCGTGCTGCACGGCGACCCGGCCTCCGAGCAGTTCCTGTCCGAGATCGTCGGCGCGGCGGCCTATCCGGCGCGCCACATGAGCATGGAATCGATCTACGAATACGGCTCGCGCGCGGGCGTCTGGCGGATCCTGCGCGAGTTCGAGAAGCGTGCGCTGCCGCTCACGGTGTTCGGCGTCGGCATGGCGATCGAGCGGCATCCCGAGCTCGCGCGCGCGTTCGTCGAACTGGGCCACGAGATCGCCTGCCACGGCTGGCGCTGGATCCACTATCAGGACGCCACGCCCGAGCGCGAGGCCGAGCACATGCGGCTCGGCATGGAGGCGATCGAGCGCGTCACGGGCCTGCGTCCGCTCGGCTGGTACACGGGCCGCGACAGCCCGAACACGCACCGCCTGGTGGCCGAACACGGCGGCTTCCTGTACGACTCCGACTACTACGGCGACGACCTGCCGTTCTGGATGGACGTGGCCGTCACGGGCGGCGCGAGCGTGCCGCAACTGATCGTGCCGTACACGCTCGACACCAACGACATGCGTTTCGCGACGCCGCAGGGCTTCAACACCGCCGATCACTTCTTCCAGTACCTGCGCGACGCGTTCGACGTGCTCTACGAAGAGGGCGACGAGGCGCCGAAGATGCTGTCGATCGGCATGCACTGCCGGCTACTCGGCCGGCCGGGGCGGTTCCGCGCGCTGCAGCGCTTCCTCGATCACCTCGAGCGGCACGACCGCGTGTGGGTCACGCGCCGCGTCGACATCGCGCGCCACTGGCGCGAGCACCATCCGTATTCCACCAATCACCAAGGCGAAGGGGCGGCATGAAGGCGATGCACTACACGTTGGCAGAACTGAACGACATGGCGAACGAGGCATTCGTCGCCGCGCTGTCGGGCATCTTCGAGCATTCGCCGTGGGTCGCCGAGGCGGCCGCGGCCGGGCGGCCCTATGCCAGCGTCGACGCGCTGCACGCGGCGATGTCGGCGCTCGTCGAGCAGGCCGGCGAGGCGCGCCGGCTCGCACTCGTGAACGCCCACCCGGAGCTGGCCGGCAAGGCCGCCGTGCGCGGCGAGCTGACCGCCGAATCGACGCGCGAACAGAGCGGCGCCGGGCTCGACCAGTGCTCGCAGGCCGAGTTCGACCGGTTGCAGCAACTCAATCTCGCCTATCGCGAGAAGTTCGGTTTCCCGTTCATCCTCGCCGTGCGCGGCTACGACCGGCACGGCATCATCGCGAACTTCGAGGCGCGCGTGGCCAACACGCGCGACGAGGAATTGCGCGAGAGCCTGGCGCAGATCTACCGGATCGCGCGCTTCCGGCTCGACGACCTGATCGGCGCCTGAGCGGCGCCTCCCTCCGGCGCGCGACGGCCTTCGGCGTCGTCGCGGCGCCCGCCGTGGCCGCGCGAACGCGGAGGCGGCGCTTTCCACGAACCCAGTACACAAGGATTTCATCATGGCCATTCCGCTGCTCGATCCCAACGCTCCCGAATTCACGCGCCGCTACGTGAATCTCGCCGATCCGCGTCTCGGGGCGCAGGCGCTCGAGGCGAGCGACGACTTCTTCGCGCCGAAGGAGCGCATGCTGAATCCGGAGCCGGCCGTCTTCATCGCCGGCAAGTACGACGATCACGGCAAGTGGATGGACGGCTGGGAAACGCGCCGCAAGCGCACCACCGGCTACGACTGGTGCGTGGTCAAGCTCGCGCGGCCCGGCGTGATCAAGGGACTCGACCTCGACACCAGCCACTTCACCGGCAACTTCCCGCCGGCCGCCTCGGTCGAGGCCTGCCACGTCGCCGAGGGCGCGCCTAACCAGGACACGCGCTGGGTCGAGATCGTGCCGTCGACGACGCTGCAGGGCAATCACCACCACTACGTCGAAGTGGCCGACGCCGCGCCGTACACGCACCTGCGCCTCAACCTGTATCCGGACGGCGGCATCGCGCGGCTGCGCGTGTACGGCCAGCCGCAGCTCGACTGGAGCGACGCGGGCCGCGGCGAGCTGTTCGACCTGGCCGCGATGGAGAACGGCGGCTATCTGGTGGCCGCCAACAACCAGCACTTCGGCCTCGCCTCGACGATCCTGCTGCCGGGCCGCGGCGTGAACATGGGCGACGGCTGGGAGACGCGGCGCCGCCGCGAGCCCGGCAACGACTGGGCGATCGTCGCGCTGGCGCAGCCGGGCGTGATCCGCAAAATCGAGGTCGACACCGCGCACTTCAAGGGCAACTATCCGGACCGCTGCTCGATCCAGGCCGCCTATGTGCGCGGCGGCACCGACAGTTCGCTCGTCACGCAGGCGATGTTCTGGCCCGAGCTGCTCGGCGAGCAGAAGCTGCAGATGGACAAGCAGCATCATTTCGAGTCGGAGCTGGCCGCGCTCGGCGCCGTCACGCACGTGCGGCTCAACATCATCCCGGACGGCGGCGTGTCGCGTCTGCGCATCTGGGGCACGCTCGAGCAATGAAGACGCTTGCCATCGAGGCGCTGACGCGCGCCGCGTTCGCGCCGTTCGGCGACGTGATCGAGACCGCCGGCGCCAGGCAGATCCCGATCAACCTCGGCACCACGATCCGCTTCCACGATCTCGCCAGGATCGACGTCGCCGACGGCGGCGGCCAGCCGCTCGTCAACCTGTTTCGCGGTCAGCCGCGCGCGCTGCCGTTCGAGGTGACGATGCTCGAACGCCATCCGCTCGGCAGCCAGGCGTTCCTGCCGCTTGACGCGCGGCCCTATCTGGTGGTGGTCGCGCCGGCCGGCGAACTCGATCCCGCCAAGATTCGCGCGTTCGTCACGCGCGGCTGGCAGGGCGTGAACTACGCGAAGGGCGTCTGGCACCATCCGCTGATCGCGCTCGGCGAAACGAGCGATTTCATCGTCGTCGATCGCGGCGGCGAGGGCGTGAACCTGAACGAGGCGACGCTCGACGAATCGCTCTGGCTCACCGACGCGGCCCTGCATCACGCGACGGCCTGATTGTCCCCGTAACGGCCGTTTCGTCCCTGGCCTCGCGAACCGCGGTTCGCGGGGCTTTTTTTCATGTCGGTCGTTTTCGGTATCGCCCGCTCAGACCGCTTCGCTGACGCGCGGCGCGGCGCGCGTCTTGAGCCATTGTTCGAGCGCCTCGTTCGACATCGGCCGGGCGTAGTAGAAGCCCTGCAGTTCGTCGCAGCCGATGCGCTTGAGCGCGTTCGCCTCGTGCGCCTGCTCGACGCCCTCGGCCACCACGCGCAGGCCCAGCTCGTGACCGAGTTCGACGATGGCGCGGATCACGGCGAGATCGGCGAGCGCCTCGAGCCGGCCGTTCACGAACGCGCGGTCGATCTTGAGCCGGTCGAGCGGGAAGCGGTGCAGGTAGCTGAGGCTCGAATAACCGGTGCCGAAATCGTCGAGCGAGAGCTTCACGCCGAGCGCGCGGATCTCGTTGACGGTGTCCAGGTAGTGATCGACGCTTTCCATCAGCACGGTCTCGGTGATTTCGAGTTCGAGGCTGTCCGGCCTGACGTCGTGGGTCATGAGGCTGTCGCGCAGCTTGTCGACCAGTTGCGCGTCGTCGCGCAGTTGCACCACCGAGAGGTTGATCGACACGCGGATCTCGGGCAGGCCCGCGGCGCGCCAGCGCGCGATCTGGCGGCAGGCCTCGTCGATCACCCAGGCGCCGATCGGCACGATCAGGCGCGTTTCCTCCGCGATCGGGATGAACTGCGAGGGCGGCACCATGCCCAGATGCGGATGCTGCCAGCGCAGCAGCGCCTCCACGCTCAGCAGCTGGCCCGTCTCGGCCTGCACGCAGGGCTGGTATTCGAGCCACAGCTCGCGGCGCTCCACCGAGGTGCGCAGATGGGTTTCGAGTTCGAGGCGGTGGCGCGCGCTTTCGGCCATCTCGGGCGAGAAGAACTTGACGAGATTGCGGCCGCCCGACTTCGCGCGGTACATCGCGGCATCGGCGTTCTGCATCAGCGTCTCGATGTCCTCGCCGTGCTCCGGATACAGCGCGATGCCGATGCTGCACGCCACCTGCAGCGTCATGCCGCCGATCTGGTGCGGCTCCCGCATGGGCGGCAGCAGCCGTTCCTCGATCAGGTGCGCCACGTCGGCCGCGCTGCCGGCGCCGCCCAGCAGGACCGTGAATTCGTCGCCGCCGAGCCGGCTCACGGTGTCGCCCGCGCGCACCGACTGCAGCAGCCGCTGCGAAACCGAGCGCAGCAGCCCGTCGCCGGCATGATGGCCGAACGTGTCGTTGATGTCCTTGAAGCGATCGAGATCGATGAACAGCACCGCCACCCGGCTGTCGCCCTGCCGCGCCTGATCGATCGCGGCGCCGAGCCGCCGGGTGAACAGCGCGCGGTTCGGCAGCTCGGTGAGGACGTCATGCTCGGCGAGGAAGCGGATGCGCGCCTCGCTCTTCTTGCGGTCGGTGATGTCGATCAGCGTGCAGATGTAGTGCGAGACCGCGCCGTGCTTGTCCCGCACCGCGCTGATCATGAGCCAGGCCGGATAGTCGCCGCCCGCGCGCCGGCGCACCACGGCTTCGCCGTTCCAGACGCTGGAGATGTCCACCAGCGCCGTGAGCCGCGGCATCAGCGGCTGGTCGCCGCCGCTCGCCACGATGAACTCGGGCGGCGTGCCGCCGATCTGCTCGGCGCGATAGCCGGTGGCGCGATAGAACGAGGCGTTCGCGGTCAGCAGGCGGCGCTCGCTGTCGAGGATCAGGATCGCCTCCGACGACGCCTCGAACACCTTCGCCCACAATTCGAGGCGCTGCTCCATCAGCTTGATCTGGTTGATCGGCGTGAACGCGGTGAGCACCGCGTCGCGGCCCTGGAATTCGAGGCGGCGCGCCGAGAGCATGGCCCAGGTGGGCTCCTCGCTCGCCATCCAGCGCACCTCGAACTGGTCGACGGCGTTGCGGTCGGAGAGCTGCTGGAAGAAGCGCGCGCGCACCGCCGAATCGAGCCCCGAGGCCCACGGGTCCGAGGTGCAGCCGTTGAGCCAGTAGAGCGCCGGATGATTGGCGTGCAGCACCTCGTGGCCGGGCACGGCCGTGACCATCATCGGCACCGGCGTGGCCTCCACCAGCGCGTGCTGCGCCTGCGCGGCGCGCGCGCTGGCGGCGAGTTCCTTCTGCACGTCGCGCTCGTGATCGAGCTGCGCGAGCATCTCGTTGAAGCCGTTGACGAGCTGGCCGATCTCGTCCTGGCTGTGCCACGCGGCGCGCTGGCGGTGGTCGCCGGTGCGGCGCACGGTGTCCATCACGCGCGCGAGCTGGCGCAGCGGCCGCGAGATCTGCTGCGCCACCAGGTACACCATCGACAGAATTCCGCAGAGCAGGAACAGCGCGGTGCCGAGATGCAGCCACATGCGCGAGAACAGCGCGCTCACGCGCGAGCGCAGCAGCGTGTCGAGCTCGGCGCCGGTGGCGCGCCAGGCGTCGGCCGCGCGGGCCACCAGCGCCTGCTGGGCCGCGTCGGCGGCCGCGCGCGAGATGGCGTCGGTGCCGCTGGCGGCCACCGCCAGGCGCGCGGCGTCGCGGTAGGTTTCGATCGCCGCGAGCAACTGCCCGACCGGCGCGGCGAGCACGCGCTGCACGCCGGCGTTGGCCGCGCCGGCCTCGGCGAAATCGGAGCGCAGCCCCTGCGCGACGGCGTCGAGCTGGCCTTCGAGCACGAGATAGCGGGTGCTCAGTTCGCGCCGGACCCGGGGGTTGTCGGCGCCTTCGTGCAGGCGCTGGCCGATGCCGTCCACCGCGTCGAGTAGCGCGGGGTAGCGCAGCACCGACAGCGACATCGAGTAATAGCTGTCGAGATCGGGATCGAGGATCAGGTTCGACTGGTTGCCGACTCGCGTGATCAGGTCGCGGCAGGCCGTGAACGCGTCGCGCACGGCCCCGGCGCGATTGGCCTGCGGCGCGCGGGCGAGCGCGTCGAGCGCGGCGCGCACGCGCGCGTTCAGTTCGCTGCTTTGCAGCCCCGCGCCGTACTGCTGCTCGGCGGCGGACAGCGCGGTTTCGGTGCGCGCGATCTCGCGCGTGCCGAGGCGTCCGTCGGCGCCGAGCGTGGCGACTTCGACGAGCGCCTCGCGCACGGTGGCCAGGTAGGCGCTGCCGACGATCTCCTTCTGCGAGAAATCGATCGACATGGTTTTCTCGTGGATCAGGATGCTGCTGATGTAGACCACCGCGCTCAGGTCGAGCAGGTAGATCAGCAGCAGCTTGCGGCCGACCCGCAAGCGCCCGAGCAGCCGGAAGAACAGATTGTGTTGCATCGCACGCGCCAGGATGACACCGAGGGTTGAGGCCGTGTTCCCGACCGGGAACCGGCGTGTCCGGAAGCGTCGCCGCGGAGGCCGCGTGCGCTCGCTCCCTGACTAACGGCAGCGGCACCTGCGTGCTTTAGCGCGAGCGTGCGGAATCGGCGCGGCGGCGCGTGGATGCGTCGGCATGGTGCGTGCGCACCGCCGTGGCGCGATGCGGGAAGCAGAAAAGCGCGCCGCGGCGACATGCGGCGTGGTTGCACCGGGCCGTTCCTGGTGGCGCCCGGTGGCACCTCGCGAATGCCCGGTGAGGCCGGGTAACACCCGGCAGTCCGTGCGAGCAAGCGGCGGCCCCGGCGCCCGCGGCGCGCCCGCCTCGCGATGCCGGCGCCCTGAAAACGAAACGGGCTCGCAGCATCGCGAGCCCGTCTCGTCATGTCCGGTCACATCCGGTCGAACGCGCGCCTACTTCGCCGCGCCCGCCTCGAACCAGGCGGCCACTTTCATGCGCTCGTCATCGGTCATGTGCGTGACGTTGCCGATCGGCATCGCCTTCAACTGCACCGCCTGCTGGTAGATGCGCTGCGCGTTCTGCGCGATTTCCTCGGGCGTGTCGAACATCACGCCGGCCGGCGCGCTGCCCATCATCGTCGGCTTCGCCGAGTGGCAGGCCACGCAGCGCTGTTCGAGTACCGGCTGGATGTCCTTGATCGCGAGCTTCGGCAGGTTCGCCGCCTGCGCCTGCGCCGCCATCGGGCGCGGCGCGGTCCAGACCAGCGCGAGCAGCATCAGGGCCACGCCGCCGAGCGGCAGGTACCAGAGCTGCTGGCCGCGGTGGCGCATCACGAAGAACTGGCGGATCAACGCGCCGGCCAGCATGATGATCACGAGCACGACCCAGTTGTAGCGGTTGGTGTACGTCATCGCGTAGTGGTTCGACAGCATCGCGAACACCACCGGCAGCGTGAAATAGGTGTTGTGGACCGAACGCTGCTTGCCGCGCTTGCCGTAGATCGGGTCCGGCGTCTCGCCCTTGAGCATCTTGTCGACCATCTTGCGCTGGCCCGGGATGATCACGAAGAACACGTTGGCCGACATGATGGTCGCCAGCATCGCGCCGACGATCAGGTAGGCCGCGCGCCCCGAGAAGACGTGGCAGGCGAGGTAGGCGGCGAGCACCACGTAGAGGCCGACGAACACGCCGAGCAGCCGGTCGCGATTGCCGAGCAGGCGGCATGCGCAGTCGTAGACGATCCAGCCGGCCATCAGGAAGCCGAGCGCGGACGACACCGCCACCACCGGCCCCATGTCGAGCACGTTGCGATCGATCAGGTAGGTGTTCGGCGCGAGAAGGTAGAGCACGAAGAACAGCCCGAAGCCCGACATCCAGGTGGTGTAGGACGGCCACTTCGACCAGTGCAGGTCGTCCGGCATGGCGGGCGGCGCGACCGTGTACTTCTGCATGTTGTAGAAGCCGCCGCCGTGGACGTGCCACAGCTCGCCGAACACGCCGCGCTGGCGCTGGTTCGGATCCTTCGGCGGGGTCAGGCTGTTGTCGAGGGCGACGAAGTAGAACGATTCACCGATCCAGGCGATCGCGGCGATGACGTGCAACCAGCGAATCGCGAGATTCAGCCAGTCGTTGATGAAGCCTTCCATGAAACTCCTCCAGACAAACTCGGGGCATTGTTGTCGCGTCCTCGTCGGACGGGCGGCGGGCCGATACGCTGTCAGCTGCCGCGATAGGTGCTGTACGACCACGGCGAGACCAGCAGCGGCACGTGGTAGTGCGAGCCCGCGTCGGCCACGCCGAAGCGCAGCACGACGCGATCGACGAAACGCGGCTCGGGCAGCGCGACGCCGAGCGCGGAGAAATAGTCGCCGGCGTGGAAGACGAGCTCGTATTCGCCGGCGGCGAGCGCGTCGCCCTCGAGCAGCGGCGCGTCACAGCGGCCGTCGTCGTTGGTCGTCGCCTGTTTCAGCAAGCGGCGTGCCTCGCCGTCGATGGCATGGAGTTCGATCCGGATGCCGGCACCCGGCCGGCCGTGGGCGGTGTCGAGTACGTGGGTAGTCAGCTTTCCCATTCGCTTGTGTCCTTGTGTGAATGCGAAGAGTCACGGCGCCTCGATCCCGGTGTTGCGACGGCGGATCGAGGCTCCACGGCTGTGGCTACATACCCGTCGGCGGATCGAAGCGCGCGCCGAGCCGTCATTCTAAGAAAGCTTGCGGCGCGATCCGACGCGCGATAGCGAAGATAAGCCCGCATGCATGAGTGGTGCCACCGATCCGTGCCCAAGGCATGCCGGACAACTTATCCGACCATATTGCCGGTGTGAAGACGAGCATGTGACCGGCGCGCTTGCCAGCCGGCCGCGGCTGCGCGATGCTCGGCCGGTTCGCGCGCGGCTGCGGCCGCGCGGCGGACCCCGAAGACGGCGGGGACGCCGGGTAACCGGGCCAGGGGCGTTCGAACGGACGCGGCGGCGCGGTCGATGCGCCACGTCACGGTTCGAACGCCACGCTCGCCGCCGCTCAGCCGCGCGGCATCACCGAACGGAGCACGAACCGCCATGCCTGACGAATCAAACCTGCGCCAAGCCGCATCCGTCTTTCCCCTTCCGGCCGACCCGGCCGCGCGCGGCCGAACGCTGCTGGTGCGCCACGCCGAGGTGCTGGTCACGATGGACGCGCAGCGTCGCGAGCTGCGCGACGCGGGCCTCTACATCGAGGACAACCGGATCGTCGCGGTCGGCCCGAGCGACACGCTGCCCGACACGGCCGACGAGATCCTCGACCTGCGCGGCCATCTGCTGCTGCCGGGCCTCGTGAACACGCATCACCACATGTACCAGAGCCTCACGCGCGCGGTTCCGGCCGCGCAGAACGCCGAACTGTTCGACTGGCTCACCGGCCTGTACCGGATCTGGCAGCACCTGACGCCCGAGATGATCGAGGTGTCGACGCTGACCGCGATGGCCGAACTGCTGCTGTCGGGCTGCACCACCTCGAGCGATCATCTCTACCTCTATCCGAACGGCGTGCGCCTCGATCACAGCATCGAGGCCGCGCGCCGGATCGGCATGCGCTTCCACGCGAGCCGCGGCAGCATGAGCGTGGGGCAGCGCGACGGCGGCCTGCCGCCCGATGCGCTGGTCGAGCGCGAGGCCGTGATCCTCGCCGACACGCAGCGCTTGATCGAGACCTACCACGACGCCGGACGCTACGCGATGCTGCGGGTGGCGGTCGCGCCGTGCTCGCCGTTCTCGGTGAGCCGCGAGCTGATGCGCGACTCGGCGCGGCTCGCGCGCGCCCATGGCGTTTCGCTGCATACGCATCTGGCCGAGAACGTGCGCGACGTGGCCTATAGCCGGGAGCGCTTCGGCATGACGCCGGCGCAGTACGCCGAGGATCTCGGCTGGGTCGGCCCCGACGTCTGGCATGCGCACTGCGTGCAGCTCGACGAGGCCGGCATCGCGCTGTTCGCGCGGACCGGCACCGGCGTCGCGCATTGCCCGTGCTCGAACATGCGGCTCGCCTCGGGGATCGCGCCGGTCCGGCGCATGCGGCTCGCGGGCGTGCCGGTGGGGCTCGGCGTGGACGGCTCGGCCTCCAACGACGGCGCGCAGATGGTTGCCGAGGCGCGCCAGGCGCTGCTGCTGCAGCGGGTCGGCTTCGGGCCCGACGCGATGACGGCGCGCGAGGCGCTCGAGATCGCGACGCTGGGCGGCGCGCGGGTGCTGAACCGCGACGACATCGGCGCGCTCGCGCCGGGGATGGCCGCCGATTTCATCGCGTTCGATCTGGCCCAGCCCGGCTTCGCCGGCGCGCTGCACGATCCGGTCGCGGCGCTGGTGTTCTGCGCGCCGTCGCAGGTGGCGTGGAGCGTCGTGAACGGGCGCGTGGTGGTGCGGGAAGGGCAGCTCGCGAGCCTCGACACCGGGCCGCTCGTCGAGCGCCACAACGCGCTCGCGCGGCAACTCGCCGAGGCGGCGCGCTGAACGTGGCGAGATTGCCGAGATTGCTGGACACGCTAGATGCGCTGAACGTGCGCCATGGCGGCCAGCGGGGCCGCCGTGGCGGGCGTCTCAGGCGTCGATCAGCGTGCGGGTGGCCTCGGCCACCAGGCTGCGCAGCCAGCGCACCTCGTCCGAGTAATGGCAGCGTTCGTGCCAGAGCTGGTAGTACTGCATCGGCGGGAAGTCGAGCGGCGCCGGCACCACCGACAGCGGCAGGAACTTCGCGTAGTGGTCGGCGAACAGCCGCGTGGTGGTGAAGATCAGGTCCGACTTCACCAGCACGTAGGGCGCGAGATTGAAGTACGGCAGCGTCACCACCACGTGGCGCTTGAGCCGCTCGCGCGCCAGATGCACGTCGATCGCGCCGCGCTGGCCGACCGAATACGGCGTGGGCGCGAGGTGCGGGGCGTTCAGGTACTGGTCGAGCGTGAGGCCGCCGCGCTTGGCGAACGGATGCGCGTTGCTCATCAGGCAGACGATCTTGTCGACGAACAGGTTCGACAGATGCAGCTGCTCGGGCGGCTCGGGCCAGTTGCCGACCACGATGTCGAGTTTGCCGTCCTCGAGCGCGAGTTCGTAGTCGAAGGCCGGGCCGAGCGAATGGAATTCGAGCGTCGCGTTTGGCGCCGCCTGCCGGAAGCGCTCCACCACGGTGGGCACGAACAGCACGTTCAGGTAGTCGGGGCAGCCGATCCGGTAGCAGCGGATCGAGGTGGCGGGATCGAAGTTGTGCTGCTGGAACTTGATGCGCTCGATTTCGCGCAAGGCGTTCTGTACGGGTTCGAGCAGGCGCAGCCCGTATTCGGTGGGCACCATGCCCGACTTGCCGCGCACCAGCAGCGGATCGCCGGTGATGTCGCGCAGGCGCCGCAGCGCGGCGCTGATCGCGGGCTGCGACTGATTCAGCTTGACCGCCGCGCGCGTCACGCTGCGTTCCATCAGCAGCGTATGCAGGACGCGCAGCAGGTAAGTGTCGATCGCCTCGCGTTGTTGACTCATTTTCTCTCCAGGTTATATATGTCTCGGCTGATATCGGAATCGGCTGAGTATATTGTTTTTAATATGGACAGAAATGACCGTCAAGGCGGCGTAAACCACAGTCGGGCAGCGGTTTCGGGGCGATCCGCAGCGCGGCGGGGGCGGGGAGAGAGGGGAGGAGAGACACGCCTCGCGGCGCGAGGCGTGGCGTTCGCGGCGGGGAGCCGCCGAGGATCAGTCGTCGAGGCGCAGGCCGACCTTCAACGTCACCTGCCAGTGGGCGACCTTGCCGCCCTCGACATGGCCACGTGTTTCGATGACTTCGAACCACTCCAGGTTATGCAGCGTCTTCGCTGCCTTCGCGATGGCGACGCGGACCGCGTCGTCGCTCGATGCCTGCGACGAGCCGGTCAGTTCGATCTGCTTGTAGACGTGGTCACTCATGATGCCTCCGGGACGATGGATGGAACGATGCGGCGGCCGGCACGCTGCCGGCGCGCTGCCCGTCAAGGAGTGATCCACGCGCGGGGGAACAAGTTCAATCGGATGTGGCCGCCGGATGAAGGCGGGAGGTCGCGGCGCGCGGCAGCAGCAACGACCGCGCCTGAACGGGGCGACGCGGGCGGCCGGCGCTCGCCGCCAGCGTCGCCGCGCAACCGACGGGCGGGGCGCGACGTCGATGCCTGCCGGCACCGCCGCCATCGACGACGGCATCGGCGAACATCGATGCAGCCGGCATGGCGCGGCGATAAGAGGCGGCGCGAGGTGGCGCGAGGCGGCGCGAGCGCATGGGTTGAAGGGCCGCCGTTCGCGGCCCGTTCAACGCGCGCGGCTCAGAGTGATCGCGGCGTGGTATCGCCGGCGTTCTGCCGGCCCGCGCTGCGCTCGCCGGCAATCGTGCCGCCGAACTCGGGCAGAATTCGCGCCCGCGCGCTGCTCGCGAACACGAGGAAGCCGAAGCCGTTCGCCTCGTACCAGTAGCCGCCGTTCTCGAGCCCGTCGAGCGGCTGTTCGAGCGCGTTGGTGATCGATTCGATGCAGCGCTTGCGCAGATCGGCGATCGCCGGATACGGCGGATGCGCGCCGCGCACGGTGCAGAGCAGCACGTCCAGCCCGGGCAGCACGTGCGCATACAGCACCGGCTCGTCCTGCGCACGGGCCCGCGCGATCTTGGTATCGAGCTGGGCGAAGGGCTTCGCGTGGCGCAGCACGGCGAGGAACGATTCCTGGCCGTCCGATGGCGCGCGTCGGCGTTTTTTCGGAAAGGACATAAACACTCGCGTCAAAAACGATTGCAAGATTTGTGGCTTTGTCATGCGACCCACCCCCAAACCGGCTAGCGCGCCCGCATGTCGATCTTTTATAGCATACGAAAATGCCGTCTTCACTAACTGTCCGGCCACGCCGCGGAGGGCCGAACGCGTGAATGTCCACGATCGTCATGTCTGCGCTGATGCGCCTTGTGTAATGTCGTTGCTTTTTCATGATAGACCGGCGCACGCGGCGCGTGCAGGCCCGATTCATAAAAAAGCCGTGTTTTTGGGGGCGCGGGGATGAGTGTTTTCCCGTGGGCGAGCCGTGGTCCGATCGATCGCGCCGCACAAAAAACGCCCGCAAAAAAGCCCGCGCGAGGCGGGCCCGGGACCGGCGCGTGGCGGGCCGGTCCGATCGCGGCGGGGCTGCTCAGCCGCGGTTCTTCAGCGAATCGCGGATCTCGCGCAGCAGCATCACGTCCTCGGGCGGCGGCGGCGGTTCGGCCGGCGCGGCCGGTGCGGCTTCGACCGGACGGCGCAGCCGGTTGATGAAACGCACCATCAGAAAGATGATGAACGCGAGGATGATGAAGTTGATCAGCACGGTGATGAACGAACCGTAGCCGAACAGGGCGACGCCGGCGGCCTGCAGATCCTTGTACGAGTCGGGGTTGCCCTTGAACGTCGCGGGGATCGGCCCGAGCTGGATGAACTTGTTCGAGAAATCGAGGCCCCCGGTGATCACGCCGATCACCGGCATGATGAGGTCCTTGACGATGGAATCAACAATCTTCGAAAACGCGCCGCCGATGATCACGCCGACGGCCAGATCCATCACGTTGCCCTTGACGGCGAACTCCTTGAACTCCTTCATGATGCTCATAAGCAGGTTTCTCCAGGGAAGGGAAGGGAAATGCGCGGCAGGCCGGCCCGCACGATTGATCGCGCGCCTGATAGCGAGGGCGATCGGACACTCATAACTCGTCCAGCAGATGCTAACAAACTCGGCGCCGGACGGTGCGCCAGGAAAAACGGGCCGTCGCCGGCCCGTTTCGCGTGAGGTCAGAAGCCGCCGCACCGCCCGGGCGCCGCCTCGGTGAGGCGGGCCGGCGGGCCGGCCCGGCGTTCAGCTGTTGTTCCAGTCGTCGTCGCTGCTGCCCATGTCGACGCCGCCGTCGTTGCCGCCGCTGTCCCAGCTGTCGCCCTGACCGAAGTCGAAGCCAGCGTCGTTCCCGCCGCCGTTGCCGTCGTTGCGGCCGAAGTCGTCAGGCTGGCGGCGGCGTTGGTCGTCGACGATCACGTCGCGCTCGACCACGCGCTCGCGGCCGCCCGACATCGCCTCGCCGAGCAGCACGCCGGTCAGCAGGCCGCCCATGCCGCTGCCGAAGCCGCCGCCCTGCTGCACGATCACGGGCGGCTGCTGTTGCGGATAGGGCGGGTAGGGCGGATACGGCGGCTGCTGTTGCGGGTACTGGGACGGGTACGGCGGCTGGGGCTGCGCGCCCGTCAATCGATCGGCCTCCTGAGCAAACACCGATCCCGTGCCGGCCGCCGGCGCGGCCGGGGCGGCATTCGGATCGGGACGACCCTCGACGCGCGCCTTCAGGCTCGCGAAGCGGTGCTCGAGATCCTCGAGCTGGTACGGCGGCACCGGGTTCTTGCCGGTCGACAGCGTTTCGACGAGCGTGCGCGCGTCGGTTTCCACGCCTTCGATGTCGCTCGTCAGCGCGGCGGCGCCGGGCGCCGTCGACAGCCGCGCGTCGAGCTTGAGCGGACGCACTTCGTTCAACAGTTCGGTGGCGCGTTTCAGTTGCGCGCGGCGTTCGTCGTCGGCCTGCTTGTCCTCGCCCGAGCGAGCGCGCCGCAGCGTCCAGCGCAGCACCAGCGCGATCACCACCACCAGCAGCAGGAGGCCGATCCACATGCCGATCGACGGGCCGTGGCGCGCCGGGGTGGCCGGCGCGAACGGCGCCGCCGACTGCGTCGAGGCCTGCTGCTGGGCGGCGGGCTGCAGCGCGCCGCCGGAGGTGGCCGAGCGGCGCTCGCCGGCGCGGTTCGCGTCGGCGCGCACGCGCGATTCGGTCTGCGCGAAGGCGGACGGGTTGGTGAAATGGATCGACGGGTCGAGCGACTTCGCGCGTTCGATCTGCGCGAGCGCGTCGGCCGAACGGCCCTCGCGATCGAGCACCTGGCCGTACAGGTAATGTGCGCGCGCGCTGTCCGGATGCGCTTCGATGACCTGCGAGAGCTGCGCGTCGGCGCGTTGCCAGTTGTGCTGGTTGACCGACTGTTCGACCTGCGCCAGCGACGGCACGGCCGCGAACACGCTCGCCGAGACGGCGAGCAGCGAAATGGCGGCGGCGGCAACGAATTTGTTCATCAGTGTTCAGGCGGCGAGCCTGCCTCCTTCGACGGTGCCGCGCGGCGGCCTGGATGCGGCATGGCCGCCGCGCGGTGCCGGTGCATGGATTACTGCGCCGGCGTGTTCAGTTGCTTCTTCAGCGCTTCGAGGCGATCGTCGACCGACGGGCCGCGGTTCAGCGCCGCGAGCTTGTCGTCGAGCGCCTTGCCGCTGTTGGTGTCGGCCGAGTTCAGGCGCGCGTCCGAGCGCGCGTTCGACAGCGCGACCTTGTCCTCGAGCTTCTGGAAGTCGGCCGACAGATCCTTGCCGCCGATGCCGCCCAGCGCGGTGGCCGCGACGTCCTTGGCCTGCGCGATTTCCTGCTTGGCCTGCAGGATGTTCGAGCGCGTGCTCAGGTCGTTGCGGCGCTGGCGCATGTCGGCGATCTGCGCCTTCAGCTTGTCGACCGACGGTTCGAGCGCGTCGAGTTCGTGGGCGAGCGCGTCGCGCTCGACCTCGGCGTTCGATTGCGCGGTCAGCGCTTCGCGCGCGAGCGACTCGTCGCCCGACTGCAGCGCGCGTTTGGCGCCGTCTTCATACTTCTTCGCCTTGTCGGCGGCGGCGTCGCGCTTGCTGCGCTGGGTCGCGACCTGGGCCTCGATCTCGATCAGCGAGTTCTCGGCCTTGGCAAGGCTGTCGTCGAGCTCCCGCACGATCTGCCGTGCGTCGCGCGACGGGTCCTGCACCGAATCGGCCGCGTCGTTCAGCAGGCCTTTGAGCGTGCGCGAGATAGAGTCGAAAAGCGACATGAAACCCTCCATGGATGAATGTCGAGGTGATCGGCGACCACCTCGGTGGCACGGCGCGGCGCGCCCGTGATGCCGGCGGATATTACACCACCGGATCGCTTAAACGCCGCTTAAACAGGGGCGGCGGCGGATCCCGGCGGCGCGCGCGTGCGTGTCGGCGAACCGCGTTGCAACCGCATTGCAGGCCACTTCACGGCCTGCTTTCGCACGCGATTCGCGCGGCCCCTACATGCGGGCGCCGCGCGCGGTTTTCCAGAGGCGAAAACAGACGGATACAAAGCTTTCCTCGTTGAAAGCTTGCGTGGCTGGGCGCGCCGTTGCTCTCTCGATGATAGTCGGCGCGCGTGACGGTGGCGCGCCGGCGGGTGGCGCGTCGGCGATGCGCCTGGATGGCCGTCCGCGAGCGCGCCGCGCGTGCCCCGCGATGGGGCAGGCGGCGGAAATTTTTACAAAAAATCGCGTGGGGCGCCGGACGATTTCATTAAAATGCGCTGTCGCGTCGCGGGAACGGATCACCGCGTGCCGTGATCAGGCGATGTGCTACGCTCCATGCGCATCGCGTCAAGCCCTAACACGAACGTCCACACGCACACGCGCGCTACGCGCGCCCACGGTGTCGCCGCCGCGCCCGCCATTCCGACATGCCGATCATCAAACGCCCGTCCGACTCCGAACCCAACTACAAGTTGCGCCGCTCGCCTTCCGGTGCGTTTTACGCGGACGAATCCGACCGCCACGGCGGTGACGACCATCGCCGCGATCGCGACGACGACCGCGGTGGCCGGCGCTCGATCGGCGCGCGCATCGCGCTGTGGTTCGCCGGCCTGATCGCGGTGGCCGGCGTGGTCGGCGCGCTGATCGTCGGCTACGCGCTAGTGGTGATGGCGCCGCAACTGCCGTCGCTCGACGCGCTGACGAACTACCAGCCGAAGGTGCCGCTGCGCGTCTACACGGCCGATCACGTGCTGATCGGCGAGTTTGGCGAGGAGCGCCGCAGCCTGGTGCGCTTCCAGGACATTCCCGACGTGATGAAGAAGGCGGTGCTCGCGATCGAGGACTACCGCTTCTACGAACACGGCGGCGTCGACTTCGTCGGCATCCTGCGCGCCGGCGTGGCCGACCTGCTGCACGGCGGCGCGCGGCAGGGCGCGAGCACGATCACGATGCAGGTCGCGCGCAACTTCTTCCTGTCGAGCGAGAAGACCTACACGCGCAAGATCTACGAAATGCTGCTCGCCTACAAGATCGAGCGCGCGCTGACGAAGGACCAGATCCTCGAGCTGTACATGAACCAGATCTATCTGGGGCAGCGCGCCTATGGCTTCGCGGCCGCCGCGCGCGTGTACTTCGGCAAGGATCTGAAGGACATCACGCTGGCCGAGGCGGCCATGCTCGCGGGCCTGCCGAAGGCGCCGTCGGCCTACAACCCGGTGGTCAATCCGAAGCGCGCCAAGGTGCGCCAGGAGTACATCCTGAGGCGCATGTTCGAGCTCGGCTACATCACGCAGCCGCAGTACGACGCGGCCGTGAAGGAAGAGATCCACACGCGCACGCCGGGCAACCAGTACGCCGTGCATGCCGAGTACATCGCCGAGATGGTGCGGCAGATGATGTACGCGCAGTACAAGGACGAGACCTACACACGCGGCCTGAGCGTGACCACCACGATCAACTCGGCGGACCAGGAAGCGGCCTATCAGGCGGTGCGGCGCGGGATCCTCGACTACGAGCGCCGCCACGGCTATCGCGGGCCGGAAGGCTTCATCGCGCTGCCGGCCGCCGGCGACGCGCGCGACGAGGCGATCGACGACGCGCTCGCCGATCACCCCGACAACGGCGACCTGCAGTCGGCGGTAGTGGTCGGCGCGGCGCCGTCGGCGGTGGAAGTGCAGTTCGTGGGCGGCGCGACCGCGAAGATCGGCGCGGCCAACCTGCGCTTCGTGGCGGCCGCGCTGAGCCCGCGCGCGCCCGACGCGCTGCGCATCAAGCCCGGCTCGATCGTGCGCGTGATGAAGGACACGCGCGACAGCTGGCAGTTCAGCCAGCTGCCGCAGGTGCAGGGCGCGCTGGTCGCGCTTACGCCGCAGGACGGCGCGATCCGTTCGCTGATCGGCGGCTTCGACTTCAACCAGAGCAAGTTCAACCACGTCACGCAGGCGTGGCGCCAGCCCGGTTCGAGCTTCAAGCCGTTCATCTATTCGGCCTCGCTGGAAAAGGGCCTCGGGCCGGCCACCATCATCAACGACGCGCCGCTGTACTTCCCGCCGAGCACGCCGGGTGGCACCGCGTGGGAGCCGAAGGACGACGACCAGCCGGAAGGCCCGATGACGATGCGCGATGCGCTGCGCAAGTCGAAGAACCTCGTGTCGATCCGGATCCTCGCCTCGATCGGCACCAAGTACGCGCAGGATTACGTGACCCAGCGCTTCGGCTTCGATCCGGCGAAGACGCCACCGTACCTGCCGATGGCGCTCGGCGCCGGGCTCGTCACGCCGCTGCAGCTGGCGGGCGCGTATTCGGTGTTCGCCAACGGCGGCTATCGCGTCGATCCGTACCTGATCGCGGAAGTCGACGACGCGCACGGCCAGCCGCTGCAGAAGGCGCAGCCGGCGATCGCGGGCAGCAACGCGCAGCGCACCATCGAGGCGCGCAACGCCTACGTGATGAACAGCCTGCTGCACACGGTGGCCACGGCCGGCACCGGCGCCGGCTCGAACGTGCTGGGCCGCTCGGACCTGCAGGGCAAGACCGGTACCACCAACGAAGCGAAGGACGGCTGGTTCGCCGGCTACCAGCAGTCGCTGGTGGCGGTGGCCTGGATGGGCTTCGACCAGCCGAAGAGCCTCGGCAGCCGCGAGTTCGGCGCGCAGCTCGGCCTGCCGATCTGGATCAACTACATGCGCACCGCGCTGCGCGGCGTGCCCGAGCAGTCGATGCCGATGCCCGACGGCCTGACCACGATCGACGGCGAGCTGTACTTCGCCGATCGCACGCCGGGCAACGGCTTCATCGCGAACGTCGACATGGGCGACGCGGCGAACCCGATCAACGCCAACGACGCGCTCGGTTCGGCCGGCGCGGCGGGCCTGACGCCGCCGCCCGTGACGCCGCAGGAGAAGCAGCAGATCATGGACATGTTCGACAAGCCCTGATCCCGGCAGGTGGGTGACGCGATGCGCGACGACGGCGCGGCGGATTTCGCCGCGCCGTCTTACTTTGCGGCGCTTGCCGAGGCCGCCTCAGAACGAGGCGCAGACGCGCGTGACGAGCAGCCCGACCGCCTGCTGATGGAAGCGCTGCTGCCAGGCGGCGCGGATCTCGTCGATCGCGCGCTGCGTGGCCGGCGTTGGCGGCGCGACCACGCGAATCACGAACGAGGCCTCGCGCACGATCGCGCCGGTGTCGCGATCGCGCCATTGGCCCTGCGTGTCCCACAGCGTCAGGCCGTCGGGAAAGCGCGGCGTGACGATCTCGGCGACGAAGGCCTGGCGCTCGGCGTCGGTCACCGCGCTGCGGCCCTCGATATCGCGGCCGAACAGCAGATCGGCCTGCTCGGCGGGCTGGCTGCCGGCGCCCGCGCAGTCCGGCGGCGCGGCAGCGGACGGCGTGGCCGGCAGCGGCGCGCAGCCGGCCAGCCCCACAGGGTCGCGCCGAGGCCCGCGAGGGCGCCGCGCAGCGCAGCGACAGGGCGCCGTGGCCGGCGCGGCGAGCGGGATGGCAGCAGCGGGTGCTGGATCGGTGTGGCGGGCATCGCGTGACTCCTTTCTTCGACGAAGGCTCGATGGCGAATCGGACCGGCCGCTGCAAGGAAAGTGGCGGCGGCGCCGGCGGTGACGACCCCGGCATGGCCGGTGCATCTCCGGTGCGAACCCGGTGCCGCCGCCGTCCCCGGTCCGGACGGTCGCGCGACGCGCGAGTTGTCCACAGTTTATGTTGAAAGGCTTGTTGATAAGCTCGGGGAATGCGCCGCAAACCCTTGAACGGGCAAGGCTTTTGGCCGTGGGGCGCGGCGTGGGCAGCAGCGTGCTCGCGGCCGGCTCCGCGCACCATCGCGGCGGGTCGCTGCCCGATTCGAGGCGCCGTCGCGAAAGCCCGTGCAATCAAGCATTTGCATGGCTTGTCAGGCGCTTGTCCACAGGCTCTTCAACATAATCTGGGGATATCGTCGCGGGCGCGCCGCGCGCGTTTCGCGGGTTCAGCGCACGCGGCGCGCGCCGGCCGGCGTGGCGAGGTGAGCCGCGAACGCGGCCGGATCGAGGTTCGAGCCCGGCAGCAGCACGCCCACCCGCCGGCCCTGCAGCGTCTCGCGCAGCGGGCCGAGCAGCGCCGCCATCGGTGCCGCGCAGGCGGGCTCGACGGCCACCTTCAGGGTGGTGTGCAGATAGCGCATCGCCGCGCGCAGCGCGTCGTCGTCGACGCAAACGAGACGCTCGAGGTGCCGCCGGCACAGTTCGTAGCCGTATTCCTCGGTGTGGGTGACGGCCAGCGCGCCGGCGATGGTGTGCGCCGCGCGCAACTCGACCGGCCGGTTGGCCGCGAAGCTGCGGCTCATCACGTCGGCGCCCTCGGGCTCGACGCCGTACACGCGAATCCGCGGGCTCGCGAGCCGCAGCGCCGTCGCGATGCCGGCGGCCAGCCCGCCGCCGCCGACCGGCACGATCACGGCGTCGAGGTCGGGCGCCTGGGTGGCCCATTCGTAGCCGAGCGTGGCGGTGCCGAGGATCGTGCGGTAGCCGTTGAACGCATGCACGAACTGCCGCCCTTCCTCGATCTCGATGCGCCGCGCCAGGTCGAACGCATCCGCCTGCCCGGCCGCCATCACGACTTCGGCGCCGTACTGCCGGCACAGCGCGAGCGGTGCGGCGTCGGCCGTGTCGAGCAGCACCACCTTCGCGCCGATGCCGAGCCGCATCGCCGCGTAGGCGAGCGCCGCCGCGTGATTGCCCGACGACACGCAGGTCACGCCGCTGCGCCGCTGCGACTCGCCGAGCGCGAGCAGGTTCGCGAACGCGCCGCGCACCTTGAAGCTGCCGCTCGCCTGCAGCAGCTCGAACTTCAGGTTGACGTGGGTGGCCTCGAGCGAGGGCAGCCCGGCGCGCTCGAACACCGGCGTGCGCGAAACCCAGGGCGTGAGCGCGAAGTGCTCGGCGGCGATGTCGTCGAGCGTGGGGATCGGCTCGCCGTTGATGGACGAATGGACGGGGGGCGGTGAGAGGGTCGACATGGCGGAGAGCGGGGGGCTCGCCGCGCAGGCGAACCGCCCCCGGCTGGTGTCAGGCGAGCGTCATGCTGTAGATGAACTTGCGCAGGAAGCGCTCGCAGGCGTCGAGCTGCGCGAGCTCGACGTACTCGTTGGCCTTGTGCGCCTGCTCGATGTCGCCCGGCCCGCAAACCACGCTCGGAATGCCGGCGTTCGCGAACAGCCCCGCCTCGGTGCCGTAGGCGACCTTGCGCTGCGAGCGGTCGGCCGTCAGGGCGCGCACCAGTTCGGTGATCGCGGCCTGCTCGTCGGCGTCGAGGCCCGGCGCGGCGGCGATCTTCGAGATCTCGATGGCCGCGTCCGGATGCTCGCGGCGCATCTTCGGCAGCAGCGTGTCGCGCGCGTAGGCGTCGATGCGCGCGAAGATCGTGTCGGGATCGAGCGTCGGCAGGTTGCGGAATTCGAACGAGAAGCGGCACTCGGCCGGCACCGTGTTGATCGCGTTGCCGCCTTCGATCAGGCTCGTCTGCGCGGTCGTGAACGGCACGTCGTAGAGCTCGTCGAACGGCCCGTTGGCGCGGAACTCGTCGGCGATGTCGCGGATGTGGCAGATCAGCCGCGCCGCGTATTCGATCGCGTTGAGCCCCTTCGGCGTCAGCGACGAATGGGCGGCGTGGCCGCGCACGCAGCAGCGATAGGTGTTGATGCCCTTGTGCGCGATGATCGGGCGCATGCTGGTGGGCTCGCCGACGATGCAGCCGCCCGGCTGCAGGCCGCGTCGCTTCAGCTCGGCGAGCATCAGCGGCGCGCCCGCGCAGCCGATTTCCTCGTCGTAGGACAGCGCGAGGTGGATCGGCCGGGCCAGCTTCGCCGCCTGCATCTCCGGCACCAGCGCGAGCGCCGCGCCGATGAAGCCCTTCATGTCGCAGGTGCCGCGCCCATAGAGCCGGCCGTCGCGGATGGTCGGCGTGAACGGGTCGCTGTCCCATTGCTGGCCGTCCACCGGCACCACGTCGGTGTGCCCCGACAGCACCACGCCGCCGTCGGTGGCGCCGTCGTGCGCGGGAATCGTCGCGAACAGGTTGGCCCAGCCGTCGCGCCTGTCGTGCGTCAGCGTCGATTCGATGCCGCGCGCGGCAAGCGCGTCGCGCACGGTCTCGATGAGACCCAGGTTCGGCACGCGGCTGGTGGTGTCCATCGCGACGAGGTCGCGGACCCACGGCAGGCTGACGGGCGATTCGACGGTGGGGAGGGCGTGGGTGGACGGCGCGGCGTCGACGGGGGACATGGTGAAACTCCGGATGGCGATGCGAAAATCATACTCAAAAACGTGCCGGCCCGCGCTCGCGCGGCGCCTTGCGGTGCAGTACGGGGTGTTTTTCCCCGGTCCGGCGGCGCGGGAGCGGCGGAAGGCGGCGTGGCGGCGACGGACGGGCCGCCGTGGCGTCCGCCGCCCGTCCCGCGCCGGGCATCGGCGTCCGGGTGTGCCGCCGCCCGGAGGGCCGACGTGTCCCGTTCGCCGCGCTTCGGCGCACCCGTTCTTCAGCGCGCCGGCGCGGCCGCGCGCCCCGTGGAGGGCTGCCCCAGCGCGCGCAGCGTTTCCTTGACCGTCGACACGCGGATCGCCAGGTCCGGCGTGCGCGTCTCGATGCGCAGCTTGTCCTGGCCGGCCAGCTTCACGTGACGGTGCTTCTGCACCATCTCGATGATGCGCATCGGATCGATCGGCGGGTTCGGCACGAACTGCATGCCGATCGCGGCCTCGCTCGCGTCGATCTTGCTGATGCCGAGCGGCCTGGCCGCGAGCCGCAGCCGGTGCGTCTCGACCAGCGCGTGGGCCTGCGGCGGCAGCTTGCCGAAGCGGTCGATCAGTTCCTCCTGGATCGCGTCGATCGCGTCGCCGTCCTCGCAGTTCGCGAGCCGCTTGTAGAGCGAAAGCCGTTCCTGCACGTCGCCGCAATAGTCGGCGGGCAGGATCGCCGGCGTGTGCAGGTTGATCTCGGTGGTGGCCGCGAGCGGCGCGAGCAGGTCCGGCTCGCGGCCGTTCTTGAGCGCCTTCACCGCGTCGTTGAGCATCTCGGTGTAGAGCTGGAAGCCGATCTCGTGGATCTCGCCCGACTGCTTGTCGCCGAGCACCTCGCCGGTGCCGCGGATCTCGAGGTCGTGCATCGCGAGGTAGAAGCCCGAGCCGAGTTCCTCCATCTGCTGGATCGCCTCGAGCCGCCGCTGCGCCTGCTTGGTGAGCGCCTGCGGGTCATGCACCAGCAGGTAGGCGTAGGCCTGGTGGTGCGAGCGCCCGACGCGCCCGCGCAGCTGGTGCAGCTGCGCGAGGCCGAACTTGTCGGCGCGATGCATGATGATGGTGTTCGCGCTCGGCACGTCGATGCCGGTCTCGATGATGGTCGTGCAAAGCAGCACGTTGGCGCGCTGGCCGACGAACTCGCGCATCACGCGTTCGAGTTCGCGCTCGTGCATCTGGCCGTGCGCGATCGAGATGCGCGCCTCGGGCACCAGCGCTTCCAGCATCGTCTTGCGGTTCTCGATCGTCTCGACCTCGTTGTGCAGGAAGTACACCTGGCCCCCGCGCTTGAGCTCGCGCAGCATCGCCTCGCGGATCACGCTTTCCTCCTCGCGTCGCACGAAGGTCTTGATCGCGAGCCGCTTCTGCGGCGCGGTGGCGATCACCGAGAAGTCGCGCAGGCCTTCCAGCGCCATGCCGAGCGTGCGCGGGATCGGCGTGGCGGTCAGCGTCAGCACGTCCACCTCGGCGCGCAGCGCCTTCAGCGCCTCCTTCTGGCGCACCCCGAAGCGGTGTTCCTCGTCGATGATGACGAGCCCGAGCCGCTTGAACTGCACGTCCGAGGACAGCAGCTTGTGGGTGCCGATCACGATGTCGACGCTGCCTTCGTTGATCTGCTGGATCGCCGCGTTGACTTCCTTGGTCGACTTGAAGCGCGACAGCTCGGCCACCCGCACCGGCCAGTCGGCGAAGCGGTCGATGAAGGTCTGCGTGTGCTGCTCGGCGAGCAGCGTGGTGGGCGAGAGCAGCGCCACCTGCTTGCCGCCCATCACGGCGATGAACGCGGCGCGCAGCGCCACCTCGGTCTTGCCGAAGCCGACGTCGCCGCACACCAGACGGTCCATCGGCTTGCCGCTCGTCATGTCGCCGATCACGGCCGCGATCGCGGCGGCCTGGTCGGGCGTTTCCTCGAAGCCGAAGCTCTCGGCGAACTTCACGTAGTCGCGCGGTTCGAGCGCGAACGCATGGCCCTCGCGCGCGGCGCGCCGCGCGTAGAGGTTCAGCAGCTCGGCCGCGGTGTCGCGGATCTGCTGGGCGGCACGGCGCTTGGCGCGCTCCCACTGGCCCGAGCCGAGCTGGTGCAGCGGCGCGCTGTCGGGATCGGCGCCGCTGTAGCGCGAGATCACGTGCAGCTGCGCGACCGGCACGTAGAGCTTGCTGTCGCCCGCGTACTCGAGATGCAGGAACTCGGTCTCGCCCTCGCCGAGGTCCATCGAGACGAGCCCCATGTAGCGGCCGATGCCGTGCTGCGTGTGGACCACCGGATCGCCCACCTTCAGCTCCGAGAGGTCGCGCACCATCGCGTCGACGTTGCTGGCCTGCTCCTGGCGGCGGCGTCCCGAGCGGCGCCCGGTCGAGCCGTACAGTTCGGTCTCGGTGACGATCGCGTAGCCTTCGCCCGGCACCGCGAAGCCGCTCGTGAGCGGCGCCACGCCGAGCGCGAAGCGTTCGCCGCCGGCCAGCCACGACGCGTAGCTGTCGTTGCCGGCCGGCTTCAGGCCATTTTCGGCGAACAACTGCGCGAGCGTTTCGCGGCGGCCCGCCGATTCGACCGTGAACAGCACGCGGTTCGGGGTCGTCTGCAGATAGCGGCGGAAGGTGGCCACCGGGTCGTCGGCCTGCCGTTCGAGCGCGAGCGGCGGCAGCGTGGTGGCCCAGCCGCCGGCGGCCTGCGCGGGCAGCACCAGGCGCGCGAACGGCTTGGCGAGCGTGTAGAAATCGTCGTCGCTGAGGAACAGCCGCTGCGGTTCGAGGATCGGCCGCTCGCGGTCGTGCGAGAGGAACATGTAGCGCTGTTTCGTGTCGGCCGTGAAGCGGCGGATCGCCGTGTCGAGGTCGCCCGTGAATACCAGCTGCGCGTGCTCGGGCAGATAGTGGAACAGCGTGGCCGTGTCGTCGAAGAACAGCGGCAGGTAGTACTCGATGCCGGCCGACGGCACGCCGTTGCCGATGTCGCGATAGATCGGCGCGCGGCTCGGGTCGCCCTCGAAGGTCTCGCGCCAGCGGCTGCGGAACGCGGTGCGCGCGGCCTCGTCGAACGGGAATTCGCGGCCCGGCAGCAGGCGCACGTCGCGCACCGGGTAGAGGCTGCGCTGGGTGTCCGGGTCGAACGCACGGATGGAATCGATCTGGTCGTCGAACAGGTCGATCCGGTAGGGCAGCGGCGAGCCCATCGGGAACAGGTCGATCAGCGAGCCGCGCACGCAGTATTCGCCGGGGCGCACCACCTGGCTCACGTGCTCGTAGCCGGCCAGCGTCAGCTGCGCCTTGAACTTCGACTCGTCGAGCCGCTCGCCCTGCGTGAACGCGAACGTGTAGGCGGCCAGGAACGAGGCGGGCGGCATCCGGTAGAGCGCCGAGGTGGCCGGCACGAGCAGGATGTCGCAGCGGCCTTCGCCGAGATCGTGCAGCGTGGCCAGCCGTTCCGAGACCAGGTCCTGGTGCGGCGAGAAGGTGTCGTAGGGCAGCGTTTCCCAGTCGGGCAGCAGCCGCACGCGAGCCTCGGGCGCGAAGAAGCCGATTTCCTGCGACAGCCGCTGTGCGTCGGCCGGGTTCGCGCAGATCACCGCGAGAAGCGGCACCTGGGCCTTGTGCGCGGCAAGATAGCGGGCGATCGCGAGGGCGTCGGCGGAACCTGGCGCGCCGTCGAAGGCGAAGCGCTGGCCCGCTTTGACGAGGGCGACGGGGGACGGCGGAAAGCTGGCGTTTTCTGGCATGGACGGGGCGGGATGGCAAGCGCCGTGACCGGCGGCGAGCGGCACGGCGGCCGAGGCGAAAGACCTATTATAAAATCCGTCTCTCGATTTCCCTATTTCCGGCGCTCCGCTCCCGTGACTCCCCGACTTTTCGCCCTGATTCCCTGCGCCGGCACCGGCAGCCGCTCCGGCTCGGCCCTGCCCAAGCAGTACCGCACGCTGGCCGGACGCGCGCTGCTGCACTACACGCTCGCCGCGTTCGACGCGCTCAGCGAGTTCGCGCAGACGCTGGTGGTGATCTCGCCCGACGACACCCACTTCGACGCGCGCCGCTTCGCCGGCCTGCGCTTCGCGGTCAGCCGCTGCGGCGGCGCCTCGCGCCAGGCCTCGGTGCTCAACGGCCTGCTGGAGCTGGCCGGATTCGGCGCGACCGACGCCGACTGGGTGCTGGTCCACGACGCGGCGCGCCCCGGCATCACGCCGGCGCTGATCCGCACGCTGATCGCGACGCTGAAGGACGACCCGGTGGGCGGCATCGTCGCGCTGCCGGTGGCCGATACGTTGAAGCGCGTGCCGGCGGGCGGCGACGAGATCGCCCGCACCGAGGCACGCGACGGCCTCTGGCAGGCCCAGACGCCGCAGATGTTCCGGATCGGCATGCTGCGCGAGGCGATCCTCGCCGCGCAGCGCGACGGCCACGACCTGACCGACGAAGCCAGCGCGATCGAGTGGGCCGGCCACGCGCCGCGCGTGGTGCAGGGCAACCTGCGCAACTTCAAGGTCACCTATCCCGAGGATTTCGAGCTGGCCGAGGCATTCCTGTCGCGGCCCGCGAGCGCCTCCTGAACCCCTTTCACCACGAACCAGACACCGCATGGACATCAGAATCGGACAAGGCTACGACGTACACCAGTTGGTTCCCGGCCGGCCGCTCATCATCGGCGGCGTGACGATCCCCTACGAACGCGGCCTGCTCGGCCACTCGGACGCCGACGTGCTGCTGCACGCGCTGACCGACGCGCTGTTCGGCGCCGCCGCGCTCGGCGACATCGGCCGCCACTTCTCGGACACCGACCCGCAGTTCAAGGGTGCCGACAGCCGCGTGCTGCTGCGCGAATGCGCGAGGCGCGTGGCCGCCGCCGGCTTCACGATCGGCAACGTCGACACCACCGTGATCGCGCAGGCGCCGAAGCTCGCGCCGCACATCGACGCGATGCGCGCCAACATCGCCGAGGACCTCGGCCTGCCGCTCGATCGCGTCAACGTGAAGGCGAAGACCAACGAAAAGCTCGGCTATCTCGGCCGTGGCGAGGGCATCGAGGCGCAGGCCGCCGCGCTGCTGGTGCGCGGCGCGGCGTAGGCCGCCATGTCGGGCATGCGGGACGAGGCGCCCGCATGCCGCTGCCGAAACACGACGCCCCGCGAATCGCTCGCGGGGCGTCGTCGTTGGGGGCCTGCCGTAACGGGGTGATGGATCGGGGGGATCGGGGTGATGGATCGACGGCCGGCGCGGGTGGCGATGATGCCTACGGCGCCGGATCGCCGGCGGCCGACACGGGCGGGCAGGGTTCGCCGGTTTGCAGCGCCTCGAGCGTGCGCAGGATCTCCGCGGGATTGCGGCCCACGTCGAGGCTGTTGACCGAGACGTGCCGGATCGTGTTGTCGGCATCGACGATGAAGGTCGCGCGCAGCGCGACGCCGGCATCGTGGTCGCGAATCCCGAGCTGGTCGATCAGTTCGCCCTTCACGTCGCCGAACGCATGATGATTGAGCCGGTCGAGGCCCGGATGCGCGCGGCGCCACGCGAGCTTCACGAGTTCGTTGTCGGCGCTGCCGCCGAGCAGCACGGCGTCGCGCTGCTCGAACGCGGCGCGCAGCCGACCGAATTCAACGATCTCGGCGGCGCAGACCGGCGAGAAATCCTTCGGATAGAAATAGAACACCTTCCACTTGCCCGGGAACGAGGCTTCGGTGATCGTCTCGAAGGCCGACTGGCCGTTTTCCTCGGGATGGTTGAAGCCCGGCTTCGCGGCCGTGACGGTGAAGGTGTCGAGCAGGTCGCCGACGGTTTTCATGCGCGCTCCTTCCGGTGAGGGGGAGTCGGGCTGCCGGCGCGGCGGCAGCGGGAATCACGACTATAGATCGTTCGCGCCGGCATTTCAGGGGGCGCCATCAAGGGCGGGCGCAGCGCCCGTTCAGCGGCGGCCTGGCTCGGGCCGGCGCGTATCAGGCCGGGGCGCGGGCGGCCTTGCCGGTCGGGAAGTCGAGCGACACTTCGAGGCCCGGCTCCGGCGCGCGGTTGCGCAGCTTCAGCGTGCCGCGATAGCGGCCCACCAGCCGCAGCACGATCGCCATGCCGAGGCCGGTGCCGTCGGCGTTGCTGCGCGCGGTGTCGACGCGATAGAACGGCCGCATCACGAGCGGCAGCTGGTCGTCGGGGATGCCGGGGCCCTCGTCGCGCACCACCACCTCGACGCGCGCATGCGAGGCGCGCGTCTCGATCGTGATGCGGGCGATGCCGTCGGCCTGGCTCAAGCCGTACTTGCGCGCGTTCTCGACCAGGTTGCCGATCACGCGGCGCATGTCGGTCTCGTCGGCCTCCACCACGGCGGCCGGCGCGAGCCGCGTGGTGATCCGCACGCCGTCCTCGTGGGCGAGGCGCGCGCCCACGTCGTGCGCGATCAGCGACAGGTCCACCGGCTCCAGCGTGCGCTGCTGGAGCGGCCGCGCGTAGTCGATGAAGGCGGCGATGATGCGGTCCATCTGCTCGATGTCGTCCACCATCGCGTCCTTGGTGGCCTGGTCGGACGGGCTCATCTCGGTCTCGAGCCGCAGCCGCGCGAGCGGCGTGCGCAGGTCGTGCGAGATGCCGGCCAGCATCAGCGCGCGATCGGCGTCGAGCTGCTCGAGGTCGCGCACCATCTGGTTGAAGCTGCGGTTGGTGTCGGCCGCCACGCCCATGCCGCGCTCGGGCAGCGGCTCGGGCATCTGCCCCGCGCCGACCTTGCGCGCCGCGTGCGCGAGCCGCGAGAACGGCTGGTTCACGAGGCTCGTGATGAACGCCGAGCCGAGCAGCGACAGCGCCAGCGCGAACAGCCCCCAGCCGGCCCATTGCAGGCCCGTGACGGTGTCGAGCTGGTCGCGGTCGAGCGCGACCCAGTAATCGTCGTCGTCGATCTTGAAGCTGATCCAGACGCCCGGGATGTCGTTGACCGACTGCGCGATCACGGTGTCGTCGCCGAGCCGGCTGCGGATGTCGTGTTCGATCAGACGATTGAGGGATTCGTCGGGCTGCAGCTTGAACTTGTCGGTGGTCTCGCGCGGATAGACGCGCACGCCTTCGTTGCTCTCCAGATCCTGCAGCAACGCGCGGCGCAGGTCGGGATCGGAATAGAGCAGGGCGGTGCGCGTGAGCTTGACCACGGCGACGAGCTGCAGCGCCACGCGCTGCGCGCGCGGCTCGCGCTCGATCACGCGGAAGCTCTGAAACCACGCGGCGAGGCTCACCGCGATCAGCAGCGCGATCAGCAGGAAGGTGCGCCAGAACAACCCGCCGAAAACGAGCGTCAGGAGGCGCCGGTCAATACGCATAGGAGCGGACTGTCTCGGTGGCTGGGCGAAGGGAAGCCCGCGGGCGCGCGGCTCGCGCGCGCCCGCGCGCGCCCGCGCGGCGGCATCAGGCGGCGCCGTCGGGAATGAAGACGTAGCCGAGGCCCCAGACGGTCTGGATGAAGCGCGGGCTGCCCGGATCGGGTTCGATCAGCTTGCGCAGCCGCGAGATCTGCACGTCGAGGCTGCGATCGAACACTTCGTATTCGCGCCCGCGCGCCAGTTCCATCAGCTTCTCGCGCGACAGCGGCTGGCGCGGGTGACGCGCGAACACCTTCAGCACCGAGAATTCGCCGGTGGTCAGCGGAATTTCCTGGCCCGACTTGGTCAGCGTGCGCGTGGCGAGATTCAGCGAGAACTCGCCGAACTCGAATACCTCGGTGGTCTCCGACGGCGCGCCCGGCAGCTCGGCCGGCGCCTGGCGGCGCAGCACCGCGTGGATGCGCGCGACCAGCTCGCGCGGATTGAACGGCTTCGGCAGGTAATCGTCCGCGCCCATTTCGAGGCCGACGATGCGATCGACGTCCTCGCCCTTGGCCGTGAGCATGATGATCGGCGTGCGATCGTTGCTGCCGCGCAGCCGGCGGCAGATCGACAGGCCGTCCTCGCCGGGTAGCATCAGGTCGAGCACGAGCAGGTCGAAGCGCTCGCGGACCCAGAGCTTGTTCATGGCGGTCGCGTTCTCCGCGACGTAGACATTGAAGCCCTGCTCGCCCAGGTAGCGACGCAGCAGATCGCGCAGGCGGGGATCGTCGTCCACGACGAGAATTTTCGAGGGATTTTTGGTTTCCATGGGCGGCATCTTATCGCGATTACGAAGGGGCGCACGGGCGCGGGATTTTACGAGTAACAGTCGGTTACAAAATTTACCCGTGCTGCGATGTTGAGTAAAGCCACTCGTTAGACACTCCTTTACTTGACGCGGAAATTCAGTGGATACTCCACCCACCCGATTTTTCGTAGTTCGTTCGCCCGATATTCGCCGGGTTCGTTCAAGTACCAGAGGTAAACGGTTGCCGCGTGAGGAAGGGAACAAATCGACCAGAGAAGCGAGCACGGTGATGCGATCGAGCCGGATCGCATGGGCACTGGCGTTCGCGTTCGCCGGCCTCTTTGCATCGAACCTTGCCTGCGCGCAACGCCCCGAGCGCAACGCGCCGTCGCATCGGGCACCGCGCCCGCACGTACCGACGCCGCCGCGTGATTCGCAGCTCGACCGCTTCGACGATCCGACCGGGCGTTCCGCCGTGTCTCCCGATCTCGACGAGCGCCGCCGTGACGGCCACATGACCCCCGAGGAACGGCATCTGCTCCGGCAGCATATCGAAGACGCGGTGCGGGAACTCTACAAGCGCTGATTTCAACGGACGCGTTCGTGTCGTGGCGTGAATCGTCACTGCGTTGTCGTCGGATTGTTCTTCCTTCGTCGTCCCCGATTTCAATCGATTACCTGCGCGTGACATCGCGCGGTGCCTGCCTGCGCCGATTCGCTTACCGTTTCCCATCTGGATCGGCATGCCGCGTTGCCGACGCCGCGGGTTCGCCATGACGGCGCGGTTACGTTTGCGACGCTTCGGTTACACATGCATGGCGCCGACCCGCGCACCCTGCGTCAACGATCTCGCCGGCCGGGCCGTTGAGCAACGAGTGGCGTGCTGCCGATACCGGTAGCGCGGCCGGAACGTCGATCGCCGATCGACTGGGGAGGGACACTCGATGCATCGATCCGGAACCGTTGCGAATCCCGCCGGCGCGCTCGCTGGTGCTCGCCCGCCTGCCGCGATGCTCGTGCCGCTCGATGCGGACGACGCGCGTTTCCTGCTTGGCCGCACCGGCTTCTCGCCGACGCCGGCCGAGCTGGCGCCCTATGTCGGCATGACGCGCGCGGCGGCCGTCGACGCCCTGCTGGCCGGCGCGCGGCAGGCGCCGATGACGCCGCTGCCCGACTGGGCCGACGCGCCGCTGCCGCCGCGCGCGGTGCGCAACGCCTGGACCCCCGAGCAGCGCCGCGACGACCAGCGCCTGCAGGCCCAGCGCTACGACGCGCTGCGCGCCTGGTGGCTCGGCGAGATGCTGGCCACGCCGTCGCCGCTCGCCGAGCGCATGACGCTGTTCTGGCATCGCCATTTCACCTCGGGGCAGGACAAGGTGCCGTATCCGCGCACCATGGCTGCGCAGCATCGGCTGCTGCGCGCGCAGGCGCTCGGCAACTTCGGCACGATGCTGCACGCGGTCGCGATCGACCCGGCGATGCTGCAGTATCTCGACGGCGCGAGCAATCGCAAGGGGCGCCCCAACGAGAACTTCGCGCGCGAGGTGATGGAGCTGTTCACGCTCGGCGAAGGCCACTACACGCAGCACGACGTGGCCGACGCGGCCCGCGCGCTGACCGGCTGGGGGCTCGACGCCGATACGCTCGAAACCGTCTGGCATCCGAACCTTCACGATGACGGCATCAAGACCGTGCTCGGCGAAACCGGTCCGCTCGATACCGGTCGCGTGCTCGACATCCTGCTCGCGCAGCCCGATACGGCCCGCTTCGTCGCCGCGAAGCTGTGGCGCGAGTTCGTGTCCGACACGCCGGAGCCGGCCGCGCTCGACACCGTCGCCGCGCGCTTTCGCGACAGCGGCTACGAGATCGGCGCGGCGCTCGCGGCGCTGTTCGCCACCGACGCGTTCTGGAGCGACGCGGTGCGCGGCGTGCATGTGAAGGCGCCGACCGAATTCGTGGTGGGCACGGTCCGCATGTTCGAGCTCGACTACGGCGACGCGGCGCAGTTCGTGCCGGTGCTGAACGCGCTCGGCGAGCGATTGTTCGCGCCGCCGAACGTGAAGGGCTGGCCGGGCGGCCCGCTCTGGATCAACAGCGCGACCTTGCTCGCGCGCAAGCAGTTCGTGGAGCGCATGTTTCGCTCGACCGCCGCCGGCTATCATGCGAAGCCGCCCGCGGCGGGCAAGGCGGCCATGCCGGCCGCCGCGCCGCTCGCGCACGGCGCGATGCGCTTCGATCTCGACGGCTGGCTCGCGCGGTTCGGCACGACGCCGCAGGCACGGCCGACGCTGTCGGCCGAGTTGCAGCTGCAGCACGCGGTGCTGCCGGTCTCGCCGGTCGCCGCGATCGAGGCCGACGCGAACGGCGCCGCGTATCTGCGCGCGCTGCTGATGGACCCGGTCTATCAGTTGAGCTGAGCGGGACCGGGCGAGGGGCGGGAAGCGAACGAAGCAGACGCTGACGAGGGTGGCACGATGAAACGACGCGATTTCCTGACCTTGGCCGGCGCAGCGGGTGCCGCCGGCGTCTCGCTGTGGATGCCGCGGCCGGCGTTTGCCGGTGGCCCGTCGGCGAGCGCCGATGACAGGCGGCTGCTGATCCTCGTCGAGCTGAAGGGCGGCAACGACGGCCTGAACACCGTGGTGCCCTATGCCGATCCGCTCTATCGCACGCTGCGGCCCACGCTCGGGCTGCGCCGCGAGACGCTGCTCACGCTCGACGAACACGCGGCGCTGCATCCGTCGCTCGCGGCGCTAATGCCGCTCTGGCGCGCGCAGGAGCTGGCCGTCGTGCAGGGCGTCTCGTATCCGCAGCCGAATCTCTCGCACTTCCGCTCGATCGAGATCTGGGACACGGCTTCGCGCGCCGACGAATATCTCGGCGAGGGATGGCTCACGCGCGCGTTCGAGCAGGCGCCGGTGCCGCCAGGCTTCGCCGCCGACGGCATCGTGCTCGGCAGCGCCGAGATGGGGCCGCTCGCCAACGGCGCGCGCGCGATCGTGCTCGTCAATCCCGCGCAGTTCCTCGGCGCGTCGCGGCTCGCCCATCCGGTGTCGCTGCGCGAACGCAACCCCGCGCTCGCGCACCTGATCGACGTCGAGAACGAGATCGTCAACGCGGCGGCGCGGCTGCGGCCGCGCGACGGCGGGTTCGCGTTCGCCACCGCGTTTCCCGCCGGGCCGTTCGGCACCGCCGTGAAGACCGCGATGCAGGTGCTGGCGTCGTGCGAGACGCCGCAGCGCCAGCCTTCACCAGGCCGTGGCGTGGCCGTGATGCGGCTCACGCTGAACGGCTTCGACACGCACCAGAATCAGGCGGGCCAGCAGGCCGCGCTGCTCGCGCAGCTTGCCGACGGGCTCGCGGCGATGCGTTCGGCGCTCGTCGAGCTGGGGCGCTGGGACGACACGCTGGTGATGACCTATGCGGAGTTCGGGCGACGCGTGCGCGAGAACGCGAGCGGCGGCACCGATCACGGCACCGCGGCCCCGCATTTCGTGGCGGGCGGGCGCGTGCGCGGCGGGCTGTACGGCGAGCGGCCGGCGCTCGCGCGGCTCGACGGCAACGGCAACCTGCCGGTGGCCGTCGATTTCCGGCAGCTCTATGCGACCGTGCTGGGGCCGTGGTGGGGGATCGACGCGGCGTCGGTGCTGCGCGGCCGGTTCGCGCCGCTGCCGCTGCTGCGCGCCTGAGTCCGGCGGCCGTTGATTGCGGCGGGCGGTTGCGTCGTTGATGCGGCCGGAACGGCCGACGAGGGCTGCCGGTTTCGCATCGGGTATCAGCGCCGCCGGGCCGCGCGCCATGCCACCCAGAGCTTGCGGACCGGCGTCAGCGCGATGCGCTGGTGCAGCACCTGAAAGTCATCGCGCTCGATCTCGTCGAGCGTCGCGAGCGCGAGCGCGCCGAGCGCGCGCAGCGTGCGTTGCGCGCGGCGTTCGGCCGGCGGAATCGCGTCGAGCGCCTCGTGCAGCGCCGCGCGCGCGCGCGTGGCCTGGAAGCGCATCAGCTCGGTGAACGCGGGGCTGTAGCGGCGATGCATGAGGTCCGCGGCCGTGACTTCGTAGCGCTGCAGCTCGTCGATCGGCAGATAGACGCGGCCGTGGCGCGCGTCGTGGCCGACGTCCTCGACGAGGCGCGCGAGCGTGAGCGCGTTGCCGAGCGCGGTGGCCCAGTCCGGCGCCGCATCGGGCGTGCCCGCGCCGACCTGGGCGACGAGCCGCGCGAAGGCCCCGCCGACGCGCTCGACGTAGCGGCGCAGGTTCGCGAAATCCAGGTAGCGTGCCTGCTCGAGATCCATCGCGAAGCCGTCGGCGAGCGTCTGCAGCGCGGCGCCGTCGCTTGCGATCGCAGCGGCGTGCTTCGCGAGCGCCAGCGACACCGGATGCGACGGCTGGCCAGCGGCGAGCGCGGCCAGCTCGTTGCGCCACCAGGCGAGCTTGGTCTGGCCGATGGTCGGGTCGCTCGTCTCGCGCACCGTGTCGTCGAGTTCGCGGTGCAGCGCGAACAGCGCGGTCAGCGCCGCCTGGCTGGCGAACGGCGCCTGGCGGAGCGCGTAGTAGACGCTGGAGCCGGGCGGGGCGGCCTTTTGCTGGCAGTATTCGTCGAAATTCACGGACGGGCGGCTACGAGTGGACGGATCGGGCGCGCAAGGCGGACCGGATGCCGCGTGGGGTGGCGAGTGCGCCGCGATTCTAGCACCGTCGCCCGATCGGTGCGGCGCCTAGAGACAAGCGTGGGGAGATCGGTTAGAATCTCGCGCTTCGCGCTTTCCGGCGGCCGCCCGACTCCACGTCGGCGGTGTGCTCGCGGGACGCCGGGCCGATCGCGGCCGCGTTCCCGAACATCGATGTGCGTGAGTGGCGAAATTGGTAGACGCACCAGGTTTAGGTCCTGACGCCCGCAAGGGTGTGCCGGTTCGAGTCCGGCCTCACGCACCATCCCCCCTTCAGCATTTCGTCGCGTGACGAATATCCCAGCAAAAACCGGCGCCTGACAGCGGCGAACCGGGTGCATGGCCCGCCGTGATTCCCCGGCGGGCCGTTGAATTCATGAATCGCGGCACCCGATTCCCTTCATCCGGTTTCCCGGGCGTGGGCGCGCCACGCCGCGGCGCGCCTCCCGAAACACCACGTCCGTCCGCATCCGGGAACCGGTTATCGGTGCGTCGCCGCGGCAACCAGCCGGGACGCCGATGCCGATGACTCGGCCGCCTCCGAGAAGAACGCCCGCTCGGCTTCCTTGTTCAGCACGAGGATGCTGATGCGCCGGTTCACCTCCGCGTCGGCGACGCCGCGCTCGAGGGGGAGCACGTCGGCGAGCCCGCGCACCTGCAGCAGCTTGTCCTCGCGCAGCTGGCCCGCCACCAGCGCGCGCCGCGCCGCGTTGGCGCGCTCCGACGACAGTTCCCAATTCGAATAGCCGGCGATGCCGCCGGAATACGGAACGGCATCGGTGTGGCCGGCCAGCGACACGCGGTTGTCGACCTGGTTCAGCACGCCGCCGATCTGGGACAGGATGTCGTAGGCGTAGTCCACGAGCCGGGCACTGCCGGTGGCGAACATGGGGCGGCTGCGCGAATCGACGATCTCGATGCGCAGCCCTTCCCGCGTCGTCGACAGCCGGATCTGATTCTTGAACGCCTTCAGCTTCGGGTTCTCGTCGACGAGCGCCGTCAATTGCTGCTTGAGCAGCGCCAGCCGGGCGTCGTTCGCGGCGTCGGCGGGTGAAGGACGGCCCGGCGCGGCCTGCGGTGTCGCGTTGCCATTGCCGCCATGCGTATCGGACAGATCGTGGCCGCCGCCGTCGATCACGCTGGAGCGCGCCACGCCGCTGTCGGCGTGCGCGCCGAGCAGGGCGGACAGCGGCGTATTGAAATAATTCTCGATGCCTTGCCGGTCGTATTTCGAGGTCGAGCCGAGCAGCCACATCAACAGGAAAAACGCCATCATTGCCGTCACGAAATCCGCGTAGGCGATCTTCCATGCGCCGCCGTGATGCCCCTCGTGCGCATCGCGCTTCACGCGCCGCACGATGGTCGTGCCGCCGCCCATCTTGCGTGCCGCCTGCTCGGCTGCCTTGTCGGTTGCCATCCGGTGTTCTCCTCAGGCCGCCTTGACCGTCTTCGTGGCACGCACCGCCTCGTCCAGCTCCTGGAAGCTCGGCCGATCGGACGTGAACAGGACCTTGCGGCCGAACTCCACGGCCACCGCAGGCGCGTAGCCGCTCAACGACGCGAGCAGTACGGCCTTGACGCACTGGAACGGCTTGGCGGAACTGCGGCCCTTGGCGTTGAGCAGATCCGCGAGCGGCCCCACGAAGCCGTAGGCCAGCAGGATGCCGAGGAACGTCCCGACCAGCGCGCCGGCGATCATCTTGCCGAGTTCGGCCGGCGGCGCGCCGACCGAACCCATGGTGTGGACCACGCCCATCACCGCCGCGACGATGCCGAATGCGGGCAGGCCGTCCGCCATCTTCTGGATCGCGGACGGCGCGACCGACATTTCGGCGTGGTGCGTGCCGAGTTCCTCGTCCATCAGGTCCTGCATCTCCAGGGGATTGACGTTGCCGGTGGACATCATCCGCAGGTAGTCGACGATGAAGTCGAGCAGATGGTGATCGGCGAGCACGCGCGAATACTTCTGGAACAGGGCGCTGCCGGACGGGTTTTCGATGTCGGATTCCAGCGACAGCATGCCTTCGCGGCGAGCCTTCTGCAGCACCTCGTAGAGCAGCGCGATCAGTTCCAGATACTGCGTTTTCGTGTAGCCGCTGGACTTGAAGCACGACGGCAGTGCCTTCAGCGTCTTGCCCAGCGTGTCGCGCGGATTGCTGACCACGAAGGCGCCCGCCGCGGCGCCGAAGATGCACAGCAGCTCGAACGGCTGGATCAGGGCGGGGAGGTGGCCCCCCACGCCGATGAAACTGCCGAGTACCGAGCCGATCACGACGATCCAGCCGATTGCCACGAACATATGGACTCCTACAAAATTGAGTGCCTGGATTGACGATTGAGTCGACATGGCCGACGTTCTCCCCGCGGCGCATCGCATGCTTCGATCCGCGACGGCGCAACGGCCCGGGTTGAAAAACGGCGCTGCCTTCAATTGGATGTCGGCATTACGCCGCGTTGCTGAAGGGGCCGGTGCCGTTGCGACTGATTCCCGTTATCGGTCGCCGGCGCCTCGCTCGCGCTCTGCGGCGGCCGGCCCGTTCCGACTGTAGGGCAGCGCGCCCGATTGCGCATCGTCGGGTTCGCCCTGATGAAAAGCGGCTTCAGCAACGGCCGGGCACCCCGTTAACTCCGAATGACGGCGCCTGCACGGCCGCGAGTTCGGATGCCACGGGCAGCTCGAAGCGGCGGCTTGCGCCAAATCTTGGCGACGACAGGAAGAGTGAAAGCGTGATTCTCAACAGACTTGACGTAGGCGTGCGGCTTGGCGTGGGTTTCGGCATCGTGCTGCTGCTGATGTGCGTGATGGCCGCGATGGGGGCGTATCAGATTTCACGCGTGTTCGCGGGCACCAACGAGATCGGGGCAAACTGGTTGCCGTGCGTGGAGACGCTCGCGAATATCCGGGCGGGCGCCAACTCGGTGCGGCGGCTCTCGCTGCGCCTGACCATTTCCGCGGACCCGGCCGTGCGCGCGGACGAGCTGAAGCGGCGCGAGGCCGCCGTCGCCGCCGTGAACCGGAACTTGCCGGTCTACGAGAAGATGGTGTCGTCCGCCCGGGAGCGGGAGCTCTACAACGCCATCCAACAAGGCTGGACCGATTTTCTGGCGCTGGACCAGCAGGTCGTGGCGGCCAGCGGCGACGGCAACGGCAGCCAGGAAGAGGCGCGTACGCTGGCCAACGGGAAGGTGTCGTCCACGTTTTCCTCCTTGCTGGCGGCGATCGAGCAGGACATCCAGCTCAATCACCAGGGCGCGGTCGATGAAGTCGACGCGGCGCGGAGCCAGTATCGCGAGGCCCTGTTCCTGGCGGGAGCGCTCGGTCTCGTCTCGCTGCTGGTGGGCGCCGTCGTGGCCTTCGCGATCAGCCGCTCCATCACGATCCGCTGCGGCGCTCGATGGCGGTCGCCGAAAAGGTGGCCGGCGGCGAACTGGACGTACACATCGAAGTCCAGGGCAGCGACGGAGCCGCGCGGCTGCAACTGGCGATGAAGCGCATGACCGAGAGCCTGCGCACCGTGGTGGCGCGCGTGATGGCCAGCGCCGACGGCATCTCCCTCGGCTCGTCGGAGATCGCGGCGGGCAATATCGACCTGAGCCAGCGGACCGAGGAACAGGCCGCGTCCCTCGAGGAGACGGCCGCGAGCATGGACCAGATCACGGCGACGGTGAAGCAGAACACCGATAACGCCCGCCAGGGCAACGTGCTTGCCCGCAGCGCGTCGGAGGTGGCAGGCAAGGGCGGCGAGGTGGTGGCGCGCGTGGTCGACACGATGCAGGGGATCACGCAGAGTTCGCGGCAGGTCGCCGAGATCATCACGGTGATCGAGGGCATCGCGTTCCAGACCAACATCCTCGCGCTGAACGC
Source organism: Burkholderia plantarii (assembly GCF_001411805.1). NCBI lineage: Bacteria > Pseudomonadati > Pseudomonadota > Betaproteobacteria > Burkholderiales > Burkholderiaceae > Burkholderia > Burkholderia plantarii. Next base: position 2,702,157 of record NZ_CP007212.1, on the reverse strand, counting down.
GGCGGTGGAGGCGGCGCGTGCCGGCGAACAGGGCCGCGGCTTCGCGGTCGTGGCCGGCGAAGTGCGCACGCTGGCGCAGCGCAGCGCCAGCGCGGCCCGCGAAATCAAGGAACTGATCGGCACCTCGGTCGAACGCGTGGCGCAGGGCTCGGAACTGGTGGCCCAGGCCGGCGGCACGATGCAGGAAGTCGTGCTGGCGGTGGGCAAGGTGACCGACCTGATGGGGGAAATCACCAGCGCGTCGGAGGAGCAGCAAAAGGGTATCGAGCAGATCAATCAGGCCGTCGCGCAGATGGATCAGGTGACCCAGCAGAACGCGGCCCTGGTCGAGGAGGCCGCCGCCGCCGCCCAGTCGCTCGATAGCCAGGGGCGCGAACTGCGCGAAGCCGTGTCGTTCTTCCGGTCGGGGCGAACGGGGCAGGGCGCACCGGCAGCGGTGCGGGCCGGATCGTCCGGTGCGACGGGTCTGCCGCGCTCCGGCGTGCGCAACGCGGTCGCGCGGCCTGCGCGCCCAGCGCGTCCGGCGCTGGCCGCGGCGGCGGCCGAGGAGGGGGGCTGGGCCACGTTCTGAGCGATGGCGCGGCGAGTGGATCGCGCGACGCACCGAATGTGATTGATACGCATCGGTATTGTTTCTCCCTCCATTGATTTTGACTTTGATCAAGCCGCAGACGGTGCTCGCGGTATCGGGATCCCGGTGCGGCAGCGGCATTCGTAAAACATTGTTTCGCAACCGTGATTCGGATGAAAACCCCAGTGGAGGCATTCGCTCTCGCTGTTTAATCTGAACGGGTTTTCGAGGCCGGTACCAAGATGCGCGGCTTCCAGGCGCTGCCATGCGCCGGTTGATTCGAAAAAACGGATTGGCATGGAAACGTCTGCAATGCCAATCAATCGGGGAGCGGCCGTCAGTCGTTGGTATTCGCCGGGTTCGACATTGCGCGGACCCGGTGCCAATCGTCGGACGGCGCGCGTGATGCGAGGAGAAGCGTTCGTGATCGTGGATCGGGAGGATGGCACCCGCGACGAGGAAGTCGGCGGTGTCGATACGATCGGGGATGGTGCGGCGGCGATGGAGTCGAAGCGCCTGGTGGCACTGGAAGCCCTTCAAATACTTAATACATTACCCGAGGAAACCTATGACAGGATCGTGCGGCGCGTCAGCCAGTTTTTCTCGGTTCCGATCTGCCTGATCTCGTTCGTCGGCCGCGATGCGCAGTGGTTCAAGGCCAAGATCGGACTGGACATTCAATCCGCGCCGCGCGAATCGTCTTTTTCCCAGGCCGCGCTCGAAGCCGATGGCGTTTATGTCGTCGAGGATGCCTGTCGGTCGGCGCGTTTCGCCGCGCATCCGTCGGTTCGCGGCGCGCCCGGAGTCCGTTTTTACGCGGGCATGGCGCTCGCCGTGGAGCATGGCCGGAAAATCGGCATCCTGTGTGTCGCGGACACGCGGCCGCGCGTGTTCGACGACGCGGCGCGGGAGGCCTTGAAGGATTTCGCCGCCTTCGTGGTCGATGAACTGCATCTGCGCCTGCGCAGTCGCCGTCTCGAGGCCGAGTTGGCCGCGAAGCGGGAGGCGGAAGCGGCCGCGCTGCTCGCGCAGAAGCAGCGTGCCGATTTTCTCGCGATGGTCACGCACGAAGTGCGCACGCCGCTTGCCGCCGTCGCGGGCATCGCTTCGCTGATGTGCCACGGCGGCGGCGCGCTGCCCGATGCGCTCGATGCGGCGGCGCTGCTGGAATCGACCGAACATCTGACGCGCCTGCTCAACGAGGTGCTCGATCTGGCGAAGCTCGAGTCCACCGGCTTCACGTTCCGCCGCGAGCCGTTCGACTTGCGCCGGGAGTTGCGTTGCGTACACGAGGTCGCCAGGCCGCAAACCGCGGCCAAGGGCGTCGCGCTGGTGCTGCGCATCGATCCCGCCGTGCCGCCGGCGGTGCTCGGCGATCGGACGCGCCTCTCGCAGATCATGCTGAATCTGCTGTCGAACGCCCTGAAATTCACCGAGCGGGGCGAGATCGAGGTGACGGCGGCCGTGCAGCCGGGGCGCGATGGCGGCTCCGACATCGCGATAGTCATTCGCGACACCGGTATCGGCATGGGACCGGACGCGACGCGTGCGCTGTTTTCCGAATTCGTCCAGGCCGGCCCGGCGATCCGGTCCGGCTACGGCGGCACCGGGCTCGGTCTGGCCATCTGCCGGCGGCTGATTCACGGCATGGGCGGTACCATCGATGTCGAAAGCGAGCCGGGGGTCGGCACGCGGATCCGCTTCACCGTGCCGTGCGCGATTGCTCCCGGCCTCGAGGCCGCCGACGGGCCGTCGCCCGTGGCGAAGGCCGCGTTGCGGCGCGGCGACTATCTGGTGCTCGTGGCGGACGACGACACGGTCGGCAGGAAGATCGTGAGCGCGATGCTCGGCCGCCTTGGCTACCGTGTGGAAGCGTGCGCGAGCGGTCGCGCGGCGCTGGCCGCGCTGCGCGAACGGCCGTTCGACGTGGCGATCGTGGACCTGCAGATGCCGGATCTCGATGGCGTGTCGCTGGCGCGCGAGCTTCGCATGCAGTCTGAATTCGGCGCGACGGTGCCGCTGATCGCGCTGACGGGGCAGTCGAAGCCCGACGATGCGCTCGTCGAGCGCCTGTTCGACGGCTATCTCGTCAAGCCCGCCAGCACATCGGAACTGGACGAGGCGATCACGGAGATCCTGTCGCGGCGTGACTACGCGATGTCATGCATGGATTCGGAGCCAATCGCATGACGACATCGACGAGCGTGGCCGTCAAACCGGTGGTCGCGCGGCCCTACCGGCGCCGTATCGGGTGGCTCGGCACGACGGCGCTGGCCATGGGCGGCAGCAACCAGAGCCTGTTCCTGATCGCCGCGCTGTTCGCCGGCCAGGGCGAGATCCCGGGGCAGGGCAGCGCGGCCGTGCCGCTCCTGATCCTCGGCCTGCTGCTCGGTTACGCCGCGCTGCCGGGCTGGATCGAACTGGTGATGATGTCGCCGACGCGCGTCGGCGGCATCGCGGCCGCATGCACCGAGGCGTTCAGGCCGTATGGCCGGATCCTGTCGCCGCTCGTCGCCACTTGCTACTGGTGGGGATGGGTGCCCACCTGCGGGCTCACGGCGATCCTGTCCGCCACGGCGATTCACGAGTGGTATCTCCCCGGCGTGCCGATCGAGGCGCTGGCGTGCGGACTCGTTGGCCTGTTCACGGCGGTCAACCTGCTCGGCATCGCATGGGTGACGCGGCTGGCGATACCGATCGCCACCTGCTCGGCGGCGCTCGCGCTGGTCTCGGGGCTGGCGCCCGTGCTGAGCGGCGCGGCCGACTGGCAGCGCGCCACCGACTTCCATCTGACGACGCCGTTTGCCGGCTGGTTCGGCGGCCTCACGTCGCTGATGGCGGGCCTGTACCTGATCGGCTTCGCGGCGCCGGCGTTCGAGGCGGCGGCCTGCCATGTCGGCGAAACGAAGCAGCCCGCCACGAACGTGCCGCGCGCGATGAAGGCGAGCGCCGCGCTCGCCTCGATCTATTTCATTGGATTGCCGCTCGTCTGGCTCGGCACGCTCGGCGCGCAGCCGCTCGGCGGCGATCTCGGGCAGGTGCTGGGGCCGACCTTCGCGCCGGTGTTCGGCGCGTTCGCGAAACCGGCGGCGCTCTGGTTCATGATGTTCAACATGTTCCATGGCACGATCCAGCCGCTTGCCGGCGCGGCGCGTACCCTCTCGCAGATCGCGGACGACGGCTTCGCGCCGCGCTGGCTCGCCGTGCGCAGCCGGCGTGACGTCCCGGTCCACGCCACGCTCGCGACGGCCGGTTTCTCGATCGCGTTCCTGCTGATCGGCGATCCGATCTGGCTTGTCGCCGCCGCGAACTTCACCTACCTGATCGGCATCGCCGCGCCGAGCATCGCGGTGTGGCTGTTGCGAAGAAGCGCACCCGACGCGCCGCGGCCGTACCGGGCGCCGCGCCATACGATCGGTCTCGGCCTGGCGGCGGCGGTGGTCTGGCTGCTGGCCACCGTGCTGGGATTCGAGCAGTTCGGCTTGCCGACCGTGGTGTTCGGCCTGGCCATGGCGTATTCCGGTGCCGCGGTGCATGCGTGGCGGCGCTGGGAGGACCGGCGCCGCGCCGGCCTGCCCGGACTGGCGCATACCCTGCATTTCCAGCTGACGGGCGCCATGCTGATCGTCCTGGCGCTGGACGGCGCGGGCTACATTCTTGCTGTCTCACGCCTGCCGGCCGGCCAAATCGAGCTTCGCACCGCGCTCGAGGACATCTTCGTGCTGGTGGCGCTGCTGACGATCACGGTCGGGCTCGTGCTGCCCGGGATGATCGCGCACGCCGCGGAGGAGATCGGCGCGGCGGCGCGGCAACTCGCGGCCGGGACGTTGCGGGATTTTTCGAAGGCGATGGGGGCCCTGGGACGCGGCGACCTCGACGCGGCGCACGCGCAGATCGACATTCGCCGGGTGCAGGTTCGTGCCCGCAACGAGCTCGGCGAGATGGCCGTGAGCTTCGAGGCCCTGCAGAAAGAGGTGGCTTCGGCGGCGCTCGGTCTCGGCGACGCGCGTGAAGGGCTGCGCAACGCGCGCGAGCGCCTGACGGTCGCGAATCGCTCGTTGCGGCAGCGCGTTGCCGAGCAACTGCAACTCGCCGGCGAGCTGATGGCCGCGAAGGACAGCGCCGAAGTCGCCAATGCCGCCAAGAACCAGTTCATGGCGCGCATGAGCCATGAATTGCGGACCCCGCTCAACGGCGTGCTGGGGCCGGCCGACCTGTTGCTCGACGTCCCGCGCGACGGCGCCGAGCGTGAACTGCTGCAGGGCATTCGCGAGTCGGGCGTCGCGCTGCGGACCGTGATCGAACAGATTCTGGACATCGCGCAGATCGAGGCCGATGCCTTGACCCTCCACCGCCGGCCGGTCGCGCCGCTCGAACTGATCCGGTGCGCGAGCGATCCGTTCCGGCGCGACGCGCGGGACAAGGGCCTCGAGTTCGTCGTTCAATGCGCCGGCGAGGATCGCCTGGTGTGGACGGACGCGGACCGGCTGGCACAAATCGTTGCCAACCTGCTGTCGAACGCGGTGAAGTTCACCTCGCGCGGCGCCGTCGAATTGCGCGCGACGCTCGAATCGCGGGGCGCTGCCGCGGCCTCGCTCATCGTGAGCGTGCGCGATACGGGCCGAGGCATCGCCGCGCAGAATCAGGAGAGCGTGTTCGCGTCGTTCGCGCAAGCCGACGAAACGCGAACGCGCGACAGCGACGGAGCCGGCGTCGGCCTGTTCCTCGCGCGCGAACTGGTCAGGCGGCTCGGTGGCGATCTCGCGCTCGACAGCGCGCCCGCCCGCGGCTCGCTGTTCACCGTCACGCTGCCGCTTGCCGTGGTCGGCGCGGACCACGACGCGGCGGCCGTGCCGATGCCGCGCGGCGCGGACGCGTCGCGGCCCGGGCCGGCGGCCGGCTCCGCCGCGATGCCGGCGATCCTGCTGGCGGAAGACAACCCGACCAACCGCGCCGTGGCGCTCGCGATGCTGGGCCGGCTGGGGCTCGCCGCACAGGTGGCGAGCGATGGCGAAGCGGCCGTCAGGCTGCATGAACAGGGGCGTTTCGACCTGGTGCTGATGGACTGTCACATGCCCCGCATGGACGGGTTGGCCGCGGCGGCGTCGATCCGCACGACGGAGCGCTCGCGCGGCACGCCGCCGGTGCCGATCGTCGCGATCACGGCCGATCTGACCTCGGCCAATCTCGTTCAGTGCCGCTCGGTCGGCATCGACGGCATCATCGCGAAGCCGTTCACGTTCGCCGAGTTCGCCGCGTCGATCGAGGCGCATCTGCCCCGGTTGGCGCGCCCCGCCGCGATGCCGGCGAGCCGCCCGCCTGCCGTGCCCGCCGCGTCGGCGGCGCCCGGCGAGGAGCCGGACGGGGCCGACGCGGCGCGGCGCGATCATGCCGCGCAGGCGGCGATCGACGCGCGCTGCATCGCGGCCCTGCACGAACTGGCCGACGACGACCAGCCCGATCTCGCCCGCGACATCGTATCGACGTATCTCGCCAATGCCGGGCCGCAGGTCGCGGCCCTGGCCGACGCGCTCGAGCGCCACGCGTTCCGGGAGGTCGCGAAACTCGCGCACACGCTCAAGTCGAGCAGCGCCTATGTGGGCGCGCTGGGATTCGCCGCGTTGATGGCGGATGCCGAGCGCCGTGCCGAGGCCGGCATGACGGACGCGCCACGGCTCGCGGCACGGATCGTGGCCGTGTACGCGCTGGTTCGGCGGCATCTGTCGGCACTGCTTGTCGAGGGCAACATCGATGGTTGAGCGTACCGCAGCCGGGATCGGCCTCGTCCTGATCGTCGAGGACGACGTCGTGCAGCGCAGGGTGCTGCAAGCGATGCTGGCCAGGCTCGGGCGGCCGTGCCTGACGGCCGCGAGCCTGCGCGAGGCGCGTGCCTGTCTCGCCGACCAACGCGTCACCACCGTGCTGCTCGACCTGAGGCTCGACGGCGAGGCGGGCCTGGACCTGCTGGACAGTCTCGGCGAAGGCTCCCGCTCCTGCTCGCTGGTTCTCATGAGCGGATGCGATCAGCGCACGCGCGCCGCCACCGTGAAGCTGGCGCAGGCCTGCGGCGTGCGGGTGGCCGGCGCGCTCGGCAAGCCGATCCGGGACGACGAGCTTGCGGCGCTGCTGCGGATGTCGCCTGACGGCGCGCCGCGGCGGCCCGCGGAGGACCTGCCGCGCGTCACGGCCGACGACATCCGGCTGGCGATCGCGGCGGGGCATATCAAGCCGCAGTTCCAGCCGAAGATCGCCCTCGCGACCGGCGCGCCGGTCGGTGTCGAGGCGCTGGCCCGCTGGCATTCGCCGCTGCTCGGCACCATCGCGCCGGACGTGTTCGTCCCGGTCGCGGAAGCGGGGGGCGAGACGTTCGCGCTGACCGAGTTGATGCTGACGGAGTCGCTTGCCGCCTGTGCCCGCTGGAGCCGGCGCCATCCCGATCTGACGGTGGCGGTAAACGTGCCGCCGTCCGTGATCGGTCCGGCACTCGCGGCCGCCGTCACGCACCAGCTGAAGCGGCACGGCCTGCCGCCCTCGTCGCTGGTGCTCAAGATCACGGAAAACCGGCTGGTCAGCGATTCCCTGGAAACCGCGGAACGGCTCGCGCGGTTGCGGATCGACGGCGTGCAACTCTCGATCGACGACTTCGGCACCGGCTATTCCTCGCTGGTGTCCCTGCTGCGGATTCCCTTCAATGAAATCAAGCTCGACCGCCTGTTCGTCTCGAATGCGCTGCGCGATCCGGATGCCGACCGCATCCTGCGTGCGGTGATCGCGATGAGCCACGAAATGGGCTTGCGCTGCGTGGCCGAGGGCATCGACTCGGTCGAGATCCGGGATCGCCTCGCGCGTTACGGCTGCGCCGTGGGACAAGGCTGGTTGTGGTCGAAGGCGATGAGCGAGGCGCAACTGACGGCCTGGCTCGATTCGATGGAGCCGCGCGCGGCATGTCCGGTGGACGCCGCGCCGTGCGAACGGAAGCATTGATACAGCGACGAGGGAGCGGAGGATGGTCAGGGAAAAGTCGAATCAAGCAGTGGCCGCTGCATTGCCGGACGTGTCGATGGAAACCGTCGAACTCGTCGATCGGGCCTGCCGCGCGGCGGGTCTCGGGGCGTGGGTGGATCTGGTGATCGCCGCTCGCGGCGGCACGCTGTTCAAGCTGACGTTCGCCGGCCGGCGGCCGGTGGACTTCATCAAGGAGTTCGCGGCGCTGCTCAGGCGGCATGGCCTCGGGCTGTGCGCCGACTCCGCGCTGGACGTCTACATGGGCGTGCCTGACGCCTTGAAGCCCGTCGTCGCCACCGGCAGGGGCGTGCCGGCCGTGAAGCTCGACGATCTCGGCAAACTGCATGAGGCGGACGATCGAACCGTCGCGATCTCGGGGGCGAGCCGTTCGGCCGGGATCCGCTACGAACGGCGCGGTTCGCCGCTGGAGCTCGAGGGCGTCAACGTGCTCGTGCTCGACGACGACGAGGTGTCGCGCAAGGTGATTTCGGCGATGCTCAAGCGCGCCGGATCGCAGGTGTCGGTGTTCGGCGAGGCCGAGGCCGCATTCGCGCTGCTCAAGCAGGCGCCGCCCGACATCGTCGTGCTCGACGTCGTGCTGGGCGGCGCGCTCGACGGATTCGAATTCTGCCGTGTGATGCGCACCAGCGAGCAATGCGCGCAGGTGCCGGCGATCTTCGTCACCGGGCAGGCGGGATCGCAGTCGCGCGCGCGGGCCGGTGACGTGCGCGCCTCGGCGTTTCTGGAGAAGCCGATACAGGGCGGCCTGCTTTGCGCCGCGATCACGGGGCTTGCGCGGCGCATGACGGCCACGCAGTGAACTGGGGGGCCGGCGAAGCGCCGCCGCCCTCCGTCGCGTGTCGGGTTCCCCGATGCTTCGGCTTGGGGATTCGAACCCGGCCGGCCTCGCTTCACGAGGACGATGCCACGCCGCTTTCTCGCGCCCCGGCGACGGGGTCGCGGCCCCGCCGTCTCGCATCATGGCGCGCGGCGTTGACCGCCTCCGATATCGTGCCCGATGTCGCACCCGATGTCGCGCTCCAGGACCGGCGTGAGATTGCGTGCGTTCTGCACCGCGTGCTCGAACCCATCCGTGCGTGACGCCGGCGGCATCGCCGTGCCGATGAAGGACGACGGCACGCCCCGCGCTCTGGTCGAACGCGAGCGCGGGGCGGCTTGTCGAATGGCACCGTCACGGGGGCGCTGCCCGATGCGGCGGCGAAGCCTGAAGTGTGATGTCGCGCCCGCCGCGCGAAGCTTGAAGTCGCTCCGGCATGCTCTCGCAGCATCGTTTGGAGCGGTCATGAATCACTTCCTTGTTGCACGTCGCAGCGCAATCGCCATGTTGAGCTCGGAAATCAACGCGCTCGACGTCGTGAACGCCACGCTGCCTGCCCAGATGCCGGCCCGGGCTGCCGAATGCCGGCGCCTGATCATCGCGCTGCGCGCCGGCCGCATCGACGATTTCGTCCTGCCGGCCGAAATTCCCGTCCAGTTGACGATACTCGATTGACGGCGCGCCTGATGCCGCGGCGCCGCGATTTCTTCCGCGCCGATTCGCTCCCGCCGGACATGGGCCCTGCGTTCATGACGCGCGGCGCCATCGTTCGAGAAGCGCCGACAGGATCGAAAGCCTTCGTTTTTCCGGGCCGAATTGCGTGTTCCCCGCTCGCCGGAACTCCGATCCGCGCCACAGTATCTGCCCAATACGCATACCGTCGCCGAGCGACCCGTTATCGGAAGAGACACGACAATGGTTCATATCAAAGGATTGGCTGTCCGGACGCCGGATGCCGATGATCAGACCGCCGTGCCGCCCGCCGGCGAAGCCCCCGAGACGTGCCCCTCGCCGCGGCAGACCTCGAGCGGACCCTTGTCGGGCCTCTCGGTCCGTGCGTTGCCGCCGAGGGCCAGGCAAGCCATCGAAGCGACGCCCGCCGACGACTCGTCGGCATCGCGGCTCGAACGCCTGCAGCAGTCGTTCAGGAGCGGCGTGGACCGGCTCTACGGCCTCGACAGCGCGCGCGAGGACGTGCAGGAGCATCTCGAGGATCACCTCTCGCCCGATGCGCCCTACGACAACAGCGACGTCACCATCGACCGCATCAACAACCGCCTGGGACTTTCGAATCCGGACCTGCCGGCAAGCCCGCTCGCGACGTTCAAGCCGGACCCGTCCGCCCATCCCACCGATCAGGCGTTCCACGCGTTCCTGACGTCACGGGAAGGGGAGCGCGGCAAGCGTTTCGATACGCGCGGCAAGGACGACCGCATCCGCCGGGCCTGCAAGCTGGGCGTGGACTTTTCCGCCGAACGGGGAGGCACGGTGCATTTCCTGCTGGGCGGCATCCAGAAGGCGATGGACAACGTCGTCGACAAGCGCAACTTCAACAAGCACGGCGGCAAGGATTTCACGGCGTCCGAGCTTCGCTACGTCTATCGCAACCGGGAACGCCTGCGGGACAGCGTGCGGTTCTACGACAGCAGTTTGCGGACGACCGACGCCCCGTGGGAAAGCGATCCCGATCAGTGGGCGCGATATCGTCCCCACGAGACGACTCACTCGTGGCCCCGCATGCCCAATGCGAGGCCGGCTCCGGAGCCGGCCTCGGAGACGGCTTCACCGCGCTCGCCGGCGAGCGCGCAGCCCGTGACGCCGGCCGGCCAGCCTCCGTTGGCGCTCGATCTCGGCGCGTTGTCGATGCGGCTGTCGGGGCTGAGGTGGCCGTCCGAGGCGACCGACGATGAAGGCGATACCGGCAGCACGCGGTCCGAATCCGAACCGGACAATTGAGCCGGCGGCCTCCGCGCTTCCCGGCAGGCGCGTGACGCGCGTCCTCCCGTTCCCTTTCCTGGCCTCACGATCCACCCCGGACGCGGGGCGTCGGCCCGCGTGCTCGACGCAGGCGCGCCGACCCGGGACAGCGCGTGCCCGGCGGCGACGTTGCGGGTAATATCTCGACGCCGAATCCGCAACACCGGAGCCGCGCCGACACGCTGCCTTGCCGACCGTTTCACCCCGCAACCGGGTGGTCCGGCCGGCCGCGGCGCCCATCTCGCGGAACCACCATCGACAGCACCACGCCACGCTACGCCGAGCCACCCATGACCGCCGCCATTCGCCTGTTACGAGCCTCGTTGCCGCTCCTGATCCCGTGCCTCTCCCAGGCCCACGCCGAGCCGCTCAGGGCGGATCTGCACGAGTCCGTCACCACGCTCGACGTGGCGGTCAAGGATTTCTACGGCAGGGAGGAGACCGGCAAGCTCGCCGTCACGCAGTTCACGCCCGACGGCGACGGCCCGTTCCCGATCCTGATCCTCAATCACGGACGCAGCGGCACGGATCGGGGCACGCCGCCGCGCTTTCGCTACACGCGGCAGGCCGCCTTTTTCGTCAAACGGGGTTTCGCGGTGTTCGAGCCGACGCGCATCGGTTACGGCCGTTTCGGCACGCAGTTCGATCCCGAATACAGCGGCAAGTGCAGCCAGAAGGACTACCGGCCGATGATCGACGCGGCCCGCATCGAGGAGCGCGCGGTGCTGGACTATGCGAGGCGGCAGCCGCGCGTCGATCCGCGCCGGATCGTGATCGTCGGGCAATCGGTCGGCGGCTTCGTCACGACGGGCGTGGCGGCCGAGAACCCCGACGGCGTGGTGGCCGCGGTCAACTTCGCCGGCGGCTCGGGGGGCGATCCCGTCGAGCATCCCGGCGTGCCGTGTCAGGGCGAGCGGCTGGAGGCGATGTACGAGCGTTTCGGCACGACGGCGCGCGTGCCGATGCTGTGGATCTATACCGAGAACGACCAGTACTTCGGCCCGACCTACAGCCGCGCCTGGCATGCCGCGTTCGTCCATGCCGGCGGCAACGCGGACTACCGGCTGCTGCCGCCGTTCGGCGACAACGGGCACCTGCTGTTTGCGCGCGGTCCCGACATCTGGGAGCCCGTCGTCGCCGCGTTCCTCGACCAGCAGGGCTTCCCCGCGCGACAGTAGCGGCGCGGCCGGCGGATGGCCGGCGCGCAGGCAACGGCTGCCCGACATGCCGCGCCGCGCCCTCGGCCCCCTCAGCGCCTGCGCGAACTCGTCAGCACCGTCTGCACGATCACGGCGATCAGCAGGAACACGCCGCTCGCGAGGTTCTGGTAATACGGGCTCAGCGTGCCGACCTGGTTGATCACGTTCTGGATCACGCCGAGCAGCAGCACGCCGGCGAGCGGCCCCGCCATGGTGCCGACGCCGCCCGTGAGCAGCACGCCGCCGATCACCGCCGCGGCGATCGACTGCAGTTCGTAGCCGGTGCCCGCGGCCGACAGGCCCGAGTCGAGATGCGACGCGAGCAGCGCGCCGGCCAGCCCCGCGAGCGCGCCGCTCGCGCCGTAGGTGAGGATCTTCACGCGCTCCACGCGCACGCCGAGCATGCGCGCGGCTTCCTCGTTGCCGCCGATCGCGAAGATCGCCGCGCCGTAGGGCGTCGCGTTCAGCACCAGCGCGCCGAGCGCGTAGGCAGCCACCAGCAGCCAGATCGTGTTGTTGATGCCGAGGATCGAGCCGTTGGCGATCTGCGCGAAGAAGCCGGGATTCCCGATCAGCAGGTCCTGGCTCGCGAGCACGAGCGCGACGCCCTTCAGGCCCAGCAGCGCGGCGAGCGTGACGATGAACGGCGCCATCCGCGCCCGCGCGATCAGCACGCCGTTCGCGAGGCCGATCACGAGGCCCGCGATGATCGGCGCGAGCAGCGCCGCGCCCCATCCGTAGGGTGCCGCGTAGGCCGCGATCACGGTGCCGAGGCCGACCATCGAGCCGACCGACAGGTCGAATCCGCCCATGATGATCACCAGGCTCTGGCCGATCGCGATCAGGCCGAGGAACGAGCCCGCCGAGACGATGTCGGCGAGATTGGCGAACCGAAGGAAGTCTGGAAAGATCGCGCCGGCCACCGCGCAGACGAGGATCAGGATGCCGATCGCGCCGCGCGACTGGATCAGCCCGACGATCCGGTTGCGGCGCTCGGCACGCGCGCGCGGCGGCGGGGCCGAAGGCGGCGTGCCGGACGCGCCGCTCCGGCGCGCGCCGTTGGTCGGACCGATCGAACCGGCGTCGGCCGCCACCTGACGCGCGGCGAGCGGCTCGCCATGAGGCGCGCCGTCACCGTGCCGGTTCGCGGCGATGCCGGCCGCGCCGAGCTTCGTGTTCGCGCGCATTCTCAGCCTCCCTGCCGTTGCAGATACAGCGCGACGACGATGAACACGGCCTTCAGGATCTGCGCATAGGTGAAGCTGACGTTGTTCATGATGAAGCTCGCATCGAGCACCTGCAGCAGCAGCACGCCGAACACCGTGCCGACCACCGAGATCCGCCCGCCCGAGAGCGGCGTGCCGCCGATCACCGAGGCGGCGATCGCGTCGAGTTCGAAATTGACGCCGACGTAGTTCGGATCGGACGCGCCGAGCCGCGCCGACGCGAACACGCCGGCCAGCCCCGCGAGCCCGCCGCTCGCGGCATAGACGAGGAACAGCGTGCCGCGCACCGGGATGCCGGCCAGATAGGCGGCGCCGCGGCTCGCGCCGATCAGGATCGTGTAGCGGCCGAAGGTGGTGCGGCGCACCACCAGCATGGTCAGCAGCGCGAGCCCGAGCGCGATCGCCATCACCACCGGCAGCGGGCCGAGCGCGCCGGTGCCGAGCAGGTCGAACGCGTCCGACGGCGGCAGGCTCACGCGCGAGCCGCCGACGAGCGCCTGCGCGAGGCCGCGCGCGGCCACCAGCAGCGCGAGGCCGGAGATCAGCGGATCGATCCGCACGATCGACACCAGCGCGCCGTTGAAGAGACCCACCACCAGCCCGGCCGCGATGCCGGCCGCGATCGCGGTGCCGGTGCCGTAGTCGAGGCAGACGGCCAGCGTGGCGCTGGCGAGCGCCATCACCGAGCCGACCGACAGGTCGATGCCGCGCGTGGCGATCGCGAGGTTCTGGCCCAGCGCGATCAGGATCACGGGCGCGGCCTCGAACAGCAGGCTGCGCGCGGCGAGCGGATTGGAGAAGCCGGGCGTGATCGCGAGATTGAGCGCGACCAGCAGGGCCAGCGCGACGTAGACGCTGTTGTCGCGCGCCCAGAGCAACGCGGCGCGGCCGGGGATCGCGCGCGCCGCATCGGCGGGCGGGCGCGGCACGGGGGTGTTCGAAAGGTTCAAGCTGTCCTCGCGGAATCGGTCGGGCGGCCGTGCCGCGGGGCACGGCCGGACGGCAGGGGGGCGGCCGGCCGGGATGTCGCGCACGCGCGGCCCGCGGCGGGCCGGTCAGTGTTCGCGCGGCGCATCGGCGGCTCCGGATGCGGGGGGCGTGTCGTCGTCGGGCGCGTTGCCGTCGGGCATGCCGTCGAGCTCGTCGAGATCGTCGCGGCGCGCATCGTCGCCGCCGCGCGCGAGGATCGCGAGCACGTCGTCGGAGCTCGCGCCGCGCGTCGCCAGCGTGCCGGTCGTCACGCCCTCGTTGAGCACCACGAGCCGGTCCGTCAGCTCGAGCAGCTCCTCCATCTCGGAGGACGTGACGACGACGGCAAGCCCGTCGTCGGCGAGCCCCCGCACGACGCGATGCACTTCCTCCTTCGCGCCGACGTCGATGCCGCGCGTCGGGTCGTCGAGCAGCAGCACGCCCGGATGGGTGGACAGGCAGCGCGCGATCAGCACCTTCTGCTGGTTGCCGCCCGAGAGCGTCGAGATCGGCGCGCCGGGGCCGGCCGTCTTGATGCCGAGCTGCTCGATGTAGCGCGCGACCAGCGCGTCCTGGCGGCGCGCCGAGATGAAGCCGAAGCGCGACAGGCGCGGCAGCACCGAGGCCACCAGGTTATCGCGCATCGACAGGCGCGGGAAGATGCCCTCGGAGCGGCGGTCCTCGGACAGGAACGCGAGCCCGCGCTCGATCGAACGCGCGGGCGCCGGATCGCGCAGCGCGGCGCCGCCGATCCGCACCTCGCCGCCTTCGGCCTTCTGCGCGCCGAACACGGTCTTGAAGGTCTCGGTGCGGCCCGAGCCGAGCAGCCCGGCCAGCCCGACGATCTCCTTCGGCGCGATGCGCAGCGACACGTCGCGCACGCGCGTGCGCCAGCGCAGCGCGTCGACCTGCAGCGCCGGCGCGGCATCGGCGGCGGCGCCGGTCTCGCGCTGGCCGCCATGGCCGCCGAGCCCCTTGCCCTCGCGGCCCAGCATCGCGGCGATCAGCGCCGCGCGCGGCAGCTCGTCGGGCGTGCCGGTCTTCACGATCGCGCCGTCGCGCATCACCGTGAAGCGGTCGCAGAGCCGGTAGCACTCGGACAGCCGGTGGCTCACGAACAGCAGCGCGATGCCGTCGGCGCGCAGCCGCTCGACCACCCGGAACAGCACCTCGACCTCGGCGCCCGACAGCGCGGACGTCGGCTCGTCCAGGATCAGCACGCGCGCGCCCAGCGACACGCCGCGCGCGATCGACACCATCTGCTGCTCGCCGAGCCCGAGCGCGCTCAGCTTCGCGGCCGGATCGACGGACAGCCCGTAGCGCCGCACGATCTCGCCCGCCATCGCGTTCATCCGGCGCCGGTCGATCAGCCATCCGAAGCGTCGCGGCTCGTGGCCGATGAAGATGTTCTCGGCCACGCTGCGCTCGGGAATCAGGTTGATCTCCTGATACACCGCGGACACCCCGAGCCGCTGCGCGGCGCGCGGCGAATCGAACGCCACCGGCTGTCCGTCGAGATGCACGACGCCCTCGTCGAGCGGGTGGAAGCCGGTGAGGATCTTGATCAGCGTGGACTTGCCGGCGCCGTTCTCGCCGATCAGGCCATGCACCTCGCCGGCGCGCAGCGTCAGCGAAACGTCGCGCAGCGCGCGCACCACGCCGAACGTCTTCGAGGCGTGACGGGTTTCGAGCACGACCCGGCCGGGCGCGCCACGCGCGGCCGGACCGGAGTCGGGCAGGGCCTGCATCGGATCGTTCATGCGTGAACCTGCAAGTCGGTTGCGGGACGGGAACCCGAAGGCGCGCTCAATAGACCGAGCCGGCGTCGAGCGACTGCTTCGCGTTGCGCTTGTCGTACAGCGCGTCCTTCATGATCTGCTTCTGCGGCACCGGCTTGCCGGCGAACCAGTCGGAAAGCGACTGCATCGCGAGCGGGCCGAAGCGCGGGTTGGTTTCGACGTCGGCCGCCACCACGCCGGCCGAGATGTCGCGCACCACGTCCTTGGTGCCGTCGATCGAGACGATCGTCACGCCCTTGAGCTTGCCGGCCTGGCGCAGCGCGGTGATCGCGCCGAGCGTCATCACGTCGGCGTGCGTGTAGACGGCGTTGACGTCCGGATGCGAGAGCAGGATCTGCTCCATCACCTTCTGCGCCTCGGTGGTGGACCAGTTCGCGGTCTGCGCGGCGGCGATCTTCATGTTCGGATACGCCTTCAGGCCCTCGGCGAAGCCGTCGGTGCGCTGGCTCTCCACGGTGTTGCCGTAGCCGCCCTGGATCTCGGCGATCACGGCCTTGCCGCCCGTCGCGTCGGCGAGCGCCTTCGCGGCGCGCTTGCCCTGGTCAAAGAAGTCGGAGCCGAGGAACGTGATGAAGTCCTCGCAGAACGTGCCGGCCGTCTGGCGGTCGATCGTCACGACCGGGATGCCCCGGGCCCTGGCCTGCGCGAACGCCGGCTGCAGGCCGGTGGAGTTGTTCGGCGCGACGATCAGGGCCTGCGCGCCCTGGTTGATCATGCTTTCGATGTCGGAGACCTGCTTGGCCGGGTTGTTGTTCGCGTTGGTGTAGAGCAGCCGCTTGACGCCCGCCGCCTTCGCCGCCGCGCGCACCGAGGCGGTCTCGGTGGCGCGGAACGGATTCTGTTCGTTTTCCGATTGCGAGAAACCTACCACCAGGTCGGCCAGCTTGACGCCGCCCGGTTTCGGGTTGGTGCAGGCTTCGGACGAAGCGTTGCCGACCTTCTGCGCGGCGGTGTCCTGCGCGAGCGCGGCGGTGGACCACGCGCCGGCGAGGCAGAGCGCGAGCGTGGCGAGGTTGCGATTGAGCGATGCTGTTGACATGCCTGTCTCCAATTATTGTTGACCCAACACGTTGCACGACCGGACGGCGATGCCGGCGCTTGCCGCAATGGCCCGACCGCGTCCGCGAAGCGGCCCGTAGCGCCGTCTGCGGACCGAGGGCGCGGCGCCGGCCGGCGTGCCGGGAGGCGAACGAACCTCGCGGCGGCCGGGCCCGCGCCGCACACCGCGGCCGCCGCGCCCGAAAACGAGGCGGTGGCCGCGCTGCTTCAATTAATATTAACAGTCATGAATTGAAAATATTACCTCGGGTATCCCCGGGGTCGGCGGCTGCGCCAGCGGCGGCCGGTTCGGTCGTCGCGCGTGGGGCGGCCGGCGCGCACACCGAGCCGCGTTCGATCAGTGGTCCGTCGAGCTTGATGGTCCGGTGCCGCAGCGGCGCGCCGGCCATCCGGTTCTCGTGTTCCTGAAGCAGCGTTTCCACGGCCCAGCGTCCGAGCTCGTAGTTCGGCAGCACCACCGTGGTGAGCGGCGGGTGCGTGTGGCGCGCGATTTCCTGATCGTCGTAGCCCATCACCGAGACGTCCTCGGGCACGCGCAGGCCGAGCTGCTTGAGCGCCTCGATCGCGCCGATCGCGGTCAGGTCGTTGGCGCAGAAGATCGCGCTCGGCGGATTCGGCTCGCGCATCAGCGACAGCGTGTGCTCGAAGCCCTTGCCCGAGCTCCAGTCGCCGTCGCGCACCAGGTTCGGATCGAACAGCAGGTCGGCGGTGGCGAGCGCCTGGCGGTAGCCCTTGAGGCGGTCCTTCGCGGCGTCCTGCCAGGTTTCACCGTTGATGAAGCCGATCCGCCGGTGCCCGGCGGCGGTCAGGTACTCGGTGGCGGTGTGGCCGCCCGCGACCTCGGCCGGCACCACCGACGAGAGCGGCTGGTCGCCGCAATAGCAGTTCAGCAGCACGGTCGGCACCTTCAGCAGCGCGGCCGGTACGCCGACCTTGCGCGTGTAGACGGTCGCGTAGATCACGCCGAGCAGGTTCGGGCTCGACAGCGCCTGCTGCAGCACGCGCTGCTCGATCTCGGCATTGCCGTGGGTCGAGTACACGGCGAGCAGGCAGCCGTTGTTCCAGGCGGCGTCGCGCGCGCCGTCGACGCTGACTACCGGGTGCGGACTGGTGGAGATCTCGTCGGCGATGTAGACGATCTGGTTGCGTTCGCCGGGCGCGGCCGGCGCGCTCGCGCGCGTCGGTAGCTGGTAGCCGAGTTCCTCGGCGACCTTCAGCACCTTGTTGCGGGTGTCGTCCGAGAACTTCGCGCCTACCGCGCCGTTCAGCACGAGCGACACGGTGGATTGCGACACGCCGGTGATCTTGGCGATGTCGGTCATGGTCGGGCGGCGCTGGGTCGATTTTTTCATGCGGTGCGAGAGAGCGGAAAGCGTGGTGCGTCGTTGGTTTGGACCAACCTAGCACTAATATTACCCGCCGGCAATCGGCGATCTCCTCGATGGCGGGGCGCAATACGGCTTCGCGTTCAGGCGTTTTGAATGGATTATTACTAATAAATTGACCTTGGCGCGCGGAGTATGCGACGCTGGCGGCAGGCGGACTCGCGGTCCGGCCATTCGCAGGTCGGCCATTGGCGGTCGTTCCGTTCCCGGCCCCGCTGGGTGTCGGGTCCGGCGCGCGGTCCGCCCGTGTCCCGTTTCGTTTTCATGGAGCCCATCGCCTTGAGCCGCCGGCCGACTTCGTTGCCCTCGTCATCGTCCGTTGCCGCGGACCTCGATCCCGCGATCCTCGACGATCCCTCGCTGGTGGTGCTGCGCGCCGGCGCGCGGCGCGTGGTGCTCGCGCCGGCATTTGGCGGGGCGGTCGCGGCGTTCTACGACGCGGCGTCGTCGGGGCCGGTTCACTGGTTCCGCCCGACCGGGCGCGCCGCGCTCGACGGGGGCGACCCGCTGCAGATGGCGAGCTTTCCGCTGCTGCCGTATTGCAACCGGATCCGCGAGGGGCGGTTCCGTTTCGACGGCCGCGAATGGCATCTGCCGATGGGCAGCGGGCCGCTGCGGCACGCGCTGCATGGCCACGCCTGGCGGCTGCCGTGGGAGATCGTCGCGCGCGATGGTTCGTCGGCGGAGCTGCGGTTCGGCTGGACGCCGCCGGCGGGTGCAGGCAGCGCGGGCGAGCCGGGCTGGCCGTTTCGCTACGAGGCGCGGCAGCGCTTCGAGCTCGGCGAGGCGGGACTCGTGCTGCGCCTGAGCGCGCGCAACCTCGACAGCCGGCCGATGCCGTTCGGCTTCGGCCTGCATCCCTATTACCCGCGCACGGCGCGCACGCGGATCGAGACGCGCGTGCGGGCGATGTGGCACAGCGACGGCGAACTGCTGCCGACCTCGCTCGGCGCGCATCCGGCCGTGGACGCGCTGGCGGCCGGCCTCGTGCTCGACGCGGTCGCGCTCGACAACAATTTCACGGGCTGGAGCCGCGAAGCGGTGATTCACTGGCCCGAGTCGCGGCGCCGGCTGACGATGCGCGCCGACGCGCCGCTCGATTATTTCGTGCTGTATTCGCCGGCCGGGGAGCCGTTCTTCTGTGCGGAGCCGGTCAGCAACACCACCGACTGGCTGAACCTCGACCTGCCGGCCGGCGAGCGCGGCGGCGGTCTGCTCGCGCCCGGGGAATCGGTGGCGGCGACGGTGACGTGGCTGCCGGCGTGGGACGACTGAACGGGCGGTGCTTCGCGCCCGCCCGAGGCGCGACGGAACGAACGGCGGGCAGGGGGCAGGGCGAAAAAAAAACGCGGCGCACCGCTTGAGCGACGCACCGCGTGTCACACGTATTGCACATGCTTCGTCCATCAGAAGATGTGCGCGATCAGGTAAATCACCACCAGCAGCCCGATCGGCACGCCCAGCAACCATGCGATCAGATATTTGCCCATTGGACCTCCTTTGCCCGCGACGCGAGCCGGGAAGATCGCGGCGCGGCGGCGTTCGTTATAGCGTCCGGTCGAAGTCGTTCAACTGCTTTTCCACTTCGTCGCGTGCAATGCCGTAACGCTCCTGGATACGGCCGGCCAGGTATTCGCGGTTGCCGTCGAGTACCGCCAGATCGTCGTCGGTCAGCTTGCCCCACTTGGCCTTGAGCTTGCCGGCCAGCTGCTTCCACTGGCCCTTGATCCTGTCTTCGTTCATGGTGTCCTCCGGATGGTCCGTGACGAGGGGGCGGCGCGCGGCGCCGCCGGGTAACGCGAGCTGCCTGCGCGGACGCGCTGTCCGCGCGGCGTGCCGTTATCAGCTCTTCGCCTTCAGCGCCGAGTCGTCAACCTGCTTGACGCCCTTGATCGCCTTGGTGACCGCCACCGCCTTGTGGACAGCGGTCTTCGACGGCAGCACGCCGGTCAGCGTCACCACGCCGTCCACCGTCTTCACGTCGATGTCGGTGCTCTTCACACCCTTGGTGGTGGCGAGTTCAGCCTTCACCTTGGTCGTGATCCACGTATCGGACACCGGCTGGTCCGACTTCATTGCGGCACCGTTGTCGTCGGTGGTCGACGCCTGGGCGTAGGCGGCGGGCACCAGCGCCGTACCGAGCATCAGGGCGGCACTCGCGGCCAGCAGCGACTTCAGGGCGATCTTGTTCGTCTTGTTCATGGTGTCGTTCTCCGTAATAAATGGTGTCGTCAATGACTGGGTAAGTCGGGTTGCGGTGCGTCAGGCGCGCGGCGGATCCGGTATGGGCGTCACGGGTGGCAGGCCCGGCGGCGGGACCGGGATGTCCGGTTGCGGCTGGCCTGGCAGATCGTGGCCTGGCAACGGATCGCCCGGCGGCGGCTTTGGCTCGATCGGCGTCGGATCGGGCGTTTGATGCAGTTTCATGACCTGTCTCCTTCGTAGGAGAGTCGCAGTTCGTTCAGATTACGGATTCGGCGCCCGCGCCAACAGGCTCAAATGCATGGGGCTTTCTAGTGC
Organism: Burkholderia plantarii; assembly: GCF_001411805.1. Classification (NCBI taxonomy): domain Bacteria; kingdom Pseudomonadati; phylum Pseudomonadota; class Betaproteobacteria; order Burkholderiales; family Burkholderiaceae; genus Burkholderia; species Burkholderia plantarii. The sequence continues at coordinate 2,681,609 of NZ_CP007212.1, read as the reverse complement.
GTTTGCGCCGGTTCGAGTGGTCACGTTTTGTTACTTTTGACACGCCGCGATACGATTTTCGAAACGCCGGAAACGCCCGTCCTGTCTGGTTGAGCGGGAAACGACCCAATCGTTCGATCAAGTTGCGTGCGCAACGATCAGCGAAGTCATGCACCGGGGCGGATGGACCTGGTGAGGGCGTACCGGTTCCAGGGGGAATCGAGCGTCGAGTCGGGCGGCGGTCGGTCGCGGCGAGTCGCGTCGAGTCGCGACGGAGCGGCTGGCTCGCGCGGTCAGGTGCGGGGCCGGTTCGACGGGATCGCGGGGGCTTCGATGCCAATGCATCGATCGGAAGGCACTGCCGGCGGCTGGCGCAGCGGGAGGAGGGGGAGGCCGGGAACCGGAGCCGGTCGACGTCCGGGCGCTGGAAGCTGGATAGTGCGGGCGCCCGGCGCGCAATGCGCGGCTGTCCTGCAAGGCGGCGCGGGGCGAATTGAACCGTCTGGTGAATCGGGCCGTCCGTCAGCCGGCCGCTCGCGCATGTATCGCGGCTCGCGGCGGATCGGGGCGAAGGCAGGTCCGCCGAAGCGAAGCGCCCGATCGCGGGTTCGGCACCCGCGCGCTTATTCGATCCGCTCGCGCGTGTACGCGATCAGCTTGTCGAGCGCGCGCTCCAGCGCCGCACGCTCGCTGTCGCTGAGCCGTTCGGCCAGATCGCCGTTCCAGCGCCGCGCGAGCGTCATGATCTTGCGGTTCAGCGCGGCGCCGTCGCGCGTCAGCGCGACCACCACGATGCGGCCGTCCTCGTCGCTGGCGGCCCGCGACAGCAGGCCCTGATGGATCAGCGCTTCGGCGGCGCGGCTCGCCTGGCTCTTGTCGAGGTGCGTGCGGCGCGCGAGTTCCATGATCGAGAACGGCCCGAACGCGCCGACCGCGTTGATCACGCGTGCCTCCGGCAGCGTGATGCCGAGCTTGTCGCGATAAAGCTCGCCGAGCGCGCGGTCGGTGAGCTTGTTCATGGTGTGCAGGCGGTGGGTCAGAAACTGGTCGAGTCCGGCTTGGCTGCCTTTCATGGCGGTTCCTGAAGTAGGGCGGCGGCCCGATTGTTCCCGTATCGCCGCGTGCGGTCAACGGGGCGATAAACGGCCGAAGCGCAGCCGGGCCAGCTGTTCGGCCTCGTTGGCGAGCAGCCGCGCGGCATCGCGGATCGCGACCTCGAGCGTAATCGGTCCCGGCGCCGGCGAAAAGCAGCCGTCAAAATGTTCTGATAATTGGGGCAGCGCGGCGGCGTCGACGGCGCCCGACAGCAGGCTCGCCGGCACACCCGCCGCGGCCGCGTGCCGGCACGCGATGAACGGCGCCTTGCCGTGCAGGGTCTGGCCGTCCGAGCGGCCCTCGCCCGTGATCAGCCAGTGCGCGCCGTCGAGCGCCGCGTCGAGGCCGGTCTGGCGCGCCACCACTTCCGCGCCCGGCTCGAAGCGCGCGCCGAGCAGATGCAGTGCGAAGCCGAGGCCGCCGGCCGCGCCGGCGCCGGGCTGGTCGCGCACCTGGCGGCCGAGCGCCGCCTCGGCCAGTTCGGCGTAGCGCGCGAGCGCGGCGTCGAGCGTCGCGACCTGCTCGGGGCGCACGCCCTTCTGCGGGCCGAAGATCGCGGTGGCGCCATGCTCGCCCGTCAGCGGGTTGTCGACGTCGGACATCGCGACGAACTGCGTTTCGGCCAGCCGCGGATCGAGCCCCGACGCGTCGAGGCGCGCGATCTCGCCGAGTCGGGCCGGCACCGGCTCGAACTCGCGGCCGTCGGCGTCGAGCGCGCGCAGGCCGAGCGCGGCCAGCAGGCCGGCGCCCGCGTCGTTGGTGCTGCTGCCGCCGAGCGCGACGAAGAAGGTGCGCACGCCCTCGTCGAGCAGTTGCCGGATCGCCTCGCCCATGCCGCGCGTGCCGCGTGCCTCGACCGGCACGGCCATGCCGACCGGGTCGGTGATGCCGACGATCTCCGCCGTCTCGACGATCGCGGTGCGCGCGTCGACCAGGCCGGTCGCCGCCTCGCGCGGCGCGAGCGCCGCGCCCGCCACGCTCAGCGTGCGGCGCGTGCCGCCGTGCGCGAGCATCGCGTCGAGCGTGCCTTCGCCGCCGTCGGCCATCGGGCAGCCGCGCACGACCGCGTCGGGGCGCGCGCGCATGACCCCGGCCGCGATCGCGTCGGTCACCTGCTGCGCGGACAACGATCCCTTGAACGAATCGGGCGCGATGACGATGACGGGCGCGGACGGGAAGGGCTGCATGGTGTCTCCGGTGGTTATTGGGTTGGGTTCGCGGCGCGGGCCGGAGCCGGCCGGCGCGCAGGCCCGGCGCGTGCGCGACGGCGGGCGAGATGCGAGCTTAACAGGCCCGTGGCGCGTGGCGAATAGGCAATGCGGTATGGCCGGAATCGCGGCGCGCCGTGAACGAGGCGGCTGGAGATGAGCGGGCGCATGCGGGGTTGCATGAGGGGCCGGGCGCCGGGTTCGGCGCGCAGGCAGGCGAACGCCGGGTGCGAGCCGTTTGACGATGCCGCTCGATCTGGCGGTATGGCGACAATAGTTTGCTAGAATAGCCGATTCTTCCGGCCAAAGCCGTGCTTTTCAAGCCGCAGGCGCCGCGCTCCGCAACCGGCGGTGCTCGCGTCGAACGTATGGGAACGGCGGCGCGCGACGCACCGGCGTCGTGAGGCAGGCGCGGCAAGGAAAACCGATTCGCTCGAATAATTTTAGGACGATTGAAGCCATGGCTAACGTTGTTGAAAACCTCGGCAAGCTCGAACGCCGTGTGACGATTTCCCTGCCGAAGGAAGTCGTGCAGAAGGAGATCGACGCCCGTATCCAGAAACTCGCGAAGAACGTGCGCATGCCGGGTTTCCGCCCGGGCAAGGTGCCGCTCAAGATGGTCGCGCAACAATACGCGGGCCAGGTCGAGGCAGAAGTGCTGAGCGACAAGATCGGCCAGGAATTCTTCGAAGTCAGCCGCGCGGAAAACCTCCGCGTGGCGGGCCAACCGAGCTTCGCGCCGAAGCAGGACGCGGCGGACGACGCTTACGCGTTCGACGCGACGTTCGAGGTTTACCCGGAGGTCAAGATCGGTGATCTGGCCACGGCTGAAGTCGAGCGCTCGACCACCACCATCAGCGAAGCCGAAATCGACCGCACGCTCGACATCCTGCGCAAGCAGCGCGTGCATTTCCACGCGCGCGGCGAAGGCGGCGAGCACGGCGACGGCGGCGCGGAGCAGGCTGCCCAGAACGGCGACCGCGTGACGGTGGACTTCGTCGGCAAGATCGACGACGTCGCGTTCCAGGGCGGCACGGCCGAAGATTTCCCGTTCGTGCTCGGCGAAGGCCGGATGCTGCCGGAATTCGAACAGGCTGCTCTGGGCCTGAAGGTCGGCGAGGCACGCGAATTCGATCTGACGTTCCCCGAGGACTATCACGGCAAGGACGTCGCGGGCAAGACCGCGAAGTTCACGGTCACGATGAAGAAGGTCGAATGGCCGCACTTGCCGGAAATCGACGCCGAATTCGCGAAGACGCTCGGCATCGAAGACGGCGATCTGGCCAAGATGCGCGGCGAGATCAAGGAAAACCTCGAGCGTGAAGCGAAGCGCCGCACGCAGTCGCTGGTGAAGAACCAGGTGATGGACGCGGTCCTGAAGATTTCCGAACTCGACGTGCCGAACGCGCTCGTCGCGCAGGATCAGGAGCGCCTCGTCGAAATGGCGCGCCAGGATCTCGCGCAGCGCGGCGTGCCGAACGCGGCCACCGCGCCGATTCCGGTCGAGATGTTCAAGGAGCAGGCCGAGCGCCGCGTCAAGCTGGGCCTCGTGATCGCCGAGCTGGTGAAGGCCAACGGCCTCGAGGCGAAGCCCGAGCAGATCCGCGCCGAAGTCGACGAGTTCGCGAAGAGCTACGAGGACCCGAAGGAAGTTGTCCGCTGGTATTATTCGAACCAGCAGCGCCTGGCCGAAATGGAAGCGTTCGTCGTTGAGAGCAACGTCGTCGACTTCGTGCTCGGCAAGGCGAAGGTGACGGACAAGGAAGTGAGCTTCGAGGCACTGGCGAGCGCATCGGCGCAGGCTTAAGCGTCGTTTCAGCGGCGTGCCGGCTGTCGGAGCGACGGCCCGCACGCCGTTTTTGCGTCGGTGTCCAGGCGGCCGGCGGATTCGCGCTGGCGCTTCCCCCGTTCAACATTCATTTCGGACAAGGCTCATTGCATGATCAATCGCGCTGAATTGCTGGACACGCTGGCTTCCCATGCACCGCAGGATTTCGAGACGAAGGCGCTCGGGCTGGTGCCGATCGTCGTCGAGACGAGCGGTCGCGGCGAGCGTTCCTACGACATCTACTCGCGCCTGCTGAAGGAGCGGATCGTGTTCATGGTCGGCGAGGTGAACGACCAGACCGCGAACCTCGTGGTGGCCCAGTTGCTGTTCCTCGAGAGCGAGAATCCGGACAAGGACATCAGCCTCTACATCAACAGCCCGGGCGGCTCGGTCTCCGCGGGCCTCGCGATCTACGACACGATGCAGTTCATCAAGCCCGACGTGTCGACGCTCTGCATGGGCCTCGCGGCCAGCATGGGCGCGTTCCTGCTGTCGTCGGGCGCGAAGGGCAAGCGCTACGCGCTGCCGAACGCGCGCGTGATGATTCACCAGCCGCTCGGCGGCGCGCGCGGCCAGGCCTCGGACATCGAGATCCAGGCGCGCGAGATCCTGTATCTGCGCGAGCGCCTGAACAAGATCCTGGCCGAGAATACGGGGCAGGACGTCGAGCGCATCGCACGCGACACGGATCGTGATAATTTCATGTCCAGCGACGATGCGAAGGCGTATGGCCTGATCGATCACGTATCGGCGAAGCGTCCGTAATGAAGCAAACGGGGTGCCGCCCCAATAGGGGCGGTGCCCGCGCCCCGAGCATCTGCGGCAAGACCAGCGCGGCCGGCCAATACCCATGTCGATGTCATGGGCGGCCGGTCAGACGGCGTATCATGTAACTCGTGTGTCCGGAGGCTCATACATCCATGGCGGACAAAAAAGGTTCGAACAGCGAAAAGCTGTTGTATTGCTCGTTTTGCGGGAAAAGCCAGCATGAGGTGAAGAAACTCATCGCCGGCCCGTCGGTGTTCATCTGCGATGAATGCATCGACCTCTGCAACGAGATCATTCGCGACGAAGCAGCCGCCTCTGGGGTCGAAGCCAGTCTGTCGAAATCAGACTTGCCGAGCCCGCAGGAAATCCGCGAAATTCTCGATCAATATGTGATCGGCCAAGAGCGCGCGAAGAAGATCCTGGCGGTGGCCGTCTACAACCACTACAAGCGTCTCAAGCATCTCGACAAGAAGGACGAGGTCGAGCTGTCGAAGAGCAACATCCTGCTGATCGGCCCGACCGGCTCCGGCAAGACGCTGCTCGCGCAGACGCTGGCACGGCTGCTGAACGTGCCGTTCGTGATCGCCGACGCGACCACGCTGACGGAAGCCGGCTATGTCGGCGAGGACGTCGAGAACATCATTCAGAAGCTGCTGCAGAACTGCAACTACGAAGTCGAGAAGGCGCAGCGCGGCATCGTCTACATCGATGAGATCGACAAGATCAGCCGCAAGTCGGACAACCCGTCGATCACGCGCGACGTGTCGGGCGAGGGCGTGCAGCAGGCGCTGCTCAAGCTCGTCGAGGGCACGATGGCGTCGGTGCCGCCGCAGGGCGGGCGCAAGCATCCGAACCAGGATTTCATCCAGGTCGACACCACCAACATCCTTTTCATCTGCGGCGGCGCGTTCGACGGGCTCGAGAAGGTCATCACGGATCGCACCGAGAAGACCGGCATCGGCTTCGGCGCGACGGTGAAGAGCAAGCAGGAACGCGATTCGGGCGAGGTGCTGCGCGAGGTCGAGCCGGAAGACCTGATCAAATTCGGGTTGATTCCCGAGCTGATCGGCCGGCTACCGGTGGTCGCCACGCTTGGCAAGCTCGACGAAATCGCGCTGATGAAGATCCTGGTCGAGCCGAAGAACGCGCTCGTCAAGCAGTACCAGAAGCTGTTCGCGATGGAGCGCGTCGAACTCGAACTGCGTCCGGATGCATTGCAGGCGGTGGCCCGCAAGGCGATCCGCCGCAAGACCGGCGCGCGCGGGCTGCGTTCGATCATCGAACAGGCGTTGCTCGAGGTGATGTACGAATTGCCGACGCTGAAGGGCGTGAGCAAGGTGATCATCGACGACAACGTGATCGACGGCGACGGCAAGCCACTGCTGATCTACGAAGACGCCCCGAAAGTGGCGGGTTCGAATTGAGCGGCTTGACTGTCTGAAGGAGCAAAAAAGCCGTTCATGGCGTCATGAGCGGCTTTTTTCGTTTAGTCTTGTGGGTAACACTGACTTCCCGTTTCACGGCGAATTTTTTACCGGATATTTCCCACGCGCTGAAGGCTTGCAATCTGCTGTGCCGGCCTCAATTACCGAACAATTGATTCCACTCATGGGGAAATGAAAATGTCAGGCACCCAACTTCTCCCGCCGGAACGCATTACGCTCCCGTTGCTGCCGCTGCGGGATGTCGTCGTTTTCCCGCATATGGTGATCCCGCTCTTCGTGGGGCGGCCGAAATCGATCAAGGCGCTCGAAGCCGCGATGGAAGGCGGCAAGCACATCATGCTCGTCGCGCAGAAGACCGCCGCGAAGGACGAGCCGACCGAAAAGGACATGTACGAGGTTGGCTGTATTGCCAACATCCTGCAGATGCTGAAGCTGCCGGACGGCACCGTGAAGGTGCTGGTCGAGGGCCTGCAGCGCGCCCAGGCGCTGTCGATCGAGGAACAGGAAACCCAGTTCTCGTGCGAAGTGCTGCCGCTCGAACCCGACCACGCCGACAGCGCCGAGACGGAAGCGCTGCGCCGCGCGATCGTGTCGCAGTTCGACCAGTACGTGAAGCTGAACAAGAAGATCCCGCCGGAGATCCTGACCTCGCTGTCGGGCATCGACGAGGCCGGGCGTCTGGCCGACACGATCGCGGCGCACCTGCCGCTCAAGCTCGACCAGAAGCAGCACATCCTCGAAATGTTCCCGGTGATCGAGCGGCTCGAGCATCTGCTCGCGCAGCTCGAAGCCGAGATCGACATCCTGCAGGTGGAAAAGCGCATCCGCGGGCGCGTCAAGCGCCAGATGGAGAAGAGCCAGCGCGAGTACTACCTGAACGAACAGGTCAAGGCGATCCAGAAGGAACTGGGCGAGGGCGAGGAAGGTGCCGATCTCGAGGAACTCGAGAAGCGCATCAACGCCGCGCGCATGCCGAAGGAAGCCAAGAAGAAGGCCGACGCCGAGCTCAAGAAGCTCAAGCTGATGTCGCCGATGTCGGCCGAGGCCACCGTCGTGCGCAACTACATCGACACGCTGATCGGCCTGCCGTGGCGCAAGAAGAGCAAGGTCAACAACGACCTGTCGAACGCCGAGCAGGTGCTCGACGAGGACCACTACGGCCTCGAGAAGGTCAAGGAACGGATCCTCGAGTATCTCGCGGTGCAACAGCGCGTCGACAAGGTCAAGGCGCCGATCCTGTGCCTCGTCGGGCCCCCGGGCGTCGGCAAGACCTCGCTCGGCCAGTCGATCGCCCGTGCGACGAACCGCAAGTTCGTGCGCATGGCGCTGGGTGGCGTGCGGGACGAGGCCGAGATCCGCGGCCACCGTCGTACCTATATCGGGTCGATGCCGGGCAAGATCCTGCAGAGCCTGACCAAGGTCGGCGTGCGCAATCCGCTCTTCCTGCTCGACGAAGTCGACAAGATGGGCATGGATTTCCGCGGCGATCCGTCGTCGGCGCTGCTCGAAGTGCTCGATCCGGAGCAGAACCACACGTTCGCCGATCACTACGTCGAGGTTGATTTCGACCTGTCCGACGTGATGTTCGTGGCCACCTCGAACTCGCTGAACATCCCGCCGCCGCTGCTCGACCGGATGGAAGTGATCCGCCTGTCGGGTTACACGGAGGACGAGAAGGTCAGCATCGCCCAGCGTTATCTGCTGCCGAAGCAGAAGAAGAACAACGGGCTCAAGGACGGCGAGATCGCGGTAGCGGAGGAAGCGATCCGCGACATCATCCGTTACTACACGCGTGAAGCCGGCGTGCGCTCGCTCGAACGCGAAGTGTCGAAGATCTGCCGCAAGGTGGTGAAGATGCTGCTGCTGAAGAAGGCGGCGAGCCCGGTGAAGGTCGACGCGGGCAACCTCGACACGTTCCTCGGCGTGCGCAAGTACGACTTCGGTCTGGCCGCCAAGGAGAACCAGGTCGGCCAGGTCACGGGTCTCGCGTGGACGGAAGTCGGCGGCGACCTGCTGACGATCGAAGCCGCCGTGATGCCGGGCAAGGGCAACGTGATCCGCACCGGTTCGCTCGGCGACGTGATGAAGGAATCGGTCGAGGCCGCGCGTTCGGTGGTGCGTTCGCGCTCGCGTCGTCTCGGCGTGAAGGACGAGGCGTTCGAGAAGCAGGACATCCACATCCACGTGCCGGAAGGCGCGACGCCGAAGGATGGTCCGTCCGCCGGTATCGCGATGACGACGGCGCTGGTGTCGGTGCTGACCGGCATCCCGGTGCGCGCCAACGTCGCGATGACGGGTGAAATCACGCTGCGCGGCGAAGTGCTGCCGATCGGCGGGCTGAAGGAGAAACTGCTCGCGGCGCATCGCGGCGGCATCAAGCTCGTGCTGATTCCGGAAGAGAACGTGAAGGATCTCACCGACATTCCGGACAACGTGAAGAACGCGATCGAGATCGTGCCGGTCCGCTGGATCGACAAGGTGCTCGAACTGGCGCTCGAACGCGTGCCCGACGCCCTGCCCGAAGAGGAAGCCAAGGCGGCGGCACCGGTTGCCGAAGCCGCCAAGGACGCCTCGACGGAAGTCGTCAAGCACTGATCCGAACCCGTTTCGGAACCGAACCCCGCGGCTTGTCCGCGGGGTTTTTTTTTACACGTCGGCGTAGGATTTCGCCGAGCATTGCGTTGCCTCATCCGTATCACTTGACACGACCGTTTCGGCTTCATTTAATGATCGACCCGGCGTGAACCGGGCGACGGCCGGCACGGGGCGGCTGTCCTGAGACTGAACCACTCACGGAAGGGGACGGCAGATGAACAAGACGGATTTGATCGACCACATTGCACGCGAAGCGGATTTATCGAAGGCATCGGCGGGACGTGCGCTCGACGCGCTGATCGGCGGTGTGATGCAGGCGCTCGAAAGCGGCGGCAGCGTGACGCTGGCGGGCTTCGGCACGTTCGAGGTCGGCGAACGGATCGCGCGCAATGGGCGCAATCCGCAAACCGGCGAAACGATCCGGATCGAGGCAGCACGCGTCGCGAAATTCAGGGCTGGCAAAGCGCTGAAGGATGCATTAAACTAGCCGGCTCGCTGCCTGATGAGTGTCACGTCACTGGACGGGACCGCGCATCAGGCAGGCGGCACGCGAAGCGGGTGCTTAGCTCAGTTGGTAGAGCGGCGCCCTTACAAGGCGTAGGTCGGGAGTTCGAGCCTCTCAGCACCCACCATTCCGCTTCGCAGGGCGCACGGAATTCGACTCCGAAGCCTGAACGAAATGCTGAAACCCGCATGGCCGGTGGCCCTGCGGGTTTTTTCTTGCCTGCTTTCCGCGAGGGATGTCTCGATCGGCGCCTTGTTCGGCGCCAGGGTCCGTGTCGTCAGACGAGCCGCTCCAGCAGCCACGCACGCAGCGCGACGACCTCTTCCATGCAGGTCGAGTGCGGCATCGGATAGGCGTGCCAGTCCACCTTGCAACCCCGATCGAGCGCGAAATCGCGGGCGGCTTCGCCGAGCTGCGGCGGCAGCACGTCGTCGAAGCTGCCGTGCGCGGCGAAGATCGGCGTGTCGCGGTTCGCCGTCTGGAAATCGCGTGCGATCAGCGCCGGCGACGGCAGGTAGCCGGACAGCACGATCAGGCCGGCCAGCGCGTCCGGATGCGTGAGACCCACCGTCCACGTCATCGCGCCGCCCTGCGAGAAGCCGGCCACGAAGATTCGCGAGGTCGGGATGCCGCGACGGTTCTGCGCCTCGATCAGCGCGCGGATGGTCGCGCGCGATGCCTCGATGCCCGCTTCGTCGACGTCGCGGTTCAGGCCGCCGTTGAACGACAGGATGTCGTACCAGGCACGCATCACGTAGCCGTTGTTCGCGGTGACGGGCATTTCCGGCGCGTTCGGGAACACGAAGCGCACGCCGGGCGCGTCGGCCAGGCGCAGTTCGGGGATCAGCGGCACGAAGTCGTTGGCATCGGCGCCGAGGCCGTGCATGAGGATCACCGCATAGCGGGGATCGGCGGCGGTTTCGATTTCGAGAGTGTCGACGGGGCGCATGGTCGTTCCGTGGCGTAGGGAGAGGGCGGTGCCGCCATTACGCGGCACCGCGCGAGAGCCTAACGCTAACACCGGCGCGGCGCCACCGTGAAGCGCGCCGTTGTCGTCCCCGTCGTCATCCCCGGTCGCTGCCGCGCCGGCTCGTCACACGCGCCGGATCGCGTCGAGTCCGGCCAGCAGCGTGTCGATCTCGCCCTCGGTGGTCAGGTAGCTGACCGAGGCGCGCGCGACTTCGCGCAGGCCGCGCGCCTCCATGTCGAGCGGCGTGTAGTCGAGCCCGTTGCTGGCGATCGAAATCCGCTTTTCCGCGAGCCGGCGCCGCACCTCGGCCGGCTCGATGCCGGCCACGTCGAACGACACCAGTCCGGAGCGTTCGCCGCCGAGGTCCAGCACGCTCACGCCGGGCAGCGCCGCGAGCCGCTCGCGCAGCGTCGTGGCGACCGCGTCGATGCTCGCGCGGATCACGTCGATGCCGAGCGTCAGCGCCTCGTCGAGCGCGTTCGCGAGACCGCAGCGCAGCGCATAGGCCGTGTCGCCGGTCTCGAAGCGCGCGGCGTCGCGGCGCAGCACCGGGTTGCCGTCGGCATCGAACGGCGCGGACCAGACGTCGACGAACGACGGCGTCATGCGCGACAGGAAATCCTGCCGGATGTAGAGCAGGCCGGTGCCGCGCGGCCCGCGCAGCGCCTTGCGGCCGGTGCCGACCAGCACGTCGGCGCCCAGCTCGGCGACGTCGATCGGCAACTGGCCGACCGTCTGCGCCGCGTCGACGAAATACGGGATGCCGTGGCGGCGCGCGATGCGCCCGATCGCGGCGGCCGGGTTGATCAGGCCGCCGTTGGCCGGCATCCAGGTCAGCACGATCAGCCGCACGCGCTCGTCGATCAGCGCGGCCAGCGCCTCGGGGTCGGCCGCGCCCGTCGCGTCGCACGGAATCGTCTCGATCGACACGCCGTCGCGCTGCGCCGCGATGCGCAGCGTGGCGAGATTGCTGCCCCATTCCTGGCGGGCGACGAGAATCCGGTCGCCGGCGCGCCAGCGGCCCAGCGCATCGAACGCGAGGCCCCAGCCGTGCGTGCTGCTGGTGGTCAGCGCGATTTCGGCGGGCTGCGCGTTGAGCAGGCGCGCGGCGAGCCCGCGGGCGCGCTCGCTCTGCTCGACGCCGGCCGCGCCGGCTTCCATCGGCCCCATCGCGGCTTCGCGCGCAAGCTGCGTCTGGACGGCCTCCAGCGTGCGGGCCGACGGCAGCGAGGCGCCGCCGTGGTTGAAGTGGGTGGTGTGGGCGACGCCCGGCGTGGCGGCGCGCAGGGCATCGACGGCGGCGGGGGACAGGGCGGAAGTCATGAGCGGTCCTTGTGACGGTCGTTCGGTTCGGGTGACGAGGGCGCGGCGAGCGCGACGACGGCGTCCACCTCGATCGCGACCCCGGCGGGCAGCGACGCGACGCCGACCGCGCTGCGAACATGGCGGCCAGCCTCGCCGAATACGTCGACGACGAGATCGGAGGCGCCGTTGGCGACGAGCGGATGGCGATCGAAATCGGGTGTACACGCAACGAATACGTTCAGGCGCACGATGCGGGTGACGCGCGCCAACTGGTCGTCGGTGGCGGCGGCGATCTGGGCGATCACGCCGAGCGCGGCCAGCCGCGCCGCCTCGACGCCGTCGTCGATCGACAGCGCGTCGCCGAGCCGCCCGAGGCAGGCAGGCTGGCCATCGCGGCGCGAGATCTGTCCGGCGACATGCAGCAGGTCGCCGTATCGCACGAACGGCAGGTAGTTCGCGACGGCGGGCGGCGCGGACGGGAGCGTGAGGCCGAGGGCCGCGACGCGGCCGGAGATCGTTGAAGTCATGAGGGCTTGGCGTTAGTGATTCGGGATCTCCGATGCTAGTCGTCGCGCCGTCTGGCGACCAATCAATCTTTGCCGGCGACGCATGAGCCGGATTCATGGGTCGCGCCGGCGGTTGCGACCACGTCCTGCCTCGTGGTGCCGGCGAGGCTGTCGGGCGCATCGAGTGCGTCGAATGAATCGCGCGCGGCGGCGGCGACGAGCCAGTCGATAAACGCCGCCGCGGCCTCGCCCGGCCGGCGCCGCGGCATGACGAGCCACCAGCCGATCTCGGCATGGTCCAGCACGAGGCCGGGCAGCGGCCGCACCAGCGCGCCCGTCGCCAGCTGGCGCGCGATCAGCCGATGGCGGCCGATGGCGATGCCTTGCCCCGCGATCGCGGCTTCCACGACGATGTTGTAGTCGTGCAGCTGGACCCGCTTCGTGTTGCCGAGGTCGAGGCCCGCGTGCGCGGCCCATGCGTCCCATTCGAAGGTGTACTGCGAGTACGAGCTCAGCAGCGGGAAGCGCAGCAGCTCGCGCGGTGTTCGGGGCGGCATTCGAGGCGGCGGCCCGCTCGCGAGCAGCGACGGCGCGCAGACGGGCGCGAGCCGCTCCGGCATCAGTTTGCGTGCCTCGACATCGGGCCAGCCGCCGCGGCCGTAGCGGATCGCGAGATCGACCTCGCCGGCGCCGAGATCGGCGAGCGCGATCGACGAATGCAACTGCAGGTCGATCTGCGGATGGGCGGCCGAGAAGGTCGCGAGGCGCGGCGCGAGCCAGTGCGTCGCGAACGACGCCAGGACGCCGACGCTGAGCGTGGTCCGCCCCGGCGCGCGGCCGCGCAATTCCTCGGTGCCGAGCCGCAGCAGCGCGAACGCCTGGTGGACCCTCGCGTAATAGGCGTGGCCCTCGGACGTCAGCTCGACGCCCCGCGCGCGCCGGTCGAACAGCACCACGCCAAGATCCGTCTCCAGCTTGTGGATCTGGTGGCTGACGGCGCCCTGCGTGACGAACAGTTCCTGGGCGGCCAGGCTGAAGCTGAGCCGCCGCGCGGCGGCTTCGAACGCGCGCAGGGACAGCAGGGGCGGCAAGGGGCGGGGCATGCGTCGCGTCTCGAGGCGGGCGGAAAGCTTCGACCATAGCGAGGTTCCGCCTCGTCGGCAATCGCGTTCGTGGTGCGTGGCGCGCGGCAGGGGCTGCGGCTTGCCTGATCCGGGGTGGCGGCGCGGCTGCGAGCGCGGGCATTGCGAGCGGTGGCGATGCGTTGCGCGGTAGCCGGGGGCTGCGCCGTCGTGCCGCCAGCATCAGCTCAACGAGCGAGACCGCCCTTGGGCTGCCGCCCCAGATGCGAGAGCGATTCGCGCAGGCGCGGCACGGCGAAGTCGATGAAGCTGCGCAACTTCAGCGGCATCAGGTTGCGCGATACGTGGATCACGTGGACGGGCACCGGCTCGACCTCGTACTCGGACAGTACGATGTCGAGCAGGCCGGCGCGCACCGCGTGATCGACGTCGTGCTCGAGCAGCAGCGTCGCGCCGATGCCCTGCACGGCCGCGTCGGCGGCGGAGTCGGGGGCCGAGACGTGCAGGCGCGGGTCGACCGTGAGGCTCGTCAGGCCATCGGTGCCCGGTGTGCGAAACCGCCATGGCGACAGGTAGGGGCTGTTGAAGACCACGCAGGGCAGCCGCGCGAGATCGTCGGGCGTGCGCGGCACACCGTGGCGCGCCAGCAGCGCGGGGCTCGCGCAGACGACGGCGCGCAGCGCGCCGACGCGCGTCGCCACGAGGCTGCTGTCGGGCAGCCGGCCGATCCGGATCGCGGCGTCGGCATGCGCGTCGATCAGATCGACGTTGCGGTCCGACTGCAGCAGCCGGACCTTGATCTCGGGGAACTGCGCGAGGAACGCGTTGACGACGGGCAGCACGTGCTGCCGGCCGAACTGCACGGGCGTGGCGATCACCAGCTCGCCGCGCGGCATGGTGAATTCGCCGCTGGCCTCGCGCTCCTGTTCGTGGACCTGATCGAGGATACGGCGTGCGGCCGCCACGTAGGCGAGGCCGGCGTCGGTCAGCGTCAGCTTGCGCGTGGTGCGGATCAGCAGACGCGTGCCGAGCCGGATCTCGAGATCGCTCACCTTGCGCGTGAGCGTGGAAACGGGGATGTGCAGGTCGCGCGCCGCCGCCGAGAGGCTGCCTTTCTCGACGGCGGACAGCAGCATCGACATGGCTTCGAGTCGATCCAAGATCGTGGGTCCGTCAACGGGGAACACGGAGCGGATTGTAATCGCGCGGGGGAGGGCGATGTGCGGTGCGCCGTCGATGCCGGCGCCGGTTTTCCGGAGGACGTCGCGCGGGCGGGCAAGCCGGGGCCGCATCGTTCATTCGATCGGACACAATGTGGTTGCGCGGTGCCGGTATTCAGGGCACAATCTCGCTCCGTCGCGGGTTTTGGCCCCGACGCAGCGACCGGAGCCGATGACGTTCATGGGCGGGTGGTTCGCTGGTGGTACCGACCCGGGAGCGGTAGTTCAGTTGGTTAGAATACCGGCCTGTCACGCCGGGGGTCGCGGGTTCGAGTCCCGTCCGCTCCGCCAGATTAGAAAAATACCCGCGCAAGCGGGTATTTTTTCGTCCATATGCGGCGTGGAGGAAGCCGCCTGCGCGGCTTCCGGCGGGAATCGAAGGGTTGCGCATGCTTGCGCAACCGCGGCCCGCGGAACGTGGGCGAGTCCCGTCCGCTCCGCCAGATTTGAAAAAATGCCCGCGCAAGCGGGTATTTTTTCGTCCATATGCGGCGTGGAGGAAGCCGCCTGCGCGGCTTCCGGCGGGAGTCGAAGGGTTGCGCATGCTTGCGCAACCGCGGCCCGCGGAACGTGGGCGAGTCCCGTCCGCTCCGCCAGGCTTGAAAGTCAATTCGCTTGCAGCGACAGCGCGGACAAGGGCCGACGCGCGGCGCCGGTTCCCTGCCAGGCGTCGTTCCCGCCATGCGCTCCGATCCTGAAGAAGGCCACCGCGTCACGGAGTGTGGCGGCCTGTTCCGCCATGGCCTGTGCGGCGGCCGAGGCTTGCTCCACCAGCGCCGCGTTTTGCTGGGTCACCGCGTCCATCTGGCTGACCGCCGTGTTGACCTGCTCGATGCCCGTGCCCTGCTCGTCGGACGCCGAGGCGATCTCGCCCATGATGTCGGTCACCTGACGGACCGACTTGACGATCTCGGACATGGTGGCGCCCGCCCGATTGACCTGCTCGCCGCCGGTTGCCACGCGATCGACCGAGCTTTCGATGAGGTCCTTGATTTCCTTGGCGGCGCTGGCGCTGCGCTGAGCGAGCGTGCGCACCTCGCCCGCCACGACGGCGAACCCTCGTCCCTGTTCGCCCGCGCGCGCCGCTTCCACCGCGGCGTTGAGCGCGAGGATATTGGTCTGGAACGCGATGCCCTCGATCACCGTGATGATTTGCGACACCTTGCCGGAGCTTTCCGAGATCGACTTCATCGATTCGACGACCTGCTCCACGACCGTGCCACCACGCGCCGCCACGTCGCACGCATTGGTGGCGAGCATGTTGGCCTGCTTCGCGCTGTCGGTGTTCTGCCGGACGGTCGACGTCAACTGCTCCATGCTCGCGGCGGTTTCCTGCAGCGACGCGGCTTGCTCCTCGGTTCGTTGGGACAGGTCCAGATTGCCTTGGGCGATTTCCCCCGCGGCCGACTTGATCGATTCGGCGGACGATTGGATGCCCGCGACGATGCCCCTGAGCTGCTGCCGCATGGCCTCCAGTGACGCCATCAGGCTGGTTTGATCCTTGTCGCGAACCGGTGCGGGCACCGAGAGATCGCCCTGCGCGATGCGGCTGGCCACGTTCGCGGCGGCGGACGGCTCGCCTCCCAGCGACCGGATGATGCCGCGGGTAATGACGATGCCCAGCACGATGGCGAGGGCAATCGTGACGAGGCCGGCGGCCGCCAAAGTGACCATGGTCGAGGAGGTCATCGCCGCCACCTGTCCGGAGCGCTGATCGAGCAGGGCCTGTTCGGCGCTGCCGACGTCGGCAGCCACCGTCCGGTAGCGATCCATGTACTGCTTGTCCTTGCCCTGCTTGAAGTCATCCGTGAGCACGCTGAGCGGCTGCGTTCCAGCATTGACCTCGCGCCTGAGCGCGATCAGCTTTTCGGCGATGCTCCCCACCTTGTTGCGCAGCTGCAGCAGTTCGTCCAGACGTTGTTGCTGGGCGGCGTTGTCCGACGTGAGCGCATGTATGACCTCGTACGATTTGGCGAACTGGCCCTGGCCGGCCAGATAGGGATCGAGGAATTTGTCGTCCCCGGCAATCACGTAGCCGCGTACTCCCGTCTCCATGTTGACCATGTTGGCCAACATCTCGTCGTTCGCGCGAAGCACGCGGTAGCTATGGATGTTCCATCCATTGGCATCGTTCAGGCCGAGGAAATTGATGATCGAGATCGCGCTGCCGATCAGCGATATCAGTATCACGATTCCGAACGAGCCGGCGAGCTTCTGGCCTACAGTGAGATTCTTCATGGTTTTCCCCGTAATCATGGTTGTGCTTCTAATCACGGCATTTGTTTCAGTTGCTGAAGCAATGCGGGCGTGACGGGGCAGGAGGAATCTTCCTTTCAGGCGATCGCCGGTAGCGGTTTTCGCCATGAACTGGTGCGTGGCGTCGGGAGATATGGATGCGCAAACGGTGTCTCGGGCGTGAACGACTTTTTTCGCACGCGCAGGCGGCGCCTGATCATATGCACAGCTAAATGATTGCGGACCGGCAGGGCATTCCACTCGGCGGACCTTGACTGAGACAAATTGACGCAAGCGTCGAGCACGCGCAATACGCAACCGATCGGCCACCGACGTGGCGGACTTGCCGCTTTCGGGGTGGGGGATCGACGTGTTGTCGCGGCCGGTCAGCCGTTATGTTGCATCACGCTACCTGCGTCGCCGCCAACGGCTTCATCGAGCAAGCGCGGTTCACGACCATGCCGCTCGGCCGTGTTCGCGTCTGCGCCCGCTTGGTGCCCGACGCATTCGAGCCGCGATCTTGGCCGACCCAAGTCGCCGCGGCCGTGCCAACGGCTCGCAGCGGATCCGACCAGTCGGGCAGGTGGGGCGAGTGCGGCAAGCGGGGAGGGCGCCGCGCACGCGATGCCGCGACGCGTCCGGCGCTCCGAGGCCGCCGCACGGCAATCCGGCGGCCCGAAGCGATGCGGGCAAACGGGAAGGAAAGCGGCCGTTGCCGCATCCAGGCTGATCAGTCCGGCAACGTGAACAACCGCACGGCTTCATCGAGGACGTTGGCCTGGCTCGCAAGGCTCTCCGCCGTGGTCGCGCCTTCTTCCACGAGCGCGGCGTTCTGTTGCGTCGCGCCGTCAAGTTGCGTCACGGAGTTGTTGATGCTGTCGATGCCTTGAGATTGCTCGATGCTGGCGGTGACGATCGACTGCACGATCGAATACACCTGCTGCATGTTTGATTCGATTTCCACCATGCGGCCCGCGGTGCCGGCCACGCTCTCGCCCGCCGCAAACGCAGCCGTGGCGCTGGTGTCGGCGATTCCCTTGATTTCCCGCGCGGCCGTCGCGCAGCGCTGCGCCAGATTCCGCACCTCGCTCGCCACCACGGCGAAGCCCTTGCCCGCTTCACCGGCGCGGGCGGCTTCCACGGCGGCGTTGAGCGCAAGTATGTTGGTCTGAAACGCGATGCTGTCGATGGTCGTGACGATTGCCCGGATCTGGTCCGATGAATTGGAAATACCACGCATCGTGGACTCGGTGAGCTGGATGGCCTCGCAGCCGCCGCGCGTCGCGGCTTGGGCGCCGCCGACGATGGCGTTGGCCTGCGTCGCCGCCTGCGAATTGCTCTTTACGGTGGCAGTCAGCTGCTCGAGCGACGCCGCCGTTTCCTGCAAGGATGCAGCCTGCACTTCCGTGCGCCGCGACAGGTCGATGTTGCCTTTGGCGACCTCATCCGACACCGACTTCATCTGGTCGATCTGCATGCGCACGTCGGACACGATCGCCACCAGGCTCACGCGTAGCTGCGCGAGGGCCCGCAGCGATCCGCTCGTACAGGCTCCCGCGGCGACGGGCACATCGACGGTGAGATCGCCGGCGGCGATCCGGCCGCCGATCTGTTCCAGCTCGGCGAGACGACGCTGGGCGCGCCTGGCCACCAGGAGTGCCGGCAGACAGGTGCCGACGGCGGACGCCGCGAGCGCCAGACAGACCAGCGTCGATCCCGGGAGCCGGTCTGCCACGGCGAGCAGCGACCCGATGGCCGTCATGCCGGCCACGCCGGCTACCGAGACATGCGCGGGAAGTCCGGCGCCACGCCAGAGATCGAAAACGTGCAGCGGGCCTTTTCGCACCACCTGCCCGCGGCGCAGGCGCAACCCGTGCGCACCGGTGCCGTTCAGCCGATCGTAGAGCGCTTCCGCTTCCCGGACCTCGTCGCGGCCCGGTTTGGTTCGAACGCTCAGGTAGCCCACCATCTCGCCGCGTCGCACGATCGGCGTGACATTGGCCCGGACCCAATAGTGGTCGCCGTTTTTCCGGCGGTTCTTCACGAGCGCCGTCCATGAGCGCCTGGCCTTGATGGTCGCCCACATATCCTCGAACGCCTGGGGCGGCATGTCGGGGTGACGAATGAGGTTATGCGGCTGGCCAATGAGTTCCTCTCGGGAAAATCCCGACACCTCGACGAAAGCCGGATTGCAGTATTCGATTCGACTCGAGAGATCCGTCGCCGAAACCAGCATGCTTGTCTCGGGATAGTCGTATTCGACGCCCGTGACTGGAAGATTGTTTCGCATCCCATCCTCGTTTATTTTTCGAACCGCTTGTCGAGAAACGATATGCCTGGATTGGCGCGCATTCGCGTCACGACGGGATCGTCGTCACGGCGCGCGGAGCCGGCGTGCTCGGCTGGCCGGAGGAAAACGGGCGTTCGAGCGCCGTCACGGCCAGCAGCAGTTCTCCATACCAGCCTTCCTGTACGGTGAGCGCCCGCTTGATCTCGTGGTCGAACGAGATCAGGCGCCAGAAGTCTGCGGCCGTGGCGCCCTGGCGGATGTGAAGAAGCGACAGGAGGCCCACCAGGCGACCTTTGCTGAGTTGATGAGGCGTGGCGCCCGACGCGGCCAGTCGATCCCCGATCTGCTCGGCGCGCGATCGGGCCAGGTCCGTGAGCGGGTCGAACATCGGCGCCGAATCGCGCCGATACAGCAGCAGCGCACACCAACTCATGAGCGTATCGGTTCCCGCCAGCGCGATGGCGTGGCTGATGGACGATATCCTCACGCGTGACCGGTTGGTGGCGGCGCAGTTATTCGCGATGTGAATCAACTCGACGCACAGTTCCGGGCTGCGCTCGATCTTGATCGACAGGGCGCTCAGGCTCTCCTCGTCGAGAATCGACTGCAGTACCTCGGCGATCACCGCGAAATCCGTCGGCAGTTTATTGGCCGAGATGATCTGGGGCCGGCAGAAATAAAATCCTTGCAACAGCGAACATCCCGAATCCACCGCGTGATTGCGGTCGGCTTCGGTCTCGATCTTTTCCGCAAGGGCAAGCGCGCCGTGGCCGATTACCGTATCGATCATCCAGCCGCGCCGCTGCGGGTCGATGAAAGGCCAGTCGATTTTGACGATATCGATCAGCGGCAGGATATTCACCACGTCGGGAGACAACTCCCGCACGTCGTCGAGCGCCAGACGAAAGCCCGCTTCCTTCAACTGCAGGCAGCGGCGTATCAAATGGCGATCCAACTGGCAGGTTTCGAGAATTTCGAGCACGAAGCGATGCGGCGGGAGCGCATGGACGATCGTCGACATCAGGAATTCGGTCGAGCAATTGAGGAAGAAACTGCCGACCGGCGACACCTGATGCAGTCCGACGTGGCCGATCGCTGCCTCCAGCACCGCCATCGTCGCGGACTCGTCGTCGGCGATCGCCGTCACGACGCCGGAGCGGTCACGGAACAGGAGTTCGTGACCAAAGAGCCTGCCGTTGCATTCCACTATCGCCTGCTTGGCGAAGATCGCCAGATCGTTTGCGCTTCGTGAGCTGATGCCCTGCATTTGTGTCATCTCCGATGTCGCCGCCCGGTTGTCGGCGCTCCCGCGCCGCGATCGAAGCCAGGCAGTCGTGGCCGACGCCGGGTTCGCCGGGTACTGTCGGCCGTCCTGCCGGGTCTTCGGCCGGCATTGGGCAATGTGAGAACAGGTCGTGCGAACCCGCTGCGGCTCGCCGACGTGAAATCCAGGCACGCCGCGCCGCCCCCGCCATCGGCGCGCCTCCCAGCCTTGTTATCGGCAGCAGCGGTGGCGGCATTCAGAATTTCTGCCAATCCGAATTCGACACGTAGGCTGGCGACTTCGCCGCCGCCAGCGCGGGCGCCGCGCTTCGAGCGAGCGCCGCGGCGGCGTTGCCCCTGGCCGCGAGTGCGCGGCGCGGTGCGTGCGCACTCGCTCGCGGGCTTTCGTCAGGCCCGCTGGCCCGGCTCGCGGAGATGCGGAACACCGAGATCAGATCTTTCAGGCTCGAAGATTGAGAAGACATCGACTGCGCGGCCGCCGCGGCCTCTTCCACGAGCGCCGCGTTTTGCTGCGTCACCTCATCCATTTGCGTGACCGCCTGATTCACCTGCTCGATACCCTTGCGCTGCTCCTGCGAGGCGGCCGAGATCTCCTCCATGAGATCGTTGACCCGCGCCACGGCAGCGACCACGTCCTTCATGGTGGCCCCGGCCTCGGCAACCAGCGTTTCGCCCTTGCTCACGCCGTCGGCCGACTCCGTGATCAGGTCCTTGATCTCCTTGGCCGCGGCGGCGCTGCGCTGGGCAAGCGTGCGCACCTCTGCCGCCACCACCGCGAATCCCCGGCCTTGCTCGCCGGCGCGCGCGGCCTCCACGGCCGCGTTGAGCGCAAGGATGTTGGTCTGGAACGCGATGCCTTCGATGGCCGTGATGATGGACGACATGCGGCCCGCTCTCTCGCTGATTTCCTGCATCGTGTCCACGACCCGGCTCACTACCGTGCCGCCGTGCTCGGCCACTTCCGATGCGCTCTTCGCCACCGTGCTGCCCTGCTGCGCGTTGTCCGCGTTCTGCTTCACCGCCGCGGTCAGCTGCTCCATGCTCGCGGCGGTTTCCTCCAGTGACGCGGCCTGCTCCTCGGTTCGTTGACTGAGGTCGACGTTTCCGGCCGCGATCTCCGAGGACGCGGTCGCGATGCTGTCGGCGCTCTGCTGGATGTCGCCCACCATCCGCGCGAGCCGCGCGTTCATCTCCTTGAGTGCGGCGAGCAGCATGGCCGTCTCGTCCTTGCCGTTCACGTCGATGTCCGAGGTGAGATCGCCTTGCGCGACGTTCTGCGCGACGGCGACAGCCCGGGTGAGTGGCCGGGTGATGGAGCGCGTGATCAGGATCGCAATGGCGATGCCGGCGGCCACCGCCACCGCCACCAGTATCACCGTGCTTAGAACCGCCGAATGGTAGGAAGTCAGTGCGAACGTGCTGGCTGAATCACTACGTTCCCTATTGGCTTGTACCGCCGCGTCCACCACCTTCACGAAGCTCGCGAACTCGTTTGCACTTTCCCTGGTCGCCAGCGTCCGCATCTCGAGCGCATCGGTTTTGCCCGCTACGACGGCCTCCAGCAAGCGCCGATCGTTCTTGAGGAAGGTCGCCCACCCGGCCTCGATGTCCTGGATCAGCCGCGTGTCGTCGGACGATTTCCCCAACGACTTGTAGCGTGCAAACAGGCTTTCGTATTGCCGCAGCGCCACGTCGTGCGCCTCCCGCTGCATGTCGCGGCCCTGCTGGTCGGATTCGAGCAGGCCTCGCAGGGTCGTGCGTCGAACGGTATTGGCCATCGACCGGACATCGCTGAGCGCCTGGACCGTCGGCAGGATCGCACCGGAGATCTCGTCCGTTTTCTGATACACCTTGCCGATCTGCCAGATCGCCATCGCGCCGATCACACACACCAGCACGACTGAAATGGCGAAACCGATCGCAAGCCGGCTGCCAATCTTCAGATTAGTGAGAAAGGACATGGTGTTCTCCACATGAAAGAGAAAGACTTAGAAAGACAAATGTAATTACGACGCTCACGTGGCTTGCTGAAGGTCGTTACGTGTTTGTCCCGATCCGAGAGGAGAGGGCGGCGGCCGGCCGGCGGCGCGATGACCGGTGTGGTTCGCCGTGCGACGCCGGTGGCCAGAGCCGGGCGTCGCGGGCATGTACGCCGGACGCCGTGATGTCCGGACGCCTCGCCACCTCGTCCGCCGAATGGTCCCGAGCGGTGACCGGCCTGCCGCCTCGGCCGTCAACCCGGCCACGCGGGGCAGCCCGGTTCGCGCCGTGGCCGGCCAAACGCGAACGCGTTGCGCCCCGTGCCGCCGGATCGGGAACACGGCTCGCGCGGGCGGTTTCTCGTCCGCGTCCCGGCCCGGCAGCCGTCACGCGCGCCTGATCGACGGTGGCGCCCCATCCTGCTCGCGGCGCCGCCGGGCGCGCCTGCCGCGCGGCCCCCGCGCCGGGCATCCCTGTCGTGGAATCGCAGGACGAGGCGTCCTGCCCACCGGCGCCCCTCACCGCGCATCCGAATCGAAGGTCCGTCCGTCGCGGCCCGTTTCGCCTATTTTTCACTCCGCTGATGTAATATCAGCCGTTTTGTCCAGCCACTTTCGCTCCGCATGCTCGATTTCTTCCGCAATCACCAGCGCTTGATGATGTTCCTCCTGCTCCTGATCGTGCTGCCGGGGCTCGGGTTCGTCGGGGTTCAGGGTTTCCGCGACTTCTTCGATGACAGCGCGAACGTGGCATCGGTCGACGGGCGCAAGATCACGCGCGCCGAATTCGACGGCGCCTACCGCCAGCAGATCGACCAGGCGCGCCAGGCACTCGGCGCCAAGTACGACGCCAAGGTGATCGACACGCCGGAGCGCCGCCAGCAGCTGCTCGACGCCATGATCGAGCAGCGCGCGCTGACCGACGAGGTGCGCCGCCTGCACCTGACGGCCTCCGACGCCGCGGTGCGCGAGGCGCTGCTCAGCAACCCGTTGGTCGCCGCGATGCGCAAGCCGGACGGCTCGATCGACGCCGAGCGCTACACGCAGCTGCTCGCGATGCAGGGCATGACGCCGGACCAGTATCAGGAAAGCATTCGCTACCAGCTCACGCAGCAGCAGTTGCCGAGCAATCTGATCGACAGCGCGTTCACGCCGAAGAGCGTCGCGCAGGGCCTGACCGATCTCGCGCAGCAGCAGCGTGAAATCCAGGCGCTGGTGCTGAAGCCGGCCGACTACGCCGCGAAGGTGCAACCGACCGACGCGCAGATCTCGGCTTACTACGACGCGCACAAGCAGGCGTTCGCGACGCCCGAGACGGCCACCATCCAGTACCTCGTGTTCACGCCGGTCACGGCCGCGGCCTCGACCACGCCGCCCACCGACGCGGACATTCGCAAGTACTACGACGAGAACACCGCGCGCTATCGCACCGAAGCGCAGGTACGCGTGAGCCACATCTTCATCGCGGCCGCGCGCGGCGCGAGCGCGGCCGACAAGGCCGCCGCGAAGGCCAAGGCCGACCAGCTGCTGGCCGACGTGACCGCGCATCCGGACCAGTTCGCGCAGATCGCCGAGAAGAACTCGCAGGACGCGCCGTCGGCGGCCAAGGGCGGCGATCTCGGCTACGTCACGCGCGGCTCGACGGCGGGCGGCCCGGCGTTCGACGACGCGGCCTTCGCGCTGAAGCCGGGCGAGGTCAGCAAGGTGGTCGAGTCGGATCTCGGCTATCACATCCTGAAGGCGACCGACGTGAAGCCGGCCGTCGTCAAGCCGTTCGACGAGGTCAAGGATTCGATCGCGGCGGAACTGAAGCAGCAGTACGCGGCCAAGGCGTTCTCGGACAACTCGGAAGGCTTCACGTCGAGCGTCTATGAAAAGGCCAAGAGCCTGCAGCCGACCGCCGACAAGTACAAGCTGACGATCCAGACCGCCACCGTCACGCCGCAGCCGAATCCGGCGCTGGCACCCGACAGCCCGCTCAACAACGCGAAGTTCCTGAGCGCCGTGTTTGCGGCCGACTCGGTGAAGAACGGCAACAACACGCAGGCGATCGACGTCGGCAACAACACGCTGATCGCCGCGCACGTGATGAGCGACAAGCCGGCCGCGGTGCCGCCGCTCGACACGATCAAGGACGCCGTGCGCCAGAAGTTCATCGCCGACGAGAGCGCGAAGCTCGCCAAGCAGGACGGCACGGCGCGGCTCGCGGCGCTGCAGAAGTCGAAGGCGACCGACGGCTTCCTGCCGGCCGAGAAGATCTCGCGCACGCAGACGCTCGGCCTGCCGCCGGACGCGGTCGCGGCCGTCTACAAGGTCGATCCGAAGTCGCTGCCGGCCTATGTCGGCGTCGATCTCGGTACGAACGGCGGCTATGCGATCTTCCGCGTGAACGCGATCGTCGCGCCGGCGCCGTCCGATCCGCAGCAGCTCGCGGCGGTCCAGCAGCAGCTCGCGCGGGACTATGCGCAAAGCGAGAGCGAGGCGTTCATGAAGTCGCTGCGCGAGCGCGCCAAGGTCAAGCTGTACGGCTCGGTGGCCGACAGCAGCCGCAACAGCGACGACAACTGATCGGCCCGCCACGCCGCCGCGTGGCGCGGCCCGCAACGACCAGCAACCACCTGCAATGCAAACAGCCCCACTCGATGCCGAGCGGGGCTGTTTGTTTATGCGGCCCGTCGCGCCGCGCGGTGCGTTCGATGGGGGCTCAGCGCGAGCCGGCGCCAAGCAGCGGCCGCACCACCGGCCAGACGTTGTCGAGCAGCTTCGGCTGCGCCTGCCGGGTCGGATGGTTCTGGTCCTCCTGGAACAGATCCGGGCGGTTCTCGATGCCGGCCAGCAGGAACGGCACGAGCGGCAGGCGCAGCTCCTTCGCGAGCGCGCCGTACATCGCGTGGAACTTCTGCGTGTAGTCGAGGCCGTAGTTCGGCGGCACGTACATGCCGATCAGCACGACCTTCGCGTTCGCCTGCCGTGCCGCGGCCACGATCGCGCGCAGGTTCTGCTCGGTGGTGGCGAGCGGCACGCCGCGCAGCGCGTCGTTCGCGCCGAGCTCGACGATCACGATCGCGGGCTTGAGCCGCGCGAGCAGGGCGGGCAGGCGGGCGCGCCCGTCGCTGGTGGTGTCGCCGCTGACGCTTGCGTTCGCAACGCTATAATCGATTCGCTGCTCGGCGATGCGTGCCCGCATCAGGGCGACCCAGCCGGTATCGCGGGGCAGGCCGTATTCGGCCGAGAGGCTGTCGCCGAGCACGACGATGGCCGGTTTGGCGGCGACGCCCACGGCGCTCGCCGCCGGCTGCGGGCCGGCCGCGCGGGCCGGCGGCGCGCCGAGCCAGGCGGTGGCGGCCAGCGCGATCACGACGGCGCGCGCGCCGTTTTTCCAGAAACGAATGTGCTTCATGCTCATCAAGATGACGGATCCGATCATTGAAGTTCGACAAGTCTCGAAGCGCGTCGCCGATGCGGCCGGCGAACTGACGATTCTCGACGGCATCGACCTGGCCGTGCAGGCGGGCAGCAGCGTCGCGATCGTCGGCGCGTCCGGCTCGGGCAAGTCGACGCTGCTGGGCCTGCTCGCCGGGTTGGACAGCGCGACCGACGGCACGGTTCGCCTGCTCGGCCGCGAACTGAACGGGCTCGGCGAGGACGAACGCGCGGCGCTGCGCAGCGGCGCGGTCGGTTTCGTGTTCCAGTCGTTCCAGCTGATGCCGCACCTGACGGCGCTCGAGAACGTGATGCTGCCGCTCGAACTGCGCGGCGGCATCACGGCGCGCGAGGCCGCCGCGCGCGCGCGGCGCCTGCTCGAGCGTGTCGGCCTCGGCGCGCGCACCGGCCACTATCCAAAACTGCTGTCGGGCGGCGAGCAGCAGCGCGTCGCGCTCGCGCGCGCGTTCGTCACCGACCCGGCCGTGCTGTTCGCCGACGAGCCGACCGGCAGCCTCGACGCCGCCACCGGCCACGCCGTGATCGACCTGATGTTCGAGCTGAACCGCGCGCAGGGCGCCACGCTGGTGCTGGTCACGCACGACGCGGCGCTCGCACGCCGCTGCGACGCCACCATCACGCTCGACGGCGGGCGCATCGTGGCCGACCAGGCCGAGCGCAGCGCGAGCTGAGCGCGGCCCATCCCGCTTGACGCCTGAAGCCTCATGACTCGCGCCGGCGGCGAACGGCGCCAGCCGGCCACGCAACCCAACACACGGCGACGAAACACAACGGCCGGTAACCCGGCCGTTGTTCCATGCGCGCCGCTCAGCGCTTGAGCGCCGCGCGCGCCCGCGCGATCAGCGCCGAGGTCGACGAATCGTGCTTGCCCGCGTCCACGCTCGCGGCGGTCAGGTCGGCCTCGACCACCTTGCCGAGAATCTTGCCGAGTTCCACGCCCCACTGGTCGAACGGGTTGATGTTCCAGACCGAGGCCTGCACCAGCACCTTGTGTTCGTAGAGCGCGATCAGCGCGCCAAGCGAGCGCGCCGTGAGCGCCTCGACCAGGATCGTCGAGGTCGGCCGGTTGCCGGGGAACGTCAGGTGCGGTGCGAGTTCGGGCTTGTTCGGGCCGGCGATCTTGCGCGCTTCCTCGAGCGTGCGGCCGAGCATCAGCGCCTCGCTCTGCGCGAAGCAGTTCGCGAGCAGCTTCGGATGATGGCTCGCCAGCGCGTGCTCGGGCGTGAGCACCGCGATGAAGTCGATCGGCACGATCGTCGGCCCCTGGTGCAGCATCTGGAAGAACGCGTGCTGGCCGTTGGTGCCGGGCTCGCCCCAGGTCACGGCCGAGGTCGGGTAGTCGACGAACGCGCCGTCGAGCCGCGCCGACTTGCCGTTGCTCTCCATTTCGAGCTGCTGCAGGTACGAGGGCAGGAAGTGCAGGGCCTCGGAATACGGCGCCACCAGGTAGCTCTGCGAGCCGAAGAAGTTGCGATACCAGATGCCGATCAGGCCGAGCAGCACCGGCAGGTTCGATTCGAGCGGCGCCTCGCGGAAATGCGTGTCCATCTCGTTCGCGCCGGCCAGCAACTCGTCGAACTGCTGCGGCCCGATCGCGATCATGATCGACAGGCCCACCGCCGACCACAGCGAATACCGGCCGCCGACCCAGTCCCACATTTCGAACACGTTGCGGGCGTCGATGCCGAACTTCACGACTTCCTCGGGGTTCGCCGAGACGCCCACGAAATGCTTCGCGAGCGCGCTCTCGGGGCAGCCGTGCGCGGTCAGCCAGTCGCGCGCCGAGCGCGCATTGGTCATGGTCTCGAGCGTCGTGAAGGTCTTCGACACGACGATCACGAGCGTTTCCTCGGGGTTGCAGAACTCGAGCGCGCGCGACAGGTCGGCGCCGTCCACGTTCGAGACGAACGCGCAGGACAGCTCGCGCGTGGCGAGATGGTCGAGCGCATGGACCACCATCTTCGGCCCGAGATCGGAGCCGCCGATGCCGATGTTGATCACGTGGCGGATCCGCTTGCCGGTGTAGCCGGTCCAGCGGCCGTCGCGCACCTGCTCGGCGAAGGCGGCCATCTTTTCGCGTTCGGCCAGCACCTGCGCGTGGAACGGCGCGTCGGGCGCGCTCGCGCGCAGCGCGGTGTGCAGCGCGGCGCGGCCTTCGGTCGGATTCACCACCTCGCCGGCGAACATCGCGTCGCGGCGCGCCTCGACGCCGGCCTCGCGCGCGAGTTGCACGAGCAGCGCCAGCGTGGCGTCGGTGATGCGGTTCTTCGAGAAGTCGATCGCGAGGCCGCCGCCGCCGAACGTGAAGCGTTCGGCGCGCGTCGGGGCCGGGTCGTTGCCGGCGGCGAACCAGTCGCGCAGCTGCGCGTCGCGGATCTCGTCGTAGTGCGATTGCAGGGCAGGCCAAGCGGGGAGCGAATTCAGCGTCATATCGGTTCTGGCGAAACTAGCGTGACTCGGGGGCGAGGACGGTGTCGCGACCGGCGCCGGGCGCCGGCGGACCGCGGAAACCGCGCGCGAGATGTCTCGGATCGGGCGCGGAGATTCAGTATAGCGGCGTCAAATGGCGGACGACATGACGCGCGAATAAAAGTGCCGGTTCACGAGGCGACGCACCGCGCCGGCCAGTTCGCCGGCGGCGAGGCCGGCCGGGCCGTCGCCGAGCGCGGTCAGGCAGTCGGCCGCGAGGCCGTGCAGGTAGACGCCGCCAAGCGCGGCCTCGTAGGCGGGGATGCGCTGTGCGAGAAACGCGGCGATCAGGCCGCCGAGCACATCGCCGGTGCCGCCGGTGGCGAGCGCCGCGTTACCGGTCGGATTGACGGCGACGCGCCCGTCGGGATGGGCAATCATCGTGCCCGAACCCTTCAGCACGGCGATCGCCGCGAAGCGCGTGGCCAGCCCGCGCGCGGCGGCGAGCCGGTCGGCCTGGACCGCCCGCGTGTCGCTGCCGAGCAGGCGCGCCGCTTCGAGCGGATGCGGAGTCAGGATCGACACGGCGCCGCGCGCGGCGCGCGCCACGAGCGCCGAGGCGAGGCCGGCGTCGCCGGCGACGAGGTTCAGCGCGTCGGCGTCCACCACGACCGGCAGGTCGAGCGCGAGCATCGCGCGCAGCGTGTCGCGCGAACGCTGGCGCGTACCGAGCCCGCAGCCGATGCCGATCGCGCTGAGCCCGTCGGTCGGCAGCGTCTGCGCCGGATGCAGCATCAGTTCGGGGAACGGCGGATCGTAGGGCGGCGCGTCCTCGCCGATGAAACCGACGTGGACCTTGCCGGCGCCCGCGTGCAGCGCGGCGCGCGCGGCCAGGATCGGCGCGCCGCACATGCCGGTGTCGCCGCCGACGATCGCGACGCTGCCGAAGCTGCCCTTGTGCGAGGCCGACGCGCGCGCCGGCCACTGCGGCGCGAACAGCGCGGCGGCGTTCAGCGTGGCCGAGGCATGCGCCGCTGCGTCGAGCGTCTCGATGGTGATCTCGCCGGCGTGGTCGCGGCCGTCGCCGAGATAGAGGCCCGGCTTCGCGGCGAGGAACGACAGCGTGTGGGTGGCGAGGACCGCCGGGCCGTCGCCGACGCGCGCGCCGCTGTCGGCGTCGATGCCGCTCGGCATATCGAGCGCGAGTACGCGGCCATGGGTGCGGGCGCGTGCGGAGAGCGCCGCCGCGAGCGTCGCGAACGGGCCGTCGAGCGCTCGCGCGAGGCCGATCCCGAACAGCCCGTCGACGAGCCAGCCGTAGCCGTCGAACGCGGCCGGCGGCCCGGCCGAGATCGGCACGCCGGCCTCGCGCGCGAGCGCGAGCGCCCAGCGCGCGTCCTCGGGCTTCGGTTCGATCGGCAGGCAGACCTCCACCTGTATGCCGAGCCGCAGCAGTTCGGCGGCGGCCACCAGCGCGTCGCCGCCGTTGTTGCCGGGGCCGGCGGCGAGCCAGACCGGGCGCGCGTCCGGTTCGGCGCGCGCGGCGAGCCAGCGCGCGGCGGCGGCGCCGGCCCGCGCCATCAGCGTGTGCGGCGGCAGTGCGTGGGGTGGCTGGAGCGCAGCGGCTTCGGCCGCGCGCAGGTCGGCGACGGTGGCGAGCGGCAGCGGCTGGTGCGCGAGCGGCGCGGCGAACGGATCGGCGGGCGGCCCGGACGGGGAGGGCGAGGCGGCGGTGAGCGTGGCGAGTGGCGTCATGGCGGAGGGCCGCCGGGGCGCGGCGGCCGGGTCGATGCGCCGCCCGCGGGCGGCGTCAGGTGGCGAAGCGATCCACGTGGAGCGCGGCGAGCGTATCGGCCGGCACGTGATGCGCGCTGCCGCCGACGTAATCGGTCACCACTTTAGCAGAGCCGCAGGCGAGGCCCCAGCCGGCCGGCCCGTGGCCGAGATTGACGAACACGCGCGGATGGCGGGTCGGGCCGACCACCGGCAGGCCGTCCGGCGAGAGCAGCCGCAGGCCCTGCCACGGCAGCGCGGCCGAGATCTTCGCCGCGCCGGGAATCCAGTCGTGAGTGGCCTGGCCGAGCAGCGCGAGCGCGCTTTCGCCGAGCGCCTCGGGCAGCGGCTGCGCCGTGTCCTTGTCGCTTTGCAGCACCGGCGCGCCGCAGATGCGCACGCGCTGGTGCATGCGCGTCATGGTGATGCGCTTGATCGAATCGACCACCGTCAGGTGTGGCGCGTGTTCTTCGTAGGCGAGCGGCGCGGTCAGCGCGTTGACGCGCACCGGGCGCAGCGGCGGCGTCACGCCGAGCCGTTCGAGCAGCGGCACGCTGCCGGTGCCGGCGGCGATCACGACCGCGTCGGCCGAGATCACGTCCACTTCCTTGCCGCGCGCGCCGAGCCGGTCGCCGGGCTCGGGCGCGAGATCGACGGCGGCGCGGTTCGCCTCGACGCGGATCGCCGTGACGGCGCGGCCGAAGCGGAACTGCACGCCGTGCTCGTCGAGCGTCTGCTTGACGAGCTTCGTGAACAGGGGACAGTTCGCGGTGCGCTCGTATTCGAGCAGCACGCCGCCCGCGAACGGCGGATCGGTCGGCACCGAATGTTCGAGCGCCGCGCATTCGCGGGCCGACAGGAGCTGGTGCGGCACCTCGTTGGCGCGCAGCAGGTCGAGCGCGGGCTGGGCCTGCGCCCATTCCTGGCGGTCGCGGATCACGTGCAGCACGCCGGCGCGCTGCTCGAACTCGAGCGCGAAGCGCCGCTCGATGTCGGCGATCGCCTCGCGCGACAGGTCGACGAGCGGCTTCAGGCGCGCGTACTGCGCGGTGAACGCTTCGGGCTCGCGCAGCTTCGCGAGCTCGCGCGTGAACTGGCGCAGCGCGCGGTTCAGGCCCGGCTTGTAGACCACGCCGCTCTTGAGCGCGCGCCGGTGATGCATGAAGGTCGGGCCGAACCAGACATCGAGCGGGGTCGGCAGCACGAGGCCGCCATGGCCGTAGGTCGCGCCCTGGGCGACGGTTGCGTGGCGCTCGACCACGCAGACGCGGTGGCCGGCGGCACGCAACTGGTAGGCGGTGGCGACGCCGCCGATACCGCCGCCAATGACGATGACATCCATGGTGTGCTTCGATGACGGGCCGCGCGGCGCGGCCCGGGTCTGGTCGTTCGTGACGGGCCGAGTGGCGCCCGGTGGACCGCGAATGATAGCGCCAAACCGGGCCGGCGCGGATTCCGGGCGTCGCGCCGGGGTGCCCGCGATCGACGCCGGCGGCCGGATGCGGGCCGCCGCGGCCGGGCGCGGCGCGGGCTT
This sequence comes from Burkholderia plantarii, assembly GCF_001411805.1. NCBI lineage: Bacteria > Pseudomonadati > Pseudomonadota > Betaproteobacteria > Burkholderiales > Burkholderiaceae > Burkholderia > Burkholderia plantarii. The sequence continues at coordinate 2,650,155 of NZ_CP007212.1, read as the reverse complement.
GCCGGCGTCGACGGCACCCGCGAGCGCTGCGTCCGGCGCCTTCGGCGGTCGCACTTCCGGGTATAATTACGGCCTTCCTTTCGCCCCAATGTCGCCGTTTCGCGCGACTCATCGATGTCCGTCCAGCCCATGGCTCACTTCTCGTGTTTTCCCGGCGCCGCCGCCCTGTCCGATTTCCGCCAGACCCGCCTGCTCGACGTGCTCAAGCAGATCGACGGCGACATCGTCGCGGTGCGTGGTCAGTATCTGCACTTCGTCAACGCGTCCGACGCGCTGTCGGCCGATGACGCGGCGCGCATCGACGCGCTGATGCACTACGGCGCGCCGTTCGAGCCGGCCGCCGAGAAGGGCGCGACCGAGACCTTCATCGTGCTGCCGCGGCTCGGCACCGTCTCGCCGTGGGCCAGCAAGGCGACCGACATCGCGCTGCACTGCGGGCTCGCTTCGGTGCGCCGCATCGAGCGCGGCGTCGAGTTCACGGTCACGCTCAAGGCGGGCCTGCTTGGCCTAGGCGGCAAGAAGGCGCTGTCGGCCGAGGCGCGCGCGGCGGTGGCCGCGGCGCTGCACGACCGCATGACGGAAAGCGTGGTGGCCGCGCGCGAGGACGCGCACCACCTGTTCGACGAACTGCCGGCCCGGCCGCTCGGCCGCGTCGACGTGCTGGCCCACGGCCGCGCCGCGCTCGAGACGGCCAACGTCGAGCTGGGCCTCGCGCTCGCGGACGACGAGATCGACTACCTGGTGGACGCGTTCACAAAGCTGGAACGCAACCCGACCGACGTCGAGCTGATGATGTTCGCGCAGGCCAACAGCGAGCACTGCCGCCACAAGATCTTCAATGCCGACTGGACCATCGACGGCGCGAAGCAGGACATGTCGCTGTTCGCGATGATCCGCAACACCGAGAAGCTGAGCCCGCAGGGCACCATCGTCGCGTACTCGGACAATTCCTCGATCATGCGCGGCGCGCCGGCCGAGCGCTGGTTCCCGCGCGGCGCCGGCGCCGACGGCAAGCCGGCCGAGCAGTACGGCCGCCACGTCGAGCTGACCCACACGCTGATGAAGGTCGAGACGCACAACCACCCGACCGCGATCTCGCCGTTCGCCGGCGCCGCGACGGGCGCGGGCGGCGAGATCCGCGACGAAGGCGCGACCGGCCGCGGCGCGCGGCCGAAGGCCGGCCTGACCGGCTTCACGGTCTCGAACCTCGACCTGCCCGGCGCGCGCGAGGCCTGGGAAAACGCGCGCGACGCCGCGCGGCCGGTTGGCGAGCGCAATCCGACCGACGCCCACGGGCCGTATGGCCGCCCCGAGCGGATCGCCTCGCCGCTGCAGATCATGATCGACGGCCCGCTCGGCGGCGCCGCGTTCAACAACGAATTCGGCCGGCCGAACCTGGGCGGCTACTTCCGCGTCTACGAGCAGAACGTCGGCGGCCAGGTGCGCGGCTATCACAAGCCGATCATGATCGCGGGCGGCATCGGCAACGTGTCCGACGCCCATACCCACAAGCACGACCTGCCGGCCGGCACGCTGCTGATCCAGATCGGCGGCCCCGGCATGCGGATCGGCATGGGCGGCGGCGCGGCCAGCTCGATGGCGACCGGCGCGAACACGGCCGAACTCGACTTCGACTCCGTGCAGCGCGGCAACCCCGAGATCGAGCGGCGCGCGCAGGAAGTCATCAACGGCTGCTGGCAGCTCGGCGAGGCCAACCCGATCCTGTCGATCCACGACGTCGGCGCGGGCGGCCTGTCGAACGCGTTTCCCGAACTCGTCGACGGCGCCGACAAGGGCGCGCGCTTCGAGTTGCGCAAGATCCAGCTCGAGGAAAGCGGGCTGTCGCCGCGCGAGATCTGGTCGAACGAATCGCAGGAGCGCTACGTCCTCGCGATCGCGCCGGCCGACCTGCCGCGCTTCGAGGCGATCTGCACGCGCGAGCGCTGCCCGTTCGCCGTGATCGGCGTGGCCACCGAGGCACGCGAGCTGAAGCTCGTCGACGAACTGGCCGAGGGCGACGACGCGTTCCCGGTCGACATGCCGATGGACGTGCTGCTCGGCAAGCCGCCGAAGATGCACCGCGAGGTGACGCGCGTGGCGGTCGAGCGCGTGCCGGTGGACGTCACGAACGTGGCGCTGGCCGAGGCCGCCGTCAGCGTGCTGAAGCACCCGACCGTCGCCAGCAAGTCGTTCCTGATCACGATTGGCGACCGCTCGGTGGGCGGCACCTCGGTGCGCGACCAGATGGTCGGCCCGTGGCAGGTGCCGGTGGCCGACTGCGCGATCACCGCGCTCGACTACGCCGGCTTCGGCGGCGAGGCGATGACGATGGCCGAGCGCACGCCGCTCGCCGTGATCGACGCGCCGGCCTCGGGCCGCATGGCGGTCGGCGAGGCGATCACCAACATTGCCGCGGCGCCGATCGCCGCGCTCGACAAGCTCAAGCTCTCGGCGAACTGGATGGCCGCCTGCGGCACCGCCGGCGAGGACGCCGCGCTGTACGACACGGTTCGCGCGATCGGCATGGAGCTGTGCCCGGCGCTCGGCATCGGCATCCCGGTCGGCAAGGATTCGCTGTCGATGAAGACCAAGTGGAGCGACGCGGGCGTGGCCAAGGAAGTGGTCGCGCCGGTCTCGCTGATCATCTCGGCGTTCGCGCCGGTCGAGGACGTGCGCCGCCACCTGACGCCGCAGCTGCGCCGCGTGGCCGACGCCGGCGACAGCGTGCTGATCCTGATCGACCTCGGCCGCGGCAGGAACCGCCTCGGCGGCAGCATTCTCGCGCAGGTCACGCAGCAGGTCGGCGACACGGTGCCCGACGTCGACGACGCGCAGGACCTCAAGCGCTTCTTCGGCGCGATCCAGACGCTGAACGCGCAGGGCCGGCTGCTGGCCTACCACGACCGTTCGGACGGCGGCCTGTGGGCGACCGTCTGCGAAATGGCGTTCGCGGGCCACGCCGGCGTGTCGCTGAACGTCGACATGCTGACGCTCGACGCCAACGAACCCGACTACGGCGACGCCAAGGACTGGGCCCGGCAGACCAGCGGCCGCCGCGAGGACCGCACGATCCGCGCGCTCTTCAGCGAGGAGCTCGGCGCCGTGGTGCAGGTGCGCGCGGCCGATCGCGACGCCGTGCTCGGCCTGCTGCGCGAGCACGGGCTGTCGACCTGCTCGCACGTGATCGGCAGCGTCAACGATCGCGACGTGGTCGAGGTGTTCCGCGACGCGAAGAAAATCTACGAAGCGCCGCGCGCCGAGCTGCATCGCGCCTGGGCCGAGGTCAGCTGGCGCATCGCGTGCCTGCGCGACAACCCGGCCTGCGCCGACGCCGAATACGACACGCTGCTCGACGCGGCCGATCCGGGCCTGCAGCCGGTGCTGACGTTCGACGCGGCCGACGACGTCGCCGCGCCGTTCATCGCCACCGGCGCGCGTCCGCGCGTGGCCATCCTGCGCGAGCAGGGCGTGAACTCGCATCTCGAGACCGCCTATGCGTTCGATCGCGCCGGCTTCGACGCGCACGACGTCCACATGAGCGACCTGCTGGCCGGCCGCGCCGATCTGGCCGATTTCGCCGGCGCGGTGGCCTGTGGCGGCTTCTCGTATGGCGATGTGCTCGGCGCCGGCGAGGGCTGGGCCAAGACGATCCGCTTCAACGCGCAGCTGGCCGAGATGTTCTCGACCTTCTTCGCGCGCGAGGACACGTTCGCGCTCGGTATCTGCAACGGCTGCCAGATGATGTCGAGCCTCGCCTCGATGATTCCCGGCGCCGACGCGTGGCCGAAGTTCACGCGCAACAAGTCCGAGCAGTTCGAGGCGCGCTTCTCGCTGGTCGAGGTGCAGCCTTCGCCGTCGATCTTCTTCGCCGGCATGGAAGGCTCGCGGATCCCGGTGGCGGTCGCGCACGGCGAAGGCTTCGCCGACTTCTCGCAGCAGGGCGACGCGAGCCGCGTCACCGTGGCGATGCGCTTCGTCGATCATCGCGGCCAGGCCACCGAGCGCTATCCGTTCAACCCGAACGGCTCGCCCGCCGGGATCACCTCGGTGACCACCGCCGACGGCCGTTTCACCGTGCTGATGCCGCACATGGAGCGCGTGCATCGCACGGTGCAGATGAGCTGGCATCCGGAAGGCTGGAGCGACGAAGGCCCCTGGATGCGCGTGTTCCGCAACGCGCGCCGCTGGCTCGGCTAAGCCGCGCCGCATGCCCCGCCGCGGCGCGCATACCATCGCGCGCTGCGGCATAATCGGCTGGTTTGCATCGGCGGGCGCTCAAGAGGCGCCTGTTGTGGTGCGTATCGGCGCGTCTGGCCGGCCCCGCAAGCCGTTCGACGGCGAGACCGCCGCTGGTTTTCGTCAATCTTATTTTCGCGACCACAACAATGCCCGCATACCGTTCCAAAACCTCCACCGCCGGCCGCAACATGGCGGGGGCGCGTTCGCTCTGGCGTGCCACCGGCATGAAGGACGAGGATTTCTCCAAGCCCATCATCGCCGTCGTCAATTCGTTCACCCAGTTCGTGCCCGGCCACGTCCACCTGAAGGACCTGGGGCAGCTCGTCGCGCGCGAGATCGAGGCCGCTGGCGGCGTCGCCAAGGAGTTCAACACGATCGCCGTCGACGACGGCATCGCGATGGGCCACGACGGCATGCTCTATTCGCTGCCGAGCCGCGACATCATCGCCGACTCGGTCGAGTACATGGTGAACGCGCACTGCGCCGACGCGATGGTCTGCATCTCGAATTGCGACAAGATCACGCCGGGGATGCTGATGGCCGCGATGCGCCTGAACATCCCGGTGATCTTCGTCTCGGGCGGCCCGATGGAAGCGGGCAAGGCGCAACTGGCCGTGCCCGGCACCAACACCATCCAGATCAAGAAGCTCGACCTGATCGACGCGATGGTGATGGCCGCCGACAGCAAGGTCAGCGACGCCGACGTGGCCGAGGTCGAACGCTCGGCCTGCCCGACCTGCGGCTCGTGCTCGGGCATGTTCACCGCGAACTCGATGAACTGCCTGACCGAGGCGCTCGGGCTCTCGCTGCCCGGCAACGGCACGATCGTCGCGACGCACGCGGACCGCGAGCTGCTGTTCAAGCGCGCCGGCCGCCGCATCGTCGAACTCGCGCGCCAGTACTACGAGCACGAAGACGACAAGGTGCTGCCGCGCTCGGTCGGCTTCAAGGCGTTCGAGAACGCGATGACGCTCGACATCGCGATGGGCGGCTCGACCAACACGATCCTGCACCTGCTCGCGATCGCGCAGGAAGCCGAAATCGATTTCTCGATGTCGGACATCGACCGCCTGTCGCGCAGCGTGCCGCAGCTCTGCAAGGTCGCGCCGAACACCAACAAGTACCACATCGAGGACGTGCATCGCGCGGGCGGGATCATGGCGATCCTCGGCGAGCTCGGGCGCGCCGGCAAGCTGCACACCGACGTGCCGACCGTGCATGCGCCGACGCTCGGCGCCGCGCTCGACCAGTGGGACATCGTGCGCACCGGCGACGAGGCGGTCCACACGTTCTACATGGCCGGCCCGGGCGGGATTCCGACCCAGGTCGCGTTCAGCCAGAACGCGCGCTGGCCGAGCCTCGACCTCGATCGCGCCGAGGGCTGCATCCGCTCGTATGAGCACGCGTTCAGCAAGGAAGGCGGCCTCGCCGTGCTGACCGGCAACATCGCGAAGGACGGCTGCGTCGTGAAGACGGCCGGCGTGGATGATTCGATCCTCGTGTTCGAAGGTCCGGCGCACGTGGTCGAGTCGCAGGACGAGGCGGTCGAGCACATCCTCGCCGACGAGGTGAAGGCCGGCGACGTGGTGATCGTGCGCTACGAAGGGCCGAAGGGCGGGCCGGGCATGCAGGAGATGCTGTATCCGACCAGCTACATCAAGTCGAAGGGGCTCGGCAAGTCGTGCGCGCTCCTTACCGATGGGCGCTTCTCGGGCGGCACCTCGGGGCTGTCGATCGGCCACTGCTCGCCGGAAGCGGCCGCGGGCGGCGCGATCGGCCTGGTGCGCAACGGCGACGTGATCCGCATCGACATCCCGAACCGCACCATCGACGTGCTGGTGTCCGACGAGGAACTGGCCAGGCGCCGCGCCGAGCAGGACGCGAAGGGCTGGAAGCCGGCCCAGCCGCGCCCGCGCAAGGTATCGGCGGCGCTGAAGGCCTACGCGAAGCTGGTGATGTCGGCCGACAAGGGCGCCGTGCGCGATCTGTCGCTGCTCGACGACTGAGGCCGGCCGGTTGGCTGGTTGGCGGCGGCAGGCGATCGGGGTGGAGGCGACCGGCGCTCCGCCCGCTGCCCGCCGTTCGCTGAAGCATACCGCCCGCCCGGGCGGTATTTTTTTGTCGACGCGCGAAGCGGCGGCAAGCTGCGCCGGCCGCCGGCCGACCGCCTCGATCGATTGACGCGCCACCCTGGCCGGGCGGTAGACTGGCGCCCAACGACGACAATCGCGACGGTTCCCGCCATGGTCACGCGCCTGATTTTCCCCATGCCCGCCAGCTCGGCCGAGGTGTTCGAGGCCTTCCACAACCACGACACGCGCCTGCGCTGGGACACGCTGCTCGGTGAGGCGACGGTGGAGGGCGGCCAGCGCTATCCGCGGGTGGGCGCCGTGTCGGTCAACGTCGGGCGTGGCTGGCGGCGCCTGTTCGTGCTGCGCACGCGCTTCGTCTCCTACCATCCGCCGCATCTGGCCGCCGCCACGATCGACGCGCCGGCCGGCATCTTCCGGCAATGGAGCGCCTCGATCCGCCATCGCGACCGCGGCGACGGCGGCTCGGAGCTGGTCTACACGTTCACGCTGCGCCTGCGCCCGCGATGGCTCGACCGGCTGTTCGGGGCGACGATGGACCGGATCTTCGCGGCGCAAACGCGGCGGCGCTTCGAGGCGCTCGCGGCGTTTCTGCGCGAGCGCGCCGATGACGGCACGGCACGCGGCTCGCCCTGAGCCCGTGGCGAGTCGACGGCCGCCAGCGAGGCCGAGCGTGACGAATGGAGCGGAGCGCGCTATCGTCGCGTCATCGTATTGCCGCGACCAACCCGCCCATGGATTCCGTTTCCCGCCCGCCGCCGGCCTTGCCCGACACCGAGCGCCTGTCGCTGCGGCACGCCGGCCGCCACGACGCGGCGGCGCTGCTGGCCTATTACCTCGCCAACCGCGCCCATCTCCAGCCCTGGGAGCCGTCGCGTCCCGCGTCGTTCTACACGCCGCAGTCGGTCGAGACGCGGCTCGACGCGGTGGCAGCGCAGGCCGCGGCCGGGCAGGCCGTGCATCTGCTGTTGTACGAGAAGGCCGACGGTCGGCTGATCGGCGAGTGCGGCCTGACGAACATCGTGCGCGGGCCGTTCCAGGCCTGCCACCTCGGGTTCTCGATCGCGGGCGATCGCGAGGGGCGGGGGCTGATGCGCGAATGCCTGACCGGGGTCATCCGGTACGCGTTCGGCGAACTCGGGCTGCATCGCCTGATGGCGAACCATCGTCCCGAAAACACGCGCAGCGCGCGACTGCTCGAAGCGCTGGGTTTCGAGCGAGAAGGCATCGCGCGCGCCTATCTGAAGATCGACGGCGCGTGGGCCGACCATGTCCTGCGGTCGTTGATCAACCCGGCCGACGTATGACGGGTGCGCGTCGGCGCGCCGCGTGATCCCTGCCGCCCCAATGAAAAATGCCGCTCCGAAGAGCGGCATTTTTCGTCAAGCTCGGCCTGAACCGGCCGCCGCGGCAAGCCCGATCCTTACTGGATCTTCGCCTGCGCGCGCAGCTTTTCCTCGAACGCCTGCAGCTTCTGCTGCACCAGCTGTTGCGAGATCTGCGCCTTGACCTGCTCGAGCGGCGGCGGGGCCACCGGGCGCACGTCATCGACGCGGATGATGTGCCAGCCGAACTGCGTCTTGACCGGCGTATCGGTCATTTGGCCCTTCTGCAGGTGCGTCGCCGCGTTCGCGAATTCCGGCACGAACGACTTCGGATCGGCCCAGTCCAGGTCGCCGCCGTTCTTCGCCGAGCCCGGATCCTTCGAATACTGCTTGGCCAGATCCTCGAACTTCGCGCCGCCCTTGATCTTCGCGATCAGGTCCTTGGCCTGCTGCTCGTTGTCGACGAGGATGTGGTGCAGGTGATATTCGTTGCCGGCGGCCGATTTCGTCAGCTCGTCGTAGCGCGCCTTGATGTCGGCGTCGCTCGGCGTGTTCTTCTTCACGAAGTCCTCGATCAGCGCGCGCAGCACCACCGTCTGCTGCGCGATCGCGACCTGCTGTTTCACCTCGGGGCGGTTCGGCACGCCTTCCTTCACCGCTTCCTGCATCAGGATCTCGCGATTGACGAGCTCCTGGCTCACCATCTTGCGCAGTTGGTCGCTGTCCTGCTGGCCCTGCTGGACGAGCTGCGCCACCATCGCGTCGACGCGCGACTTCGGGATCGGCGTGCCGTTGACGACGGCAACGTTCTGGGCAAATGCCGGTGCGGCGACCAATGCGGCAGCCGCGACCCACAGACGGGGGGATTTCAGGATCATCGGGAATTCCTAGCGAAACGAAACTTTATTGGGAAGACACATTGAATTCATCGGGCGTGTAAGCCACGATCGCGAGCGCGTGAATACCGCGCTGCATCGCATCGGCGAGCGCATCATACACCAGCCGATGGCGGGCCACGCGCGACTTGCCGGCAAACGCGGCGGACACGATCGTCACCGTATAATGCCCGCCCGCCGAGGCACCGGCATGACCGGCGTGCTGCGCGCTATCGTCGCTGACGTGCAGTGCGTCGGGCGCGAGCGCGGCGGCGAGGCGTGCCTCGATCAGCGCGATGCGCGCGTCGGGCGCCGCGTTCAGGAAATCGTCGGACATCGTCATTCGTCTTTGAGGTATTTCGCGAGCCAGAGGCTCTGCAGGATGATGAACACGAACATCGCGCCGGTGGTGCCGAACAGCTTGAAGTTCACCCACTGCGACGGCGTGTAGTGATTGACGACGTAGAGGTTCGCCACGCCGAGCACGACGAAGAACAGCCCCCACGCCACGTTGAGCTTGTCCCAGATCGCGATGGGCAGCGACAGCTGCTTGCCCATCATCTTCGCGATCAGGTTCTTGCCGAACAGATAGCGCGCGCCGATCAGCACCACCGCGAACAGCCAGTACAGCACGGTGGGCTTCCACTGGATGAATTTCTCGTCGTGCAGCACCAGCGTGGCGCCGCCGAACACGACGATCACGCCGAGGCTGACCCACAGCATGGTGTCGACCTTCTTGTGGCGCCAGGCCACCCAGGCGACCTGCAGCAGCGTGGCGACGATCGCGACCGCCGTCGCGGTGAAGATGCCCCAGAGCTTGAAGGCGGCGAAAAACAGGATGATCGGAAACAGATCGAACAGAAATTTCATGGTGATCGGGGCTGCGTGGCACGCGCCGGGGCTGGGGCTCCCGGGCCGCCATCGTTACGGGGCCCCGCCGCGCGGGCCGGGGCGACCTCGTGCGGCGGGCGTCGGCCGGTGCTGGGCTGGGCTCAGCGGCCGGCGTCAGGCTCGAAGTGTAACGCAGCCGAATTGATGCAGTAGCGCAGACCGGTTTTGTCGCGCGGGCCGTCCTCGAATACGTGGCCCAGATGCGCGCCGCAATGGTTGCAACGCACCTCGACGCGCACCATGCCGTGCGTGCGGTCGATCTTCTCGTCGATCACCTCGCCGTCGAGCGGCTTGAAGTAGCTGGGCCAGCCGCAGCCCGAGTGGTACTTCGCGCCCGACTCGAACAGCGGCGTGTCGCAGACCACGCAGTGGTAGATGCCGGCGTCCTCGGTGTCGGTGTATTCGCCGGTGAAGGCGCGCTCGGTGGCCGCGTGCTGCGTGACCTCGTACTGCATCGGCGTGAGCCGTTCGCGCAGTTCGGCGTCATCGGCCTGGTACGGATAGCTGCGATCGTCCTGATCGTGGGGCATGGCGGGGTTCTCCTTGGGAATGCGGCGCGTTCGTTCGTTACGACGAGCAACTGACTTCCAGCGTGCTCGCCCAGTCGGGCGGCAGCGCGGCGTAGGCCTCGTGTTCGGGCTGTTCGTCGAACGGCCGGCGCAGGATGCGCGCAAGCCGTTCGAGTTCGGAAAAGTCCTTCTCGGCCGCGCGCCGGATCGCGGTCTCGGCCAGGTGGTTGCGCAGCACGTATTTCGGGTTCACGCGGTTCATCGCCTCGGCGCGCGCGGCGTCGTCGCGCGGCTCGGCGGCCAGGCGCTCGCGATATTGCGCGGCCCAGCCGTCGAACGCCTCGCGGTCGATGAACAGGTCGCGCACCGGCGCGTCCGCGCTCGCGTCGTGCTTCGACAGGCGCGCCAGGTTGCGGAACGTCAGCGTGAAGTCGGCACGGCTGCCGTTCATGATTTCCAGCAGCCGGTTCGCGAGCGCGGCGTCGCCTTCCAGCTCGAGCGCGAAGCCGAGCTTGGCGCGCATCGCGCCTTCGAGCGCCGGGCCGAACGTTTCGGGGAAGCGCGCGAGCACGGCCTGGGCGTCTTCCACGGCGCGCTCGGTGCGCGGATCGTCGTCGAGTTCGGTGCGTTGCCGGCCGATCAGCGGCAGCAGCGCCTGCGCGAGGCAGAAGCAGTTCCAGTGCGCGATGCGCGGCTGCATGCGGTACGCGTAGCGGCCCTGCGTATCGGTGTGGTTGCAGATGTGCGAGGCGTCGAAGCCGTCGAGGAAGCCGAACGGGCCGTAGTCGAGCGTGAGGCCGAGGATCGACATGTTGTCGGTGTTCATTACGCCGTGGCAGAAGCCCACCGCCTGCCACTGGGCGACCATCCGCGCGGTGCGCTGCATCACGGCCTCGAGCAGCGCGAGGTACGGATCTTCCGCGTCGCGGCAGGCCGGATAGAAGCGCGCGATCACGTGATCGGCGAGCTGCTGGAGCAGGTCGGGCCGGTCGTTGGCGAAGAAGTGCTCGAAATGGCCGAAGCGCACGAAGCTGTCGGCCACGCGCGTGACCACCGCCGCCGTTTCGATCTCCTCGCGCGTGACGGGCTGGTCCGAGCCGACCAGGGCCAGCGCGCGCGTGGTCGGGATGCCGAGGTGATGCATCGCCTCCGAGCAGAGGAATTCGCGGATCGACGAGCGCAGCACCGCGCGGCCGTCGCCCATGCGCGAATACGGCGTGCGCCCCGCGCCCTTGAGCTGCAATTCGACGCGGCGGCCCGCGTGTTCGAGCTCGCCGATCGTCAGTGCGCGGCCGTCGCCGAGCTGGCCCGCCCAGACGCCGAACTGGTGGCCCGAATAGACGGCCGCGTAGGGCAGCGCGTCGGCCGGCCACTCGCGCGTGGGGTTGCCGCAGAACAGCTCGGCGAAGCCGGGCAGCGTCCGGATCGACGGATCGAGGCCGAGCTCGCGCGCGAGTTCGTCCGAGCAGCCGATCACGTAGGGCGCGGGCAGCGGCGCCGCGGGCAACCGGGTCAGGAACGCCGGGCCGAGCCGGACGAACGCGTCGTCGCGCGGCGCGGCGAGCGAGGCGGCCAGGTCGGGAAGGGCGGGAACAGCGAAAGCGGCGGGAAAGGAGGCGGCCAAGGCGGGTTCGTTTCCTGAAAACAACGAGTTGAACAACGGGACACAAGCCGATATTGTAAATCCGCGCCGCACGGGCCGCTTGCGGTTGCGGACCCGACCCAGGTCGGGCCTCGAGACAATCCAACCGGGAGAGCTGGACGATGAGCATGACGATGAATTCGCCGTTGCTGGGCCAGATGATGGAGGTACCGCTGCTCGTGTCGTCGCTGATCACGCATGCGGCGCGGCATGCCGGCGACGTGGAGATCGTGTCGCGCCGGATCGAGGGCGACATCCACCGCTATACCTACCGCGACTGCGAGCGGCGCGCGAAGCAGCTCGCGCAGGCGCTCACGCGGGCCGGCGTCGGCGCGGGCGAGCGCGTCGGCACGCTCGCCTGGAACGGCTACCGGCACCTGGAGGCATATTTCGGCATCGCCGGGATGGGGGCCGTCGGTCATACGATCAATCCGCGCCTGTTTCTCGAGCAGCTCGTCTATATCGTCAACCATGCGGACGATCGTTTCATCCTGTTCGATCTCAACTTCGCGCCGCTGATCGACCAGCTCGCGCCGCAGTGCCCGAACGTGCGCGGCTGGATCGCGCTGACCGACGCGGCGCACCTGCCCGCGGCCGCCACGCCGCTGATCGCGTATGAAACGCTGCTCGACGCCGAGGACGGCGACTACGACTGGCCGCTGCTCGACGAGCGCCAGGCCTCGTCGCTCTGCTACACGTCGGGCACCACCGGCCATCCGAAGGGTGCGCTCTACTCGCACCGCTCGACGGTGCTGCACGCCTACGCGGCCGCGCTGCCCGACGCGATGGCGCTGTCGATGCTCGACGCGGTGCTGCCGGTCGTGCCGATGTTCCACGTCAACGCCTGGGGGCTGCCCTACGCGGTGCCGCTCACCGGCGCGAAGCTGGTGCTGCCCGGCAAGGATCTCGACGGCAAGTCGCTCTACGAGCTGATGGAGGCCGAGCGCGTGACCTGCTCGGCCGGCGTGCCGACCGTGTGGCTCGGCCTGCTCAACTACATGCGCGAGGCCGGCGTGCGCTTCTCGACGCTCGAGCGCACCGTGATCGGCGGCTCCGCATGCCCGCCCAGCATGCTGCGCGCGTTCGAGGACGATTACGGCGTGCAGGTGATCCACGCCTGGGGCATGACCGAGCTGTCGCCGCTCGGCACGCTGGCGCGGCCCACCTGGGCGCAGATGCAGCGGCCCGAGGCCGAGCGCCGCCAGTCGCTCGAAAAACAGGGCCGCGTGATCTGCGGCATCGACATGCGCATCGTCGGCGAGGACGGCGGCGAGCTGCCGTGGGACGGCGTCGCGTTCGGCGAGCTGCAGGTGCGCGGACCATGGGTGATCGACCGCTATTTCCAGGGCGAGGGCTCGCCGCTCGCCGACGGCTGGTTCCCGACCGGCGACGTCGCCACCATCGATCGCGACGGCTTCCTGCAGATCACCGATCGCAGCAAGGACGTGATCAAGTCGGGCGGCGAATGGATCAGCTCGATCGATCTGGAAAACGTCGCCGTCGCGCATCCGGGCGTGGCCGAGGCGGCCTGCATCGCCTGCGCGCATCCGAAATGGACGGAACGGCCCTTGCTCGTGGTGGTGCGCCGGCCTGGCAGCGAGGTGACGCGCGAGGCGCTGCTCGCGTTCTACGAAGGCAAGGTTGCGAAGTGGTGGGTGCCCGACGACGTGGTGTTCGTCGAGGCGCTGCCGCACACGGCCACCGGCAAGCTGCAGAAGCTCAAGCTGCGCGAGATGTTCCGCGAGCATGTATTGCCGACCATCGTTGCCGGCGACTGTCCGCTCGAAGGCGCGCCGCTGCGGCCGGCGGGACTGGCGGGACCGGTCGGGCCAGCCTGAGGGCGAGGGGCGCCGCCGCGATACTGCGCGGCGCCGAACCGCGCCGGGCCGGCCGGCACCGCCCGGTTCGCCGCGCCCCGTTTTTTCGGGTCGATGTGAATTGAACGGTCGTTCTTTTTTAGGTATGCTGCCCCGGTTCGATTGCGTGCGACGCACTCGTCGTGCGAACACAATGACCGACAACGCTGACGACGCGCCGCCGCCCCGGCTCGCGCAACCGCATGGAGGCAGACAGATGGCAGTGGCTTACACGATTCGCGACGGCGTGGCCGTCCTCACGCTCGACAATCCGCCCGTCAACGGGCTCGGCTATTCGACGCGCGCCGCGCTGATGGCGGGGCTCGATCGCGCGCTGGCCGACGCCTCGGTCACGGCGATCGTGCTGACGGGTGCCGGCCGCGCGTTCTCGGGCGGCGCCGACATCACCGAATTCAACACGCCGAAGGCGTTGCAGGAACCGAACCTGCACACGCTGATCGCGGCGGTCGAGGCGAGCCCGAAGCCGGTGGTCGCGGCGGTGCATGCCGTGGTGATGGGCGGCGGGCTGGAACTCGCGCTCGGCGCGCATTACCGGATCGCGGCACCCGGCACGCAGGTGGCGCTGCCCGAGGTGAGGATCGGGTTGCTGCCCGGCGCCGGCGGCACCCAGCGGCTGCCGCGCGCGGTGGGGCTGGAGACGGCGCTGAACATGATCGTCTCGGGCGCGTCGGTGCCCGCCGAGCAGCTGGCCGCGAGCGGCCTGTTCGACGAGATCGTCGAGGGCGACCTGCTTGACGCCGCGGTGGCGTTCGGCCGGCGCGTGGGCGCGCGGTCCGGGCCGCATCCGCGCGTGCGCGACCGCGCGATCGCGCATCCGAACGCGGCCGGCTTCATCCAGTTCGCGCGCAACAGCGCGAAGGCGGCCGCGTCGAACTATCCGGCGCCGCACAAATGCATCGACGCGATCGAGTCGGGGGTGTTGAACGGCTTCGACCAGGGGCTCGCCGACGAGCGCGAGGGCTTCGTCGCGCTGGTGCAGACGCCCGAGAGCCGCGCGCTGCGCCATGCGTTCTTCGCCGAGCGCGCCGCGAGCAAGATCCCCGACGTGCCGGCCGACACGCCGGTGCGCGAGATCCGCCAGGTCGCCGTGATCGGCGCGGGCACCATGGGCGGCGGCATCGCGATGAACTTCGTCAACGCCGGGCTGCCGGTGGTGCTGCTCGAAACGAAGCAGGAGGCGCTCGACCGCGGCCTCGCGACGATCCGCAAGAACTACGAGGCACAGGTCAGGAAGGGCAAGCTGACGGCCGAAAAGCTCGAAGCGCGGCTCGCGCTGATCACGCCGACGCTGTCCTACGATGGCCTGAAATCGGCCGACCTGATCATCGAGGCCGTGTTCGAGGAACTCGGCGTGAAGGAGCAGGTGTTCCGCCGGCTCGACGAGGTGGCGAAGCCGGGCGCGATCCTGGCGTCGAACACCTCGACGCTCGACGTCGACCGCATCGCCGCGTTCACGCAGCGCCCGCAGGACGTGGTCGGCATGCACTTCTTCAGTCCCGCGAACGTGATGAAGCTGCTGGAAGTGGTGCGCGGCGCGAAGACCGCGAAGGACGTGCTCGCCACCGTGATGCAGGTCGCCAGGAAGATCCGCAAGACGGCGGTGGTGTCGGGTGTCTGCGACGGCTTCATCGGCAACCGGATGGTCGAGCAGTACCTCCGCCAGGCGCTGTTCATGCTCGAGGAAGGCGCGCTGCCGGCGCAGGTCGATCGCGCGATCGAGGCGTTCGGCTTCGCGATGGGGCCGTTCCGCATGAGCGACCTGGCCGGCAACGACATCGGCTGGGCGATCCGCAAGCGCCGCTACGTCGAGCAGCCCGACCTGCATTATTCGAAGATCGCCGACCGCCTCTGCGAGCTGGGCCGCTTCGGCCAGAAGACGGGCGGCGGCTGGTACGACTACCAACCGGGCGAGCGGCGCGCGAAGCCGTCGAAGCTGGTCGACGAGATGGTGCTGGCCTATTCGAAGGAAGCCGGCATCGAGCGGCGCGCGATCGGCGACGACGAGATCGTCGAGCGGCTCGTCTACGCGCTCGTCAACGAGGGCGCGAAGATCCTCGAGGAAGGCATCGCGTCGAAGGCTTCCGACATCGACATGGTCTACCTGACCGGCTACGGCTTCCCGCTTTGGCGCGGCGGCCCGATGCTGCATGCCGACCTGGTCGGGCTCTACAACGTCGAGCGCGCGATGCGGCGCCATGCGGCCGGCGCGAACGGCGACGCGTGGCGGATCGCGCCGTCGATCGTCGAGCTGGCGGCGAGCGGCAAGAGTTTCAACGGCTGACGCGCGGAGAACAGACGATGATGCGTACCGACGACGTGCTGCTCGTGATCGACGTGCAGAACGATTTCATGCCGGGCGGCGCGCTCGCGGTGGCCGACGGCGACGCGGTGGTGCCGGTGATCAACCGGCTCGCGCGGCGCTTCGACCAGGTGGTGGTCACGCAGGACTGGCATCCGCGCACGCATGTTTCGTTCGCCGCCAACCACGCGGGCCGCGAGCCGTTCTCGATGCTGACGCTGCCCTACGGCGAGCAGGTGCTGTGGCCGGTGCATTGCGTGCAGGACACCGACGGCGCCGCGCTGCATCGCGATCTCGACGTCCCGCACGCGCGGCTCGTGATCCGCAAGGGGCTCGACGCGGCCGTCGACAGCTATTCGGCCTTCGTCGAAGCCGACCGCGCGACTTCCACCGGCCTTGCCGCCTATCTGCAGGCGCTTGGCGCGAAGCGCGTCTGGTGCTGCGGGCTCGCCACCGACTATTGCGTCGCGTGGTCCGCGCTCGATGCGCGCGCGGCCGGCTTCGAGGCCGCCGTGATCGACGACGCGTGCCGCGCGATCGACCTGGACGGCTCGCTCGCGCGCGCCTGGCAGGCGCTTCACGGCGCGGGCGTCGCCCGCGTGCATGCGGACGCGGCGCCGCTCTGAGCGGCATGGCGCGCGCCGCGTTCCGTCCACAAGCAATTCGAACCAGGAGACTGGCATGACCGAAGCCGTAATCGTATCCACCGCCCGCACCGCGCTCGCCAAATCGTGGCGCGGTTCGCTCAACATGACGCACGGCGCGACGCTCGGCGGCCACGTGGTCGCCGCGGCCGTGGCGCGCGCAAGGCTCGACCCGGCCCGCGTCGAGGACGTGCTGATGGGCTGCGCGAACCCCGAGGGCGCGACGGGCGCCAACATCGCGCGGCAGGTCGCGCTGCGCGCCGGCCTGCCGGTGTCGGTGCCGGGCATGACGATCAACCGCTTCTGCTCGTCGGGGCTGCAGACCATCGCGCTCGCGGCGCAGCGCGTGATCGCGGGCGAGGGCGACGTGTTCGTGGCAGGCGGCGTGGAATCGATCTCGTGCGTGCAGAACGAGATGAACCACCACATGCTGCAGGAAGGCTGGCTGATGGAGCACAAGCCGGAGATCTACTGGAGCATGCTGCAGACCGCCGAGAACGTCACGAAGCGCTACGGCATCGGCAGGGAGCGCCAGGACGAATACGGCGTGCAATCGCAGCAGCGCGCCGCCGCCGCGCAGGCGGCCGGCCGGTTCGACGACGAGATCGTGCCGATCACGGTGCTGGCCGGCGTGGCCGACAAGGCGAGCGGGCGGCTCTCGACGCGCGAGGTCACGCTCGCGGCCGACGAGGGGATTCGTCCCGACACCACGCTCGAGGGCGTCTCGAAGATCCGTTCGGCGCTGCCGGGCGGGGTGATCACGGCCGGCAACGCGAGCCAGTTCTCGGACGGCGCCTCGGCCTGCGTGGTGATGAACGCGAAGCTGGCCGAGCGCGAGGGGCTGCAGCCGCTCGGCATCTTCCGCGGCTTCGCGGTGGCCGGCTGCGAGCCCGACGAGATGGGCATCGGCCCCGTGTTCGCGGTGCCGAAGCTGCTGAAGCAGGCCGGCCTGACGGTGGACGACATCGATCTGTGGGAGCTGAACGAGGCGTTCGCGGTGCAGGTGCTCTACTGCCGCGACACGCTCGGCATCCCGAACGAGCGGCTCAACGTGAACGGCGGCGCGATCGCGGTGGGCCATCCCTACGGCGTGTCGGGCGCGCGGCTCGCCGGCCACGCGCTGATCGAAGGCAGGCGGCGCGGCGCGAAGCTCGTGGTGGTGACGATGTGCATCGGCGGCGGGCAGGGCGCGGCGGGGCTGTTCGAGATCGCTTGAGGAGCGCCCCGGTCGGTGACGATCCGTTCGGGGGCGGCGCGCGACGCTTCGCTTCGCGGCGGCGGCAAGTTTGGTAGGCTTCGCCTCTGGACCCGCCGGGCGCCGCGCGCTTGGCCCTGGTCGCCCCTCGGACCCGTTACGCAAGAAGGCATCATGATTCGTCAGATCGTCAGGTGGAAGTCGAAGGAACCGACAATGCGCGTTGCCGGTCACGCCCAGCCCTCGTCGCTGTCCTTACCCTCGTCCCGGCCGGCACGGTGAGCGCCATGACGACCACCGGCACCCCGCGCCAGACGCCGCCCACCATCGAAAGCCCGTTCGTCGACATGCTCGGCGTGCGGCTTGTCTCGGCCAGGGACGGCGCGAGCGAGATCGCGCTGTCGCTCGACGAACAGCACCTGAACACCTGGAGCATCGCGCACGGCGGCGTGACGATGACGCTGGCCGACGTGGCGCTCGCGATGGCCGCGCGCAGCCTGACCGACGACGGCGTCGGCGTGGTCACGGTGGAGATGAAGGTCAACTTCATGCAGCCCGGGCGCGGCGAGTTGCGCGCCTATGGCCGCGTGATGCACCGCTCGACCACCATGGCCTACTGCGAGGGCGAGGTGCGCGACAGCGCGGGCAATTTCGTCGCCAAGGCGCTCGGCACCTTCAAGTACATGAAGCGGCTCGCGGTGGGCCGCGACGTCGCGCGCCAGCGCACGCGCACCGATCCGGGCGCGACGCCGGGGCCGAGCGACGTCTGAGTCGCGGCCGTCGCGATCGTCATTCTGTTCCCGGCTGGGCGGAGTGGCGACATCGTCGCGTGATCGCGGAGCGTCCGGTGCGATGCGCGGGCGCCGCGTCCCGCACCGCCGGCATTTCGATATCATCCGGCTCGCGCGGCGCCGCGCGCGCGATGGCATCATTGCCCGCTGTCGCCACTGCCCATCCCACCAATGCCGCTCAATCCCGTCATTGCGCAGGTGCTCGAGATGATCGAGCGCGCCCGGCGCCCGTCCTACGAATCCCAGACGCCGCAGGCCGCGCGCGCCGCCTACGAACGCAGCGCGCCGATCCTCGAGATCGCGTCCGCGCCGATGGCCGAGGTCGAAGACCTGCGCGTGCCGGTGCGCGACGGCACGACGATCGGCGCGCGGCTTTATCTGCCGGTCGCGCCGAGCCTCGCCGAGCCGCTGGCGACGCTCGTCTACTATCACGGCGGCGGTTTCATGATCGGCAGCCTCGACACGCACGACGCGCTGTGCCGGATGTTCGCGCGCGACGCGCACTGCGCGGTGCTGGCGGTGGACTACCGGCTCGCGCCCGAGGCGACGTTCCCGACCGCGCACGACGATGCCGAGGACGCGCTGGTGTGGCTGCATGCCCACGCGAGCGAGTTCGGCCTCGACGCGGCGCGCTTCGCGGTGGGCGGCGACAGCGCGGGCGGCACGCTAGCCGCGGCCGTGGCGGTACTCGCGCACGATCGCGGCATCGCGCTCGCACTGCAGCTGCTGATCTATCCCGGTGTGACCGCGCACCAGCAGACCGCCTCGCACGCGCGGCTCGCCAGCGGCTATCTGTTGACGGCCAACACGATCCAGTGGTTCTTCTCGCACTACGTGCCCGATGCGGCCGATCGCGAGGACTGGCGGTTCGCGCCGCTCGACGGCCAACGCGGCGCGCCGTCGTTCGCGGGCGTCGCGCCGGCCTGGATCGCCGTGGCCGAATACGATCCGCTCTCGGACGAGGGCGTCGCCTACGCGGACAAGCTGCGCGCGGCCGGTAACGCCGTCACGCTGATGCGCTACGCGGGCATGATCCACGAGTTCTTCAAGATGGGCGGCTACGTGCCCGAGGTCCGGCAGGCCCATGCCGATGCGGCGAGTGCGTTGCGCGAGGCGTTCGACGCGGTGTGAACGGGGGGCGGGGGAATGGGCGGATGGGCAGCGTGGCTGGCGGGCGGCGTGACGTCGGGCGACGTGATCGGTCCGGTCACATCGCCCGCGGTCGCGCCGGCGAACGGCACGGCATTGACGCGCGCCGCACTTGATTCGGCCGGATCGATACGCGCAAGGCGAACGCCACGCGCGCACGGCTTCCGGCGCGCCTTGAACCGGGGCGCGCCGGCCCATCCGCTCGCCTAGCGCGTGCCGCCCAGCGCGACGTCGAAGTTCATCGCGCGCTCGAACGCGCCGGGCCGCACGATCCGGTGCGAGCCGTCGTCGTCGCAGCGCTCCTTGATCTCGACCGACAGCCGCGAGCCTTCCTTCCGCGTCACGCGCAGCGCGGTGGTGCCGCGCGTGCCGTATTCCGGCGTCTCGATGAACGCGGCCGACAGCGCGCGCTCGCGTTCGAGCGGGATGCCGGTGCGCGGCAGCGCGTCGTCGTCGGCCGTGCGCGTGTCGCGCATGATCTCGATCAGCGCGTCGAGCGACGGCGCGGCCTCGTAGGTCAGCAGCGTGCCGAGTTCGCTGCGCTTGTGGACGAGCTTCGGCCAAGGTGTGTCGAGCCGCGCGTTCGACAGCCCGTGGATGCCGGCCTCGATCAGCAGCGGCGCGTCGAGCGCGGTGTCGGGCTCGGCCGGCCGGTTGCAGAACCAGGCGAGCTCGCGCCGCCGGCAATCGCCGACCAGCAGGTTGAAGCCGTTGTAGAGCGCGGCCGTGCCGGCGATTTGCTGCAGGTAGTCGAGCGGCGCGAGGTTGCGTCCGCCGAGGAAGTCGGACACGAGCCGGCCGCGCGTGGGCGCGCCGGCGCGGATGTCGAACGGCGCGCGGTAGTTGGTGAGCGCGGCGAAGCGGCCGTCGCGCGACACGCCGAGCCAGGTGCCGCCGCCTTCGAGGTCGCGGCCGGCCAGCACGCCGGGCAGATCTTCCCACCAGGTCAGCGGCGCACTGGTGCGGCGCAGGAATTCGTCACGGTTCGCGGTGAGCGTCAGCACCGGGCCCTCGTCGGCCTCGGGCTGCCAGTCGAATACGATCAGGCACATCGGGAGATTCCCTCGCTGGGATCGGGGTGCGCGAAGCCGGCACCCGCGCGCGGCGCGCCAGCTTCGCGCGCCACGATAGCACGGGTGCTCAGACTTCGGTGGGCAATGCGTAGGGCAGCGGCAGGAACGCGAGCGGCGCGCCGTCGGCGCTGCCGAGGTGGACGCTGCCGCCTTCCTGCGCGGCGAGCTTGACCTCGGCCAGCAGGTCGACGCCGCCGCCCGGCGCGGCCGCCGCGTTGACGACCAGCCCGCACGGCTGGCCCGGGTCCGCGCTGTGGAACAGCTCGACGCCGGCCCGCACCTCGGCGGTGTCGCCGTCGACGTGCGCGAGCGCGGTGCGACGCTTGATGGTGCCGCGATACTGGCTGCGCGCGACGATCTCCTGGCCCGGATAGCAGCCCTTGCGGAAATTGACGGCGCCGATCACGTCGTAGTTGACCATCTGCGGCACGAATTGCTCGACCACCGGCTGCGTGATGCGCGGCTCGGCAGCGCGGATCTCGAGCCAGTTCCAGACCGCCGGCGACACGCGCGCGAGCTTCGCGTCGAGTTCGGCCGCGCGCGCCTCGGCGTCCGCGCGGCGCGCGATCCACAGATAGCGCGGCTGGCCGGCCGCGTCGGGCAGCCGGATCAGCGTGCCGGCCGGGCCGTCGAGCTTGGTATGCACGCCGTCGGGCAGCGCGTCGAACAGGCCCGATAGCGCCTCGCGGACGTCGCCCGCGAAACCGAGCGCGACCGATTCGGCACCCGCGTCGCCGAGCTTGGCCTTGGCACGCAGCACGAACATCGACAGGCGCTTCTGCACGGCGGGCTGGAGTTCCTTCGACAGCAGCAGCTGCACGCCGCCGGACGTGCGCCAGACCAGGAACGAGGCGAGCAGCCGGCCTTTCGGCGAGCAGTAACCGGCCAGTTTCACGCTGGCCGCGTCGAGATGCTCGATGTCGTTGGTCAGCTGGCTATGCAGGAAGGTCGCCGCGTCGTCGCCGGCCACGTCGATCAGGCCGAGTTGGGGCAGGGGCGTATAGGCGCCGTGCGTCTGGACGGCCTCGAATTCGGCATCCTGCGGACGCGCGAATTCGGGCGGGGCGGGCGGTGCGCCGTTGGCAATCGGTGAGTTCATGGAACTGGGGAGCAGTCAATCCTGACTTTGGCGGAGACAAGCAAGTATTATATTGATCTTGTCCCGGTCTCGTTCCGCATGTCCCTACTCTCGAAATGCGCCGCGCTCGCGGCGGCGGCCGTCGTTCTGGCCGCTGCGCTTGCGGGCAGTGGCTATTACTGGTCGACCCGGCCGCTCACTCTCGCCACGCCGACCCTCGATGTCACGATCAAGCCCCACAGCAGCGTCAGGAGCGTGGCCCAGCAGCTGGTGCGCGGCGGCGTGCCGTTGCAGCCGGTGCTGTTCGAGGCGATGACGCGCGCGCTCGGCCTGTCGGGCCGGCTCAAGTCGGGCAACTACGAATTCAAGTCCGGCGTGACGTCATACGACGTGTTGCAGAAGCTCGCGCGCGGGGACGTGAACGAATATGTCGCCACGGTCATCGAAGGCTGGACCTTCAAGCGCATGCGCGCCGAACTCGACGCCAGTCCGGCCCTCGTCCACGACACGGCGCGGCTGAGCGACACCGAACTGCTGCGCGCGATCGGCGCGCCGGCGGCGGCGGTCGCGCGCAGCAGCGGCGAGGGGCTGTTCTTCCCCGATACCTATCTGTTCGACAAGGGGACGAGCGATCTCAACGTCTACCGTCGCGCCTACCGGCTGATGCAGGAGCGCGTCGAGGAAGCATGGAGCATGCGCGCACCGGGGCTGCCTTATCGTTCACCTTACGAAATGCTGACGGCGGCGTCGCTGATCGAGAAGGAAACCGGCCACGCGGCCGACCGCGCCTACGTGTCGGCCGTGTTCGCCAACCGGCTGCGCATCGGCATGCCGCTGCAGACCGACCCGTCGGTGATCTACGGCCTCGGCGACGCCTACGACGGACACCTGCGCAAGCGGGATTTGCAGATGGACACTCCTTACAATACCTACACGCGCCGTGGCCTGCCGCCGACGCCGATCGCCCTGCCGGGCGTGGCATCGTTGCAGGCCGCCGTGAACCCCGCCCCGACCGCGGCACTCTACTTCGTTGCGAAGGGCGACGGGACCAGCGTGTTCTCGGACACGCTGGGGGATCACAACAAGGCCGTGGACAAATACATTCGAGGTCAATGATGGCGCGTGGAAAATTCATCACGTTCGAAGGGATCGACGGCGCGGGCAAGACGACGCACCTCGCCCGGTTCTGCGAACATCTGCGCGCGAAGGTCGCGCCCACCGGCCGGCAGGTCGTGCAGACTCGCGAGCCGGGCGGCACGGCGCTGGGCGAGGCGCTGCGCGCGGTGCTGCTGGAGCAGCCGATGGACCTCGAGACCGAGGCGCTGCTGATGTTCGCGAGCCGCCGCGAGCATCTCGCCCGCGTGATCGAGCCGGCCGTCACGCGCGGCGACTGGGTGGTCTCGGACCGCTTCACCGACGCGACGTTCGCCTACCAGGGCGGCGGCCGCGGGCTGCCGCGCGACAAGCTCGAGGCGCTCGAACGCTGGGTGCAGGGCGGCTTCCAGCCCGACCTGACGATCCTGTTCGACGTGCCGCCCGAGGTGGCGAGCGAGCGGCGCGGCGCGGTGCGCGCGCCCGACAAGTTCGAGAGCGAGAGCGAGGCGTTCTTCCTGCGCACGCGCGCCGAATACCTGCGCCGCGCCGAGGAAGCGCCGTACCGCTTCCTGATCGTCGACGCGACGCAGTCGATCGCGCAGATCCAGCGGCAGCTCGAAGGCGTGCTGGCCGCGCTCTGATGCCGCCCGCCGGCGCCCCTACGACCCGCTCATCCGACCAAAGGCCGACATACCGATGATCTATCCGTGGCAAACCGACGACTGGGACCGGCTGCAGGCGCTGCGCGCGCACTGGCCGCATGCGCTGCTGCTGCACGGCCAGGCCGGCATCGGCAAGCTGCGCTTCGCCCAGCACCTGGCGCAGGGCCTGCTCTGCGAGTCGCCGCGGGGCAACGGCGAGCCGTGCGGCAGCTGCCCGGCCTGCACCTGGTTCGGGCAGGGCAACCATCCCGACTACCGGATCGTGCTGCCCGAGGCGCTGGCCGGCGAGGCGCCGGGCGCCGTGGCCGAGGAACCGAAGGCCGATGCCGACGAGGGCGGCAAGAAAACCCGCACGCCGAGCAAGGAGATCAAGATCGAGCAGGTGCGTGGCTTGCTCGACTTCGTCGGGGTCGGCTCGCATCGCGGCGGCGCGCGCGTGGTGGTGCTGTACCCGGCCGAGGCGCTCAACGTGGCGGCCGCCAACGCGCTGCTGAAGACGCTCGAGGAGCCGCCCGCGGGCGTGGTGTTCCTGCTGGTCTCGGCGCGGCTCGACCGGCTGCTGCCGACCATCATCAGCCGCTGCCGGCAATGGCCGATGACGGTGCCCTCGCACGCGGCGGCGGTGGCCTGGCTCGCCGCCGAGCGCGTGGACGACGCGGCCGCGCTGCTGGCCGAAGCCGGCGGCGCGCCGCTCGCCGCGCTCGCGCTGGCGAGCGACGAGCACCGGCCGCTGCGCGACTGGACGCTCGCGCAGCTGGCGGCCGGCGCGCGCTGCGACCCGTTCGCCTGCGGGGAGTCGCTGCAGAAGCTGCCGATGCCGCTCGTGCTCGGCTGGCTGCAGCGCTGGCTCTACGACCTGCTGGCCGAGCGCAGCGCCGGCCGGCCGCGCTATTTCCCGGCGCAGCGCGACGCGCTCGCGCGCTGCGCGGCCGCGCTCGACGCCGACGCGTTCACGCGCTTCATGAAGACCGTCACGCGGCAGCGCATGGTGGAGAACCATCCGCTCAACGCGCGGCTCGTGTTCGAGGAGCTGTTCCTCGGCTACCGCGCGCTCTACGCCTGAAGCCGGCCGCCGGCCCACCCCGAACCCAGACAGGAAGCGCAGATGTTCGTCGATTCCCATTGCCACATCAATTTCGAAGGCCTCGCCGAGCGCCTGCCCGAGGTGCTCGCCAACATGCGCGAGCAGCAGGTCACGCACGCGCTTTGCGTGTCGGTCGACCTGGAGACGCTGCCGGCGGTGCTCGACATCGCCGAGCGCCATGACAACGTGTTCGCCTCGGTGGGCGTGCATCCGGACCACGAGGACGTGAAGGAGCCGACGCTCGCCGAACTCGTCGAACTGGCCGCGCATCCGAAGGTGGTCGCGATCGGCGAGACCGGGCTCGACTACTACCGGCTCGGCGAGCGCACGCTTGCCGACATGGAGTGGCAGCGCGAGCGGTTTCGCACCCACATCCGCGCCGCGCGCGAGACCATGAAGCCGCTCATCATCCACACCCGTGCCTCCGCCGACGACACGCTGCGGCTGATGGCCGAGGAGGGCGCCTCGCTGCCGGGCGGCGTGATGCACTGCTTCACCGAGCCGTGGCCGGTGGCCGAGGCCGCGCTGGCGCAGAACTTCCACATCTCGCTGTCGGGCATCGTCACGTTCAAGAAGGCCGAGGAGGTGCAGGACGTGGCGCGGCGCGTGCCGCTCGAGCGGCTGCTGATCGAGACCGACTCGCCGTACCTCGCGCCGGTGCCGTATCGCGGCAAGCCGAATGAACCTGCTTACGTCAGTTATGTCGGACGCTTTATCGCGGCACAGCGCGGCATCAGCGACGAAGCGCTGGCCGCCGCGACCTCGCAGAACTTTTTCCGGCTGTTCGGCATCGCCGCCTGACGCGGTGCCGGCCCGGAACCACCCAGGGAAGGAGCCAAAATCAATGAAAACGATCCACGGTGCATCCACGATTCGCCCCGGCGCCGCGCTGCGCGCGCTCGTCATCGCCGCCGGCGTGGCCGCGGGCCTCGCCGCGCCGCTCGCGCAGGCCGAGTCGCGCGACGCGATCGTCAAGGCCGTCAAGTTCGACGACATCGACGACATCGCGAAGCAGCTGAAGCATGGGCTCGACCCGAACCTGACCGACGAGCGCGGCAACCCGCTGCTCGTGATCGCCGCGCGCGAGAAGTCCGACAAGGTCGCCGAGGCGCTCGCCGCGGCGCCGAACGTCGATCTGGAAAAGACCGATCCGGCCGGCGAGAACGCCCTGATGATGGCCTCGCTCAACGGCGACCTGCCGCTCGTCAAATACCTGGTGGACAAGGGCGCCGAGGTCAGCAAGAAGGGCTGGACGGCGCTGCACTACGCGGCCACCAACGGCCACGACGACGTGGTCAGCTACCTGCTCGACAAGTCCGCCTACATCGACGCGGGCTCGCCGAACGGCACCACGCCGCTGATGATGGCCGCGCGCGGCAACCACGACACCACCGTCACGCTGCTGCTCGACCAGGGCGCCGATCCGGCCATCAAGAACCAGGTCGGCGTGACCGCGCTCGAGTTCGCGAAGCACTATCAGGCGCCCGACGCGGTCGCGATTTTGTCGAAGCGCACGGTGCCGATCGGCGATGCGCGGCCCGCGAATGCGGGCAATGGTCAAAACAGTGCAAAATAGCGGTTTTGGGCGCGGCGCTTGCCGCGCCGTTTTTGTCGTGCCGGCCTGACGCCGCCGACCTGACATAAAGGAACATCCAATGTTGCGGGCTCTGTTTTTTACCGCCGCGTTCGTCGTGCCGCTCTCGGCGCACGCCTTCACGGCCGGTGATCTCGACAAGCTCTGCGCGAAGACCGACGTGAAGTCTCGCGCGTCGTGCGGCGCGTACATCGAGGGCGCCGCCGACGGCGTCTACAACACGATCGACGCGATCGGCGGCACCACCGGGCCGCGCGTCGGCCAGTATTTCTGCCTGCCGCCCGACATCAAGGCGCAGCAGATGACGGACGCGATCCGCAAATACGTCGCCGAGAACCCGAAGATCGTCGACTACAACGCCAGCACGGCGGTGTCGCTCGGGCTCGGCAAGGCGTTTCCGTGCCGCAACGTGAACTGAGCGGCGGGTGCGGGGCTGCGGCCGTCTGAGCGCGCCTGCGCCTTCCCGGGCTTTCCGTGCCGCAACGGCCGGCGTGCCGCCCGCACGCGGCCGCTTCGCCCCGGCGTGAGCGGGCCGGCCTTGGGCCCGCCGCGCCATCCGACCACCCCGCGCGGGAACCCCGGTTCCCGCCCTGACGATGCAGCCACCGCGCGATGACGACGATGCTCGATCAACTCGCGGCCATCGCCGATGCGCCGCTCCATTCCTGGCCGGGTACGCTGCTGGTCGCCGTGCTGCTGCTGGCCACCGTGACCGGCATCCACTGGCTCGGCGCGCGCGTGGTGATCCCGCTTGCGCGACCCTATCCGTTCATGAGCGTGATCGTGCGCTACATCGACCGGCCCGCGCTGGCGGTGCTGGCCTTCCTCGCGCTCGAATTCCTCTCGCTGCAGGTCGCCGACGAGCTGTCACACTCGGGCGGCCTGCGCACGCTGTCGGCGGTCGGGCTGATCGTCTCGCTGACCTGGCTGCTGATGCGGCTGGCCGCGGCGACCGGCGAGGCGATCGTGCTGGCCCATCCGGTCGATACGCCGAACAACCTGGAGGCGCGCCGGATCCACACCCAGGCGCGCGTGCTGGCGCGCTCGGTGATGGTGGTGATCGTGATCATCGGCACCGGCGCCGCGCTCATGACGTTCCCGAACGTGCGCCAGATCGGCGCCAGCCTGCTGGCCTCGGCGGGCGTGGCCGGGCTGGTCGCCGGTATCGCCGCGCGGCCGGTGCTCGGCAACCTGATCGCGGGCCTGCAGATCGGCCTGTCGCAGCCGATCCGGCTCGACGACGTGGTGGTGATCCAGGGCGAGTGGGGTCGCATCGAGGAGATCACCGGCACCTACGTGTCGGTGCGGCTCTGGGACCAGCGGCGGCTGGTGGTGCCGCTGCAGTGGTTCATCGAGAACCCGTTCCAGAACTGGACGCGCAACAGCGCCGAGATCATCGGCACCGTGTTCCTGTTCGTCGACTACCGCACGCCGCTCGCGCCGCTGCGCGACGAGCTGGCGAGGATCGTCACCTCGGCGCCCGAATGGGACGGCCGCGTGCAGGTGCTGCAGGTGACCGACGCGACCGAGCGCTCGATCCAGCTGCGCGCGCTGGTCAGCTCGCCGGACTCGTCGCTGTCGTGGGATCTGCGCTGCCGCGTGCGCGAAGGGCTGATCGCGTTCCTGCAGACGCATTACCCGGACAGCCTGCCGCGCGGCCGCATGGAGCTTGCCACGCCGGGCAGCGGCGACACGCCGAACCTGCCGTCGTGGCTGCCGGGCGAGCCCGCGTCGAGCACCGCCGCGAACACGCCGGCCGATCCAACCGCCACCGAGACGGTGTCGGTGCGCTGACGGCCGCGCCAGCCCGCCTCCCCAGCCAGCCTCCCTGCCGCGAGCGCCCCATGCCGATGCCCGATTCCTCCGCGCCGCTGCCGCCGCTGAGCGCGCTCGCGATCGCCAACTACCGCTCGCTGCGCGACTTCATCGTGCCGCTGGCCGGGCTCAACGTCGTGACCGGGCCGAACGGCAGCGGCAAGTCGAGCGTCTACCGCGCGTTGCGGCTGCTGGCCGACACCGCGCAGGGCCGCGCAATCCCGTCGCTGGCGCGCGAGGGCGGGCTGGCCTCGACGCTGTGGGCCGGCCCCGAGCGCTTCTCGCGCGCGATGCTGGCGGGCGAGGCGCCCGTCGAGCCGCTGGTGCGCAAGGAGCCGGTGTCGCTGCGGCTCGGTTTTGCCTGCGCCGATTTCGGCTATGCGATCGATCTCGGCATGCCGATCGTCAACGAGACCACGCTGTTCGGCCGCGACCCGGTGATCAAGCGCGAGTGCGTCTGGAGCGGCACGCTGCTGCGGCCGTCCGCGCTGCTCGTCGATCGCCACGGCGCGCAGATCCGCACGCGCGACGCGACGGGCGGCTGGCGCACCGTGCCGCAGCCGGTCGCGTCGTTCGACAGCATGCTGACCGAGTTCGTCGATCCGGCCGGTGCGCCCGAGATGATCGCGCTGCGCGAGCGGATCCGCTCGTGGCGCTTCTACGACCATTTCCGCACCGATGCCGACGCGCCCGCGCGGCGCGCGCAGATCGGCACCCACACGCCGGTGCTGGCCGACGACGGCGCCGACCTGGCCGCCGCGCTGCAGACGATCCGCGAGATCGGCGACGCCGAGGCGCTCGACGCGACCATCGACGACGCGTTCCCCGGCGCGCGGCTCGCGGTGGACGACGCGGCCGGGCGCGGCCGTTTCGAGGTGGCGATGCGCCAGCCCGGGCTGCTGCGCCCGCTCGGCGCGGCCGAACTGTCGGACGGCACGCTACGCTACCTGCTGCTCGCCGCCGCGCTGCTCACGCCGCGCCCGCCGGCCCTGCTGGTGCTGAACGAACCCGAGACGAGCCTGCATCCGGACCTGCTGCCGGCGCTCGGCCGGCTGATCGCGCTGGCCGCGGCGCGCTCGCAGGTGATCGTGGTCTCGCACGCGGCACGGCTCGTCGCCACGCTCGAACGCGAGGCGGGCAGCCTGTCGCTGGTGCTGGACAAGCGGCTCGGCGAGACCCGCGTCGACGACGAGGCGCTCGACCGGCCCGCCTGGAAATGGCCGTCGCGTTGAGCGCCCGGTGACGGCACCGGGGTCGCCGGGCGCCGGGCCGGCGAGTTCGCGTGGGCTCGGACCCCGAGGGGTGGAAAAAATGACCGGCGCGAATGTATCCGTGCTGTAACAAGGCCCAGAAAATGCAATCCCGCTGCCGCCCGCGATGGCGATCGCGAATAATGTCGGGAGACGGTGCCCCGCTGTTGCGGCACCGCCGACGGGCATCCCGGAGATAAAACGATGAAGATTGCTCAGATCGCGCCATTGACCGAATCCGTGCCGCCGAAGCTCTACGGCGGCACCGAACGCGTCGTCTCCTACATCACGGAGGCACTGGTCGAACTCGGCCACGACGTGACGCTGTTCGCGAGCGGGGACTCGCACACCAGCGCGAAGCTGGATGCGGTATGGCCGCGCGCGATGCGGCTCGACGTGTCGATCCGCGACCGCGTGGCGCCGCACATGCTGCTGATGGAGCGCGTCGCGCGCCGCGCGAGCGAATTCGACGTGCTGCATTTCCACATGGACTATTACTCGTTCTCGGTGTTCAAGCGCCAGCCGGTGCCGTTCCTCACGACGCTGCACGGGCGCCTCGACCTGCTCGAACAGCAGCCCATCTTCGACCTGTTCGACACCGCGCCGGTGGTCTCGATCTCGAACGCGCAGCGTCAGCCACTGCCGCGCGCGAACTGGCTGAAGACGGTGCAGCACGGCCTGCCCGACACGCTCTACACGCCGCAGCCGGTGGAACCGCGCTACCTCGCGTTCCTGGGCCGGATCTCGCCCGAGAAGCGCGTGGACCGCGCGATCCGGATCGCCGAGCGCTGCGGCCTGCCGATCCGCATCGCCGCGAAGATCGACGCGGCCGACGAGGAATACTTCGAACGCAAGATCAAGCCGCTGTTCGCGCTGCCGCACGTCGAGTACATCGGCGAGATCGCCGACGGCGACAAGGCCGGGTTCCTGTCCGGCGCGCATGCGCTGCTGTTCCCGATCGACTGGCCCGAGCCGTTCGGGCTCGTGATGATCGAGGCGATGGCCTGCGGCACGCCGGTGATCGGCTTCAACCGCGGCGCGGTGCCCGAGGTGATCGAGGAAGGGCTGACGGGCTTCATCGTCGAGGACGAGATCGGCGCGGTGGCCGCCGTGAACCGCCTGCCGCTGCTGTCGCGCACGCGCGTGCGGCAGCGTTTCGAGGAGCGCTTCACGTCGCGCCGCATGGCGCAGCAGTACGTGGACGTTTATCAGGCGCTGATCCGCGCGCAGAAGCGTTCGCGCTTCAAGGTGATCGATTCGGCCTCCTGACCCGGCGTTTCCGTCCGGCGTTCCGAACCCGATGCCGGACAAAAAAATGGCGCCCTTCGCGGGCGCCTTTTTTCGTGCATCACGGCGGCGGGGCTTCGAAGTCCGGAGCGGCCCCGCCGCCCGCGATCACAGATCCAGCTTCGTCACCTTGGTGCCGTTGATCGACACGTCGCCCATCAGGCCGGCGTTGGTCAGCACCACCACTTCGACCGGCGCCGTCGCGGTGTTCGAGTCGACCGCGCCGTTGGCGCCCATCTTGACCAGCGCGACCGAGGCGTCGGCACCGGCGGCCCAGCCGTTCGAGGCGCGGAATTTGTCGAGCGAATCCTGCGTCATGAACAGGAAGATGACGGCCTTCGACTGCGCGCCGGCCTGCAGGCCCACCGACAGCGACGAGGTGTTGAAGTACCCGATGGTGCTGCCGCCCACGCGCAGCGCGCCGTTACCCGTTTGCGCGCCGACGATGAAGCCGGCCTGCAGCACTTCCGGGAACACCAGCATGCCGCGCGACTTCGCCGCCAGTTCGCGCGAGCCGGGCACCGTGGAATAGAGGCGCGAGAGCGTGGCGTTCACGCTGGCGTCGATGGCCTGGCGCTTCGATGCGTTGGTCGAGGCGGTCGCGGGCTTGTCGGGCGTGGTGGTGCAGCCGGCGAGCGCGAGGCTCCCGACGATGAGCGCGGCGGCGGCTTTCAACACGAGATTGCGTTTTTGCATCGTTTTTCTCCATCAGGTGTGGTTTCGCGGGTTGTCCCGCCAAAACAGGGCAATGCATCCCGAGTTATATCACAGCGATCCGTATCTTTTTTTCTCCTTCTCGTAAAAAAAGCGTCAAATCGTTAAGATTGGTTAAACCTTTGTTTTTGAGACTGAATTCCTGAATTTTCGGGGCCGGGAAGGAACGGAGATCGGGCGCGAAAATCGGCTGGAATCGACCTGAAGCGAGCTGGAAAACGCGCCGGAAAGCGATCGTGAGGCGGTCCGTTTCGATGCCTGTCCCGGCGCTCGGCCAGGCTGGCAACGCGAACACGGCGGCATCCGCATCGGACGCGCCCCGGCGCAATTCCATGCGGCGCGTCGGATCAGGCGGCGGCGGGCGGATCGACGGGCGGCACCGGGGCATGCCGCAGCGCGCGCCGCAGCAGCCCGATCGCCGCGCCGAACGCGAACAGCAGCGCGGCGGGCGCGGCCCAGTAGCCGATCAGCGCGTGGAGCAGATAGACCGCGAGCGTGCGCTGGCGCAGCGCGTATTCGGCCTCGGCCTCGCGCTGGCGCGGCGCGTTGGCGTCCAGCACCGCGTCGGGGCAGCCGGCCGTGCGCGCGGCCTCGGGCGTGCCGCGGCATCGCGCGGCGACACCGGCGGCCTGCTGCGCGTCGCTGAACTGCCAGCTGCGCAGTTCGCGCTGCAGGTCGGCGCGGTTGTAGGCGGATTCGTCCCGGACCTCGCGGACCGCGACGGTCGCGACCGGGATGGCCCAGCAGGCCACGACCAGCAGCCAGCGGCGTAACCAGCGACGGCGTCTCGTTGTCATTGCTGCCTCCGTTCTCGTGCGGGGCGATGCTTGCGGCGCGGGCACGGCCGGCCGTCGGGTGACGGCGGGCGGATCGGTTTCATGCGCGCGGCTCAACCATCATAGGAGAAAACGCGGCGCGGCACGGGACGGATTGGCGCGGCGCAAAGGCGCCGAGCGAGGCGGCCGCCAGGCCGCCATGAAAAATGCCGCGCCCGCGTGAGCGGGGCGCGGCATCGAGCGGGCGCGGGAGCGTCAGGCCGCGGGCTGGTTCGACAGGCAACTCTTCATGAACGCCTTGCGCTCATCGCCTTTCTTGCCGGCCGCCTGCGTGTTGCAGGCTTTCATCTTGTCCTGCTGGGACATCTTCGGCTTCGCGGACAGACAGTCCTTCATGAAGGCCTTGCGCTCGTCGCCCGACTTGCCGGCCGCCTGCGCGTTGCAAGCCTTCATCTTGTCCTGCTGGCTGTTGGCGGCAAACGCGGGCGAAGCCAGCATGCCGCCGACGAGCAGCGCGGCCATCAGCGATCGGATTTTCATTGGACACTCCCGTTGGGTAATTGGCGTTCTCGTGACACCGGACGTCGCGCGCGGCTGCGCGGAACGCGAGGCCATTATGGCAAATCATCCCGAAAATACCAGAGCGGGCAAACGCGCGGCGCGGCGCCGGCGGGCACGCGGCCCGCCGGCGCCGGAGGCCGCGGCGGCGGTCGCTTCCGGCGCCGGGCGCGAAGGATCGCCGAAGCGCGCCGGACAGCGATTACAATCGCGGCCATGACCTATTCGACTCCCCACCCGAACTCCGCCGGCACCGCGCCGGCGCTGCCGCGCATCGCGGTCCTCGCCACCGGCGGCACGATCGCCGGCGCCGCTGCCGACGCCACCAACACGGCCGGCTACCAGGCCGGCGCGCTCGGCATCGCCTCGCTGCTCGACGCGGTGCCGGCGCTCGCGCGCGTCGCGCGGATCGAAGGCGAGCAGATCGCCAGCATCGACAGCAAGGATCTCGAGCCGGCGCTCTGGAGCGCGCTCGCCGCGCGCATCGACGCGCTCGCGGCCGACGACGGGATCGACGGCATCGTGATCACGCACGGCACCGACACGCTGGAAGAAACCGCGTGCCTGCTGCACCTGACCGTCAAGACCTGCAAGCCGGTGGTGCTGACGGCCGCGATGCGGCCGGCCACGGCGCTGTCCCCGGACGGCCCGCTGAACCTGCTCAACGCGGTGACCGTCGCCGCGCATCGCGCCGCGCACGGTCAGGGCGTGCTGGTCGCGTTCAACAACAAGATCCACAGCGCGCGCGACGTCGTGAAGACCAGCACCTATGCCGTCGACGCGTTCCAGTCGCCGGAGCTGGGCGTGCTGGGCTGGGTGCAGGACGGCCGCGTCGAGTTCGCGCGCGGCGTCACGCGCCCACATACGGCGGCCACGCGTTTCACGATCGGCACCGACTGGCCGGCCGTGGAGGTCGTCACGAGCTACGCGGGCGTATCGCGGCTCGGCGTCGATGCGCTGGTGGCGGCCGGCGTGAAGGGCATCGTGGTGGCCGGCACCGGCAACGGCTCGATCCACGCGCGGCTGCAGGAGGCGCTCGTCGAGGCCGCGCGCCGCGGCGTGGCGGTGGTGCGCGCCTCGCGCGTCGGCTCGGGGCACGTGATGCGTAACGGCGCGGCCAACGACGACGCGCTGCGCTTCGTCAGCGCCGGCTCGTTGAACCCGTTCAAGGCGCGCGTGCTGCTGATGCTCGCGCTCGCGGCCGGCGTGAGCGATCCGGCTGAACTGCAGACGGTGTTCGATACCTACTGAGGCGCGGCGCCCGACATCGACGATCGACGCATACGAAAAACGGACCGAAGGTCCGTTTTTTCATGGCCGCATCGATCGAAGCGACCCGCTCGAAGGGCAGGGCAATGATGAGGATCGCTGATGAATCCGACAAGCGGACACCCGACGACGACGTCTGACCGACCAAGGCTTCCCCGACGCCGCCGGGTGCCGCTGCGGACCCCACCAGCCGCTCTCAGCCCAGAGCGGCCTTCAACCGCCCGCCGGACCCGAAGATCCGGCGGGCGCCCCACCGTGCGGCGCGCCGCGTGCGCGGCCGGCGCGCCGTGCCCGCATTCACTTCGGCTCGGCGATCTCGAGGTTCGACATGATCTCGAGCGCGCGGACGATGCCCGAGTGATCCCAGGCCTTGCCGCCGTGCGCGGCGCACACGCTGAACAGCTGCTGCGCGCTCGCGGTATGGGGCAGCGCGAGGCCGAGGCGGCGCGCGCCGTCGAGCGCGAGGTTCAGGTCCTTCTGGTGCAGCTCGATGCGAAAGCCCGGCTCGAACGTGCGCTTGGTCATCCGCTCGCCGTGCAGCTCGAGAATCCGCGACGACGCGAAGCCGCCCATCAGCGCGCGCCGCACGCGCTCCGGATCGGCGCCCGAGCGGGCCGCGAACAGCAGTGCCTCGGCCACCGCCTCCAGGTTCAGCGCGACGATGATCTGGTTCGCCACCTTGGTGGTCTGGCCGGCGCCGTTGTCGCCCACCAGCGAGATGTTCCTGCCCATCAGCTCGAACAGCGGCCGGGCCCGTTCGAACGCCTGCTCGGGGCCGCCCACCATGATCGTCAGCGTCGCGTCGCGCGCGCCGACCTCGCCGCCCGATACCGGCGCATCGAGATAGTCGCAGCCGAGCGCGTTGATCTGCCTGGCGAACTCCTGCGTGTCGAGCGGCGAGATCGAGCTCATGTCGATCACCAGCTTGCCGGCCGTCAGGCCCTTCGCGACGCCGTCGTCGGCGAACAGCACGCTGCGCACGTCGGGCGTGTCCGGCACCATCGAGATGATGATCTCGGCGCTGTCGGCCACCGCCGTCGAGTTCGCGACCACCCGGGCCTGCCCGCGCAGGTCGTCCGGCACCGGGAAGGCGCCGTTGACGACCAGCGAGTGGCCGCCCTTCAGCAGGTTGCGCGCCATGTGCGAGCCCATGATGCCAAGGCCGATGAAACCGATCGTTGCCATGTCAGAGTGTCTCCGTAGGAATATGAGGAAAGGGGGGCGTCAGGCGTGCTCGGCGCTGCGCTGCTTCGCTTCGCGCAGCCAGCCGAGCCCGTCGCGGGTGGTCGTGCGCGGCTTGTACTCGCAGCCGACGTAGCCGTCGTAGCCGAGCTCGTCGAGCAGGTCGAACAGGCAGGCGTAGCGGATCTCGCCGGTGCCGGGCTCGTGGCGGCCCGGGTTGTCGGCGAGCTGGACGTGCGCGATCGCCGGCAGGTTCGCGCGCAGCGTCGCCGCGAGTTCGCCCTCCATGCGCTGCATGTGATAGATGTCGTACTGCAGGAACAGGTTGTCGGACCCCACCGCGCGGATCACGTCGAGCGCTTCGGCCGAGCGGTTCAGCGCGAAGCCGGGGATGTCGTGGTGATTGCACGGCTCGACCAGCAGCCGGATGCCTTCGCGCTTCAAGGCCTCGGCGGCGAAGCGCAGGTTCTCGACGATCGTCACGTGGGTGGTGTCGCGCGGCACGCTGGCCGACGCGATGCCGACCAGGCAGTTCAGCTGCGGCACGCCGAGCGCCTTCGCGTAGTCGATCGCGCGGCCCACGCCGTCCTGGAACTCGGCGCGCCGGTCGGGCAGGCAGGCGATGCCGCGCTCGCCCTGATCCCAGTTGCCGGCCGGCAGGTTGTGCAGCACCAGCTTCAGGCGATGGGCGGCGAGCCGCTCGGCCAGTTCCTCTTTCGCGTAGGGGTACGGGAACAGGAACTCGACGGCGTCGAAGCCCGCGTCGGCGGCGGCCTTGAACCGCTCGAGGAACGGCACTTCGTTGAACAGCATCGTCAGGTTCGCGGCGAATTTCGGCATGGCGGGTGTCTCCGGTCGGTCAGAAGGAAGCAAGGGTCAATCGAGCAGCGAGATCGCGGTCGGCGCGTGTTCGGGCCGCTCGGCGAGCGGTTCGAACTCGTTGATCGCGTCGATCTCGGCACCCATCGCGATGTTGGTCACGCGTTCGAGGATCACCTCCACCACCACCGGCACGCTGAACTCGGCGATCAGTTGCTTGGCCTGCTCGAAGGCGGGCGCGATCTGTTCCGGCCTGGTCACGCGCAGCGCCTTGCAGCCGAGCCCCTCGGCCACGGCGACGTGATCCACGCCGTAGCTGCCGAGCTCGGGGGCGTTGACGTTCTCGAACGCGAGCTGCACGCAATAGTCCATGTCGAACGCGCGCTGCGCCTGGCGGATCAGGCCCAGATACGAGTTGTTCACCACCACGTGGACGTAGGGCAGCTTGAACTGCGCGCCCACCGCGAGCTCCTCGATCATGAACTGGAAGTCGTAGTCGCCCGACAGCGCGACGATCGGTCGGCCCGGGTCCGCGGCGCGCACGCCGAGCGCGGCCGGAATGGTCCAGCCGAGCGGGCCGGCCTGCCCGCAGTTGATCCAGTTGCGCGCCTTGTAGACGTGCAGGAACTGCGCGCCGGCGATCTGCGACAGGCCGATCGTGCTGACGTAGCAGGTGTTGCGGCCGAACGCCTTGTTCATTTCCTCGTAGACGCGCTGCGGCTTGACCGGCACGTCGTCGAAATGGGTCTTGCGCTGCAGTGTCTGCTTGCGCTGCCGGCAGTCGGCCGCCCAGGCGCCGCGGTCCTTGAGGCGGCCGGCGGCCTTCCATTCGCGGGCCACCGCCACGAACAGCTCGAGCGCGGCCTTCGCGTCCGACACGATGCCGAGGTCGGGGCCGAACACGCGGCCGATCTGGGTCGGCTCGATGTCGACGTGTACGAACCTGCGGCCCTTCGTGTAGACCTCGACGCTGCCGGTGTGGCGATTGGCCCAGCGGTTGCCGATGCCGAGCACGAAGTCCGAGGCGAGCAGCGTGGCGTTGCCGTAGCGGTGCGAGGTCTGCAGCCCGACCATGCCGGCCATCAGCGGGTGATCGTCGGGAATCGCGCCCCACGACATCAGCGTCGGGATCACCGGCACGCCGAGCGTTTCCGCGAACTCGACCAGCAGGTCCTCGGCCGCCGCGTTCAGCACGCCGCCGCCCGACACGATCAGCGGCCGCTCGGCGTCGTTGAGCATCGTGAGCGCGGCCTCGATCTGGGCGCGCGTGGCGGCCGGCTTGTAGGCCGGCAGCGGCGCGTAGGTATCGATGTCGAACTCGATTTCGGCCAGCTGCACGTCGATCGGCAGGTCGATCAGCACCGGGCCGGGGCGGCCCGAGCGCATCAGGTGGAAGGCCTGCTGGAACACGCGCGGCACGAGGGCCGGCTCGCGCACCGTGACGGCCCACTTGGTGACCGGCTTGGCGATCGATTCGATGTCGACGGCCTGGAAGTCCTCCTTGTAGAGCCGCGCGCGCGGCGCCTGGCCCGTGATCGCGAGGATCGGGATCGAATCTGCCCAGGCCGAATAGAGGCCGGTGATCATGTCGGTGCCGGCCGGCCCCGAGGTGCCGATGCAGACGCCGATGTTGCCCGGCGCGGCGCGCGTGTAGCCCTCGGCCATGTGCGAGGCGCCCTCGACGTGGCGCGCCAGCACGTGGCCGATCGCGCCTGACTTGCGCAGCGCGGAGTAGAACGGATTGATTGCGGCGCCCGGCACGCCGAAGGCGGTCTGGATGCCTTCCTTCTCGAGCACCAGCACCGCGGCGTCGACGGCTCTCATCTTGGCCATGAATGTCTCCTTGGGAATCACGGATCACGTTGTCGTCGCCACTTTAGGTGGACGTGAAAGCTTTGATAAGATCGGCGCTCGTCGCTTATTTCGAAACTAAAAGTATCGAATGCCGTCCGGACAGGCTGTCCGGCGCATCGATCGGGGCACCGGGAGGCCGCCGATGGACCGCTTCAAGCAGATCGAGACGTTCGTGCGCGTGGCCGACGCGGGCAGCCTGGCGGCGGCCGCGCTCGAGGAGGGGGTGTCGCCCGTCGTGCTGGGGCGGCGCATCGACGCGCTGGAGAAGCGGCTCGGCGTGAAGCTGATGTATCGCTCGACGCGGCGGCTGGTGGTGAGCGAGGAGGGCGCCGCGTTCCTCGAACGCTGCCGCGGGCTGCTCGGCGACTGGGACCAGGCCGAAAACGAGCTCGCGGCCGGGCGCCGCGCCGTGAACGGGCACCTGATCGTGTCGGCGCCGGCCGCGTTCGGCCGCAAGCACGTCGCGCCGCTCGCGCCGGCCTTCGTCGCCGACAAGCCGGACCTGCAGCTGTCGTTCAACCTGACCGACCGCGTCGTCGATCTGGTCCGCGAGGGCTACGACCTGTCGATCCGGATCGGCGGCGTGGTCGATCCGAACTTCGTCGCGGTGAAGCTCGCGAACAATCGCCGCGTGGTGTGCGGCACGCCCGACTATTTCCGCCGGCACGGCCGGCCGCAATCGCTCGACGACCTGCCGAAGCACAATTGCCTCGCCTTCAATCTGCAAGGGGGACAGAACCGCGGCTGGTATTTCCGGCGCAACGGCAAGCTCGTGACGATCCGCGTGGCCGGCAACCTCGACTGCAACGACGGCGAGTTGCTGCACCGCTGGGTCTCGGAAGGGCTCGGGCTCGGCTGGCGCTCGACCTGGGAGATCGCGCGTCAGCTGGAGACGGGCGAACTCGAGACGGTGCTCGACGACTACGCGCTGCCGGACTACGACATCCTCGCCGTCTACCCGCAGCAGCGCTACGTACCGGCACGCGTGCGCTACTTCATCGATTACCTGCGCGAAGCCTACGCGCGGCCGGGCTACTGGAGCGGCCCGGGCTGACGCCGCGGCGGGCCGGGCCGCCCCGGTCGATCGCGCCCCGCGGTCAAGTCGTTGAAAACACGGCTGATTCAGCGGGCGGACGATGCGAACCCGTTGCACGAGCCTGTCGTTCGGGTTAGAATCTTCGGCTTCTCACTTGCCACACCGGTTCCGACGCCCGGGTGGCTTTAATCCACAAGGAGTGTGTATGCGTCATTACGAAATCGTATTCATCGTGCATCCCGATCAGAGCGAGCAAGTGCCCGCGATGATCGAGCGTTACAAGTCCACGATCACCACGCGCGCTGGCCAGATCCACCGCGTCGAGGACTGGGGCCGTCGTCAACTGGCCTACATGATCGAGAAACTCGCTAAGGCTCACTACGTCTGCATGAACATCGAGTGCGACCAGGCGACGCTCGACGAACTCGAACACGCGTTCAAGTTCAACGACGCCGTGCTGCGTCACCTCATCGTCAAGATGAAGAAGGCCGAGACCGGCCCGTCGCCGATGATGAAGGAAGTTCAGCGCGAAGAAGCCAAGAAGGCAGCTGCAGCGCAGCCGGCCGAAGCGCAGGCTTAAGACCGGATCGGTCAAGCCATCAGGGTACGCATCACTTCGTGAACAGGCTGCAACTGACGGCGAGCGTCGTCGAGCGACAACCGGTGCGGTACACGCCGGCAGGCGTTCCGATCGCGAGTTGCACGCTGCAGCACCGCACGGAGGTCGTCGAGGCAGGCATCCGCCGACAGGTCGAAATGACGATCGAGGCGATGGCCGCCGGCGAGGCGAGCGGCAGGCTGGAGCGCTGCGAGATGGGCGTCGAGACGCTCTTCACCGGCTTCCTGGCGAAAAAAAGCCGCAACGCGCGCACCCTGGTGTTTCACATCACAGCATTGCAGGACATAGGAAAGGACTGAATCATGCCCCGTCCCACTGGCAAGAAATTCGACAAGCGTCGTCAGCAACAAAACCCGCTCTTCAAGCGCAAGAAGTTCTGCCGTTTCACGGCAGCCGGTGTCGAGCAGATCGACTACAAGGACACCGAAACGCTGAAGGACTTCATCGGCGAGAACGGCAAGATCACGCCGGCGCGTCTGACGGGTACCAAGGCGCATTACCAGCGTCAGCTCGACACGGCCATCAAGCGCGCGCGTTTCCTCGCGCTGCTGCCGTACACCGACCAGCACAAGGCGTAAGCCGGCGACGCAATAAGGAGAATTCGAATGCAAATCATTCTGTTGGAAAAAGTCGCGAACCTGGGCAACCTGGGTGACATCGTCAAGGTCAAGGACGGCTACGCACGCAACTTCCTGATCCCGAACCGCAAGGCTCGCCGCGCGACGAAGGACGCGATCGCCGAATTCGAAGTCCGCCGCGCGGAACTCGAGAAGGTCGCCGCCGAGAAGCTGTCGGCCGCCCAGGCAGTCGGCGAGAAGCTGAACGGCCAGTCGTTCGAAATCACGCAGAAGTCGGGCGTGGACGGCCGTCTGTTCGGCTCGGTCACGAACGCGGACATCGCGGAAGTGCTGAAGAAGGCCGGCTACGAAGTCGAGAAGGCGCAGGTTCGCCTGTCGGAAGGCCCGCTGAAGATGATCGGCGAGCACGGCGTGCAGGTCGCGCTGCACACGGACGTCGTGGTCGACGTGACGGTGAACGTGATCGGCGATCACGCTTAACGTACACTGACGCAAGCAGGTCCGGTTCGGGCGGCTCCGCCGTCCGGGCCACGAGGCAGGGCACGGGAAACCGGCCCTGCCTTTTTCGTTTTCGCTTCGCTCGTGATCCGATCGGGATCCCGCGGCGACCCGATGGCGGCGGCGGCCCGTTGGCGGCTGGCGCATCCCGGCCCATTTCGCGATAATCCCAAGCCATGAACGTGCCGCACGACCCCCAAATCGAATCGCTGAAAGTCCCGCCGCACTCGGTCGAGGCCGAGCAATCGGTGCTGGGCGGCCTCCTGCTCGACAACAGCGCATGGGACCGCATCGCCGACTTTCTGTCGCAGCAGGATTTCTACCGCTACGATCACCGGCTGATCTACGAGCACATCGGGCGGCTGATCGCCTCGACGCGGCCGGCCGACGTGGTGACCGTGTACGAGGCGCTCGTCACCTCGGGCAAGGCCGACGACGTGGGCGGGCTGGCCTACCTGAACGCGCTCGCGCAGAACACGCCGAGCGCCGCGAACATACGCCGCTACGCCGAAATCGTGCGCGATCGCGCGGTGCTGCGCCGGCTCGTGTCGGTGGCCGACGAGATCGCGGCCGACGCGTTCAATCCGCAGGGCAAGGAAGTGCGCCAGCTGCTGGACGAGGCCGAATCGAAGGTGTTCTCGATCGCCGAGGAGGGCGCGCGCGGCACCCAGGGCTTTCTCGACATCGGGCCGCTGCTCACGCAGGTGGTCGAGCGGATCGATACGCTGTATCACACCGCGAACCCGAGCGATGTCACGGGCACCCCGACCGGCTTCGTCGATCTCGACCGGATGACCTCGGGGATGCATGGCGGCGAGCTGATCATCGTGGCCGGCCGACCGTCAATGGGGAAGACCGCGTTCTCGATGAACATCGGTGAATACGTCGCCGTCGAATATGGCCTGCCGGTCGCCGTGTTCTCGATGGAAATGCCGGGCACCCAACTCGTGATGCGGATGCTCGGCTCGGTGGGCCGGCTCGACCAGCACCGCATGCGTACCGGGCGCCTGACCGACGAGGACTGGCCGAAACTGACGCACGCGGTGCAGAAGATGAGCGAGGCGCAGCTGTTCATCGACGAGACGGGCGGCCTGAACCCGATGGAACTGCGCTCGCGCGCGCGCCGGCTCGCGCGGCAGTGCGGCAAGCTCGGCCTGATCATCGTCGACTACCTGCAGCTGATGACGGGTTCGTCGCAGGGCGAGAATCGCGCCACCGAAATCTCCGAAATCTCGCGTTCGCTGAAGAGCCTCGCCAAGGAGCTCGACGTGCCGGTGATCGCGCTCTCGCAGCTGAACCGCGGCCTGGAGCAGCGGCCGAACAAGCGCCCGGTGATGTCGGACCTGCGCGAATCGGGCGCTATCGAACAGGATGCCGACGTGATCCTGTTCATCTACCGCGACGAGGTCTACAACCCCGACAGCCCCGACAAGGGCACCGCCGAGATCATCATCGGCAAGCAGCGTAACGGCCCGATCGGGCCGGTGCGCCTGACTTTCACGGGGCAATTCACGAAGTTCGACAACTTCGCCGGCGCACAGACTTTCTATGGCGAGTGAAGTCCGCTTGTAAAGCCCGCGTCACAAAATGTTGTATCTGATCGCGGTGCGGCGTGCTTCGCTGCGACCGAGGTTCCTGGAGACGGTACAATGACGCCGCTTTTGTGACAGTCATTTGACAATTTCCGGAAACTTCATGTTCGGCAGATTTATGCCCACCGAGGGCAAGTTCTTCGAAATCTTCAATTCGCACGCGAATTTCATCGTGGCCGGCGGCCGCGAGCTCGAATTGCTGATCGACAATCTCGCGGACGCCGAGATCCACAAGCAGAAGGTCCAGTCGGCCGAGAAATCGGCGGACAAGCTCACCCACGAAACGCTGGACCTGCTGCACAAGACCTTCATCACGCCGATTGACCGTGACGACATCCACAAGCTGATCACGACGATGGACGACGTCCTCGACCTGATGGAAGACGTCGCCACGGCCGTGCTGCTCTACGACGTGCAGGCCGTGACCGCTGAGGCGAGCCAGCTCGCGCGGATCGTCACGCAGACCGCGCAGTACCTGCAGCAGGCGGTGGCGCTGCTGTCGGACATGAAGCAGTCCGCGCGCATCCTCAAGGCCTGCGAGGAGATCGACCGCTGGGAGTCGGAGGCGGACCGCGTGCTGCGTTCGGCCATCTCGAAGCTGTTCCGCGAGGAGAACGACGTCAAGACGCTGATCAAGCTGAAGGCGGTCTACGAACTGCTCGAGGAAATCACCGACAAGTGCGAGGACGTGGCGAACATCATCGAAGGCATCGTGCTGGAAAACGCCTGAGCCGACGACGATGCATTCGATACAACTCGCCATCTGGGCCGTCGCGACGCTCGTGATCGTCGCGCTCGTGTTCGACTTCATGAACGGCTTCCACGACGCGGCGAACTCGATCGCCACGGTGGTCTCCACCGGCGTGCTGAAGCCGCAGCAGGCGGTCGCGTTCGCGGCCGTGTTCAACGTCATCGCCTATTTCGTATTCCACCTGAAGGTCGCGCAGACCGTCGGCAAGGGCACCATCGATCCCGCGATCGTCGACCACTACGTGGTGTTCGGCGCGCTCGTCGGCGCGATCGGCTGGAACGTCATCACCTGGTATTACGGGATTCCGTCGAGTTCGTCGCATGCGCTGATCGGCGGGCTGGTCGGCGCGGCCGTCGCGAAGTCGGGCTGGGGCTCGCTGAACCTCGACGGGCTGATGAAGACGGTCGCCTTCATCTTCATCTCGCCGCTGCTGGGCTTCGTGCTCGGCTCGCTGTTCATGCTCGTGGTGTCGTGGTTCTATTTCCGCACGCCACCGAGCAAGGTGGACCGGCGTTTCCGCAAGCTGCAACTGGTTTCGGCCGGGCTCTACAGCCTCGGGCACGGCGGCAACGACGCGCAGAAGACGATCGGCATGATCTGGATGCTGCTGATCGCGACCGGCTATGCGTCCGCCGGCGCCGACGCGCCGCCCGTCTGGGTGATCGGCGCCTGCTACCTGTCGATGGGGCTCGGCACGCTGTTCGGCGGCTGGCGGATCGTGCGCACCATGGGGCAGAAGATCACCAAGCTCAAGCCGGTCGGCGGTTTCTGCGCCGAACTGGGCGGCGCGATCACGCTGTTCTCGGCGTCGTGGCTCGGCATTCCCGTGTCGACCACGCATACCATTACGGGCGCGATCGTCGGCGTGGGCGCGACGCGCAAGCTGTCGGCCGTGCGCTGGGGCGTGGCCGGCAACATCGTCTGGGCCTGGGTGCTGACGATCCCGGCCTCGGCGCTGATTGCCGCGGCGGGTTGGTGGGTGGGGCACCGGGTGTTTTGATGCGTGATGTCGGCGGCGTCGCGCCGCCGGATTCAGCGAGAACGTAAAGCAGCGCCGCGTGCCGATATGGCCGCGGCGTTTTGCTTTTCTGGGCCAGGTCAGGGTGAGTGCGTCGCGGCCCGCCGTTCGGCGCTGAACGCGGGGTCGAACTCAGTAACTGCCGTTCGC
Source organism: Burkholderia plantarii (assembly GCF_001411805.1). Classification (NCBI taxonomy): domain Bacteria; kingdom Pseudomonadati; phylum Pseudomonadota; class Betaproteobacteria; order Burkholderiales; family Burkholderiaceae; genus Burkholderia; species Burkholderia plantarii. The sequence goes on along the minus strand of NZ_CP007212.1, from coordinate 2,606,277 downwards.
GAAACGGGCGATCGGATCGTCGCCGTTGCCGGAGGCGGGCGGCGGTGCCGTCGAGGCGCGAATGATCCGCACGCCGTCGGGCGAGGCCATCTGCGCCTGTCGTGCGGCCGCGCGTGCCGTGGGTGGGGGCGGCTCGAACGCGTCGGCGGCGGCGTCGATCGCGTCGGGTTCGGCGGTCGCGTTCGCCACCGGCGTGGTGTCGGGTGCGGCGGCATAGGCGCTTCCGCGCGGGGCGGCCGCTGTCCCGGCGTTCGCGCTCGCGGAAGCGGACGGCATGACCGGTGCGGCCGGGTTCGTTGCGACGGCGGTCGTCGCGCCTGCCGCGCGAGCCTGACGCTGCGCGGCCGACAGCGCGGCGGGCGGCGGCTCGAACGCGTCGCCGTCCGCCGCGCCGTTCGGAACCGGTGGCGACATGCCATTGGTGGCGACGGCGGTGCCGGGCTCCGTTGCCGGCGCGGCCACGATCGCGGCCGGCGCCGGCACGGCGGCAGGTGTCGTCTCGAGCCGCGCGGCCGCGTAGGCCGGCACGGCGGCGGGCGCCGCGCGCGGCGTCGAGGACAACGCCGGCGGCGGTGAGGCCGGCACCGGCTCGGGCGCGCGATTGTCGGCTTCGTAGGTCGGTGTGTCGAACGGCGTCGGCGTATGGCGCGGCGGCGCGACGCGCCGGATGCCGTCGAAGTGCTTGGCCCAGTAAGGGTTGGTCAGATAGTCGAGCCGCACCGTGCCGCCCGTCGAGGGCGCGTTGACGAAGCGCAGCTTGCCGACGTAGATCCCGACGTGTGAGTGCGGCCGTCCGGTGGTGTTGAAGAACACGAGATCGCCGGGGGCGATCTCGTCGGGCTCGACCGATACGCCGCGCGTGCTCATCTCGGCGGTGGTGCGCGGCAGCGAGACGTTGGCGGCGCGCGACACGATGTAGCGCACGAGGCCGCTGCAGTCGAAGCCGGCGTCGGGCGTGTTGCCACCCCAGCGGTAGGGGATGCCGACGAGGCTCATCGCCTGGATCGGGATTTCCTCGCGGCCGATGCTGTGATCGACGAAGTTGGGGAAGCCGGGCGGCGGCGCGAAGGCACGCGGCGTGGTGATGCGTGGGCTCCCCGACGAGCGTGCCGACTGCTGCTGCGGTGCGGTCGAGCACGCGGCAAGCAGGGAAACGACGACGATCGACAGCCAGATTCGCAGCATCGGGAGGAGGGGCGGGCGCCAGCGAGGCGTCCGCCGCATGACGACGGGTAATGCGGATGGTAGTCGGTCCGGCGTGGCTTCGGCAAGAACTCTTCAGGCGGGACTTGAGAAGTTGCCTGAATTTTGAGCAGCTAAAAGAAGTTTTTGCGCAAAAACTCTGGCCCTGAATAGCCTCGAATTTTAATGGGGATTGATCATTGGCGACCGTGTGCTGGCATTCGGACGCGAGCGGCGGCTTTCGACCGTGGATTCAAACAAAAACAGCGCCCCCGAAGGGCTATTGCCGTTCAGTTAAGGTTCTTTTTGAGGAACCGGACGGCGTAACGAACAGGACGGGACTTGACGGCCCGATCGCATTTGCGGTCGGGCCGTTTGTCGTCGAGGAGCCGTTCAAGGTGCTCGCGCGGGCGTTTAAGCAAGGCGGGCGGCTTAGCCAATGCCGGCGTGCGAGCCGCCCGCATCATCTCGTGCTGGACGAGGTGAAATGATCGGACGAAGCTCAATTCGGCGGGCTCCCGTCGAGCGTTCGAATCGCGCGTGCGCTCTCCCATTGCCGTAGGTCAGGACATTTCCGCCGCGATTGCGGCGAGACCCGCATGCGCACCATGGCGTCATCGGGCCGCCCCGACATCGCCTCCCAACGCGGATTCGATTTGGCCGGAATCAGGAAATGACGATGGCGTTGGTCCGATCTCAGGCCCCACGGAATTTCGGCGCGCGGGAAGCCCTTGTCGAACATGGCCAGCGAGTGGACCGGGATGTACTCAAGCAGGGGCTTGGCACGCAGCGACGAGATGAGCCGGAATCGAGCCCAGGGTCACGGCCCGCACCTGAGGGTAGCCTGGCCACTTTGCCGCTGGCATGGACTTGGGCGCCGAAATGTTCGCGAATCGGCGGGTTCTCCGGGATGCGCAAGGTGGTGCCGTCCATGGCCCACCGGCTCAATCCCTTGAAGGCGCGACGCGCGGCGTCCTGCTGGCGCCAGGCCCGCGCGGTTCGTCTGAACAGCCACGCCATCGGCGCGTCGCCCAGCCGCGGTCGCGCTTGTGCGGCTGTCGACGACTTCGCTGATCGACCCGTGGCGGTAGATCGCCGGAGCGATCACGAGCCAGACCACTTGCTCGGCGGGCAGGCGACGACGGCGAATGCCGGCCGTGCCGGTCGCCTCGATTGCCGGTGCGACCCATTCCTGAGGCCGGTGCGCGCCCGGACGGCTCAGGTCCGCGGGAGGGGTATCGAATACGAGACTCAGGGGATCGCTCGTCATGGCGATCCACGTTGGCAGCGCGTCGCTCCGTTTACGACGCACACGCCAAACAAAAATGCCGTTCAGTTGCTTAACTGAACGGCATCACCCCCGAAGAGGCGCTTCTTTCCAACCGCAGATTTACAGGATATCCGACGCGTAATCGGCCAGCCGCGAGCGCTCGCCGCGAGCCAGCGTCACGTGCCCGCTGTGCCCCCAGCCCTTGAACCGGTCGACCACGTAGGTCAGGCCCGAGCTGCCTTCGGTCAGGTACGGCGTGTCGATCTGCGCGATATTTCCGAGGCAGACGATCTTCGTGCCGGGGCCGGCGCGCGTGACGAGCGTCTTCATCTGCTTCGGCGTCAGGTTCTGCGCCTCATCGATGATCACGTACTTGTCGACGAAGGTGCGCCCGCGCATGAAGTTCATGCTCTTGACCTTGAGCCGCGAGCGGATCAGCTCCTGGGTGGCGGCGCGCCCCCATTCGCCGGCCGCGTCGTCGGTCTTCTGCAGCACTTCGAGGTTGTCGTCGAAGGCGCCCATCCACGGCTGCATCTTCTCTTCCTCGGTACCCGGCAGGAAGCCGATGTCCTCGCCGACCGGCACCGTCGCGCGCGTGACGATGATCTCGTTGTAGCGCTTGTCGTCGAGCACCTGCGCGAGGCCGGCCGCGAGCGCGACCAGCGTCTTGCCGGTGCCGGCCTGGCCGAGCAGCGTGACGAAGTCGATCTCGGGATTCATCAGCAGGTTCAGCGCGAAGTTCTGCTCGCGGTTGCGCGCCGTGATGCCCCACACGTTGTTCTTGTTGTGGCTGTAGTCGCGCAGCGTCTGCAGCAGCGCGGTCTTGCCGTTCAGCTCGCGCACGATCGCGTGGAAGGTCGGCTCGCCGTTGTGCGGCTCGAGGTAGACGAACTCGTTGACGAGCATCGAGGCCACCAGCGGGCCGGTCACGCGATAGTACGTGGTGCCCGTCTTGGTGTCCTGCCAGCTTTCCATGCCCTTGGCATGCCTGGTCCAGAAATCCTGCGGCAGCTCGCGCACGCCCGAGTAAAGGAGATCCTTGTCCTCGAGCACCTGATCGTTGAAGTAGTCTTCCGCCGGCAGGCCGAGCGCGTGCGCCTTGATGCGCATGTTGATGTCTTTCGACACCAGCACGACGAGACGGTCGGTGCGCTCGCGCTGCAGCGCGCGCACCACGCCGAGGATCTGGTTGTCGGCCTTGCCCTGCGGCAGGCCTTCCACCGGCTCGATGTCGGTCAGCGTGGTCTGGAAGTAGAGCCGGCCGAGCGCCTCGCGGCTGCCCAGGCGCGACAGCGCGATGCCGGCCGAGATCGGGCCGGCGTCGGCCACCAGCCCGTCGAGCGTGCGGCTGACCTGACGCGCGTTGCGCGCCACTTCCGACATGCCCTTCTTGTGGTTGTCGAGTTCCTCGAGCGTCATCATCGGCAGATAGACGTCGTGTTCCTCGAAACGGAACAGGCTGCTCGGATCGTGCATCAGCACGTTCGTGTCGAGCACGAACAGCTTTTGCAGTTCGACGGCGGGAGCCTTCTTGCGTCCGCGCGTGGTACGCGTGGCGTCGCCAGCGGCCGCGGCCGGCGCGGCGGCGGTTGTCGCGGGCGCTTCGGCGCGTGCCTCGGGCGGCGCGGCCGGCGCGGGCGCCGGAGCCGGCACCGGCGTCAGCAGCGCGGCGGTCTGCCGGGACTTGCGCGATCGCGTGCCGGTGGTCGCGGCTGGCTCGGCCATGGCCGGCGCGACCGCGTGCAGCGCGGCGGGGGCATTGGCGGCGGGAGCCATCGGGGCGGCGACGTTGGCGGGCGAGGTGTATTCGGCTACGGGCGCGGCGGCGGTGGCCGTGTCCCCATCGGTGGCGCGCTTGGTGTTGCGGCTCGGGCGCGCTTTCGCCTTGTATTCGTCGGGCGGCAGCAGGCTGCCGAGCTTGCTGGGGGGAGTAGGCAAAGGCATGGTGTCCCTCGGGAGGAATCGTGTCGCTTGGAATGCGCCGCGGTTCGCATCCTGTCACGCGCTCGCGTGCAGTTTGCGCGCGGTGGCGCACATGGGTGTCAAAACGCCGGTTCGCCTAGTTTTCGATCAGCTCCTTGACGGACGGACGCGGCGCGGGCCGCGAAAGACCATGAAAAAAGCCGCTGCCCCCGAACAGGGGCAAGCGGCTCGGCTTCCTGCTGCGTACTGCGCCTCACGGGCCTAAGCGCCTCGTGCGGTGCGCCTGCGCAGCGGCGAAAAAGATGGGGCTGACGGGCATTCATTGCGGCCCAATATAACCCGCCTCAAAGCGCTTGTACAGCACCGAGCACCTCGTCGACGTGCCCCGGCACCTTGATGCCGCGCCACTCCTGACGCAGCACGCCGTCACCGTCGATCAGGAAGGTCGAGCGCTCGATTCCACGCACTTCCTTGCCATACATTTTCTTCAATTTCATGACGCCGAACATCGCGCAGAGCGTTTCGTCGGGGTCCGAAACGAGCGGGAACGGCAGCTCGAGCTTGGCCTTGAAGTTGTCGTGCGAGCGCAGGCTGTCGCGCGAGACGCCGACGATCTCGGCGCCGGCCTTCCTGAATTTCGGGTACAGATCGCGGAACTGCAGCCCTTCGGTGGTGCAACCGGGCGTGTTGTCCTTGGGATAGAAATACAGCACGAGCTTCTTGCCGTTCAGCGAGGACAGCGTGAACTCGCCACCTGTCGCCGGCGCGGTGAAATCGGGAACTTGGCGGTCGATTTCGACGGACACGGGATTTCTCCTGTTGTTATCGGCGGCACGACGCTGGGGCCGTGCCGGGCATGACGGGGAACCGCGGCAAACCGCTCAGCCGGGCTGGACGATCAGTTCGCCGGAGCGACCGGGAATTTCGCCCCACGTAACAGGGTACGATGGCAGCGTGTCGAAATCCAGCGCGGCATGATAGTCGCCCATGGTCGCGAACGTGTGGCCCTGCGCGCGCCAGCCGGCGAGCAGCTGCTCGAACACCGGCGCGAGCTTCTGGCCTTCGAGCTCGGCGTGCAACGTGAACACCTGGTCGTGCGGATTGCCTTCGGTGCGCGCGAGCAGGTGCTCGGCCACGTTCGATTCGTCCACGCCGTCGATGCCGAGCACCTCGTCGAGCGTCGGCAGCGTGGTCGGCAACTGCACGTGGCCGAGCGTGCGGCCCGCCACCACCGGCCGGTACGGCCCGTGGCCGCGTCCGTCGGACGCGTAGCGCATGCCCCAGGCGTCGATCTGCTCGAACGCGGCGTCGTTCATCTGCCAGCCGGCCGCGCCGTGCGTCGCGGGCGGCGCGCCGAAGATCTCGATGAAGCGCGCATGGCTCTTGCCCATCTCGCGCGCGGTCCAGTCACGCTCGCGCGTGCGCACGTTGTCCTGCCAGTAGACGTGATCCCAGGTGTGGATGCCGCATTCGAAGCCCGCCTCGTGGATCGCGCGCATCTCGGCCGCCGCGCGGCGGCCGATGTCCGGCCCCGGCAGCAGCACGCCGTACATCAGCTGGCGGATGCCGTAGTGCTCGACCACCGAGGTGCGCGAGACCTTCTTCAGGAAGCCCGGCCGCAGCACGCGGCGCATCGCCCAGCCGGTGTGATCGGGGCCGAGGCTGAACAGGAAGGTCGCGCGCGCGGCGTGGCGATCGAAGATCCGCGCGAGGTTCGGCACGCCCTCGCGCGTGCCGCGCAGCGTGTCGACGTCGATCTTGAGGACGATGCGGGCCAACGCGTCAGCCTTGCTGCTCGACCAGCGCGCGCGCGTCGGCCACGTGGCCGCGATACGCCTCGAAGATGTTGCGCAGCGCGTCGTCGAATGTCGACTCCGGTGCCCAGCCGAGCTCCTGCATCGTGTTGTCGATCTTCGGCACGCGGTTCTGCACGTCCTGGTAGCCGTTGCCGTAGTAGGCGCCCGCAGTGGTCTCGACCAGCTGCACCTTCTTCGCCGAATCGGCGTACTCGGGGAATTCGGCGGCCAGTTCGAGCATCTTGTGCGCGAGCTCGCGCACCGAGTAGTTGTTGCTCGGGTTGCCGATGTTGTAGATCTTGCCGGTGGCCACGCCGTCGCGGTTCTCGATGATCTTCATCAGCGCGCTGATGCCGTCGTCGACATAGGTGAACGCGCGCTTCTGCGAGCCGCCGTCGACGAGGCTGATGTTCTCGCCGCGCACGATGTGGCCAAGGAACTGCGTGACCACGCGCGAGCTGCCTTCCTTCGGCGTGTAGATCGAGTCGAGGCCCGGGCCGATCCAGTTGAACGGGCGGAACAGCGTGAAGTTCAGGCCTTCCATGCCGTAGCCCCAGATCACGCGGTCCATCAGCTGCTTCGAGCAGGCGTAGATCCAGCGCGGCTTGTTGATCGGGCCGTAGGTCAGCGCCGACGCGTCCGGGTCGAACTGCTCGTCCGAGCACATGCCGTAGACCTCGGAGGTCGACGGAAACACCAGGTGCTTGCCGTACTTCACGGCCGAACGCACGATCGGCAGGTTCGCCTCGAAATCGAGTTCGAACACGCGCAGCGGCTGCTGCACGTAGGTGGCGGGCGTGGCGATCGCGACCAGCGGCAGGATCACGTCGCACTTCTTGACGTGATACTCCACCCATTCCTTGTTGATCGTGATGTCGCCTTCGAAGAAATGCATCCGCTCGTGATTGACGAGATCGCCAAGCCGGTCGGTCTGCATGTCCATCCCGAACACTTCCCAATCGGTGGTTTCAAGAATGCGTTTGGACAGGTGATGGCCGATGAAGCCGTTCACACCCAGGATCAGGACTTTTTTTGCTTTCATGACTGGCGGGAAGAATCAATGAACTGCGCGAATTGAGCGGGAGAGACGACCGGGCCGGAATCCGGGCCGCCGTTGCGCGCTTCGCGCAACTCGAGGATGGTGACGGCGCGACTGTCGCCGCACACGCCGAATAGCGCATTATCGCGCACCTGCAGGCCCGCGGGCAAATCCCGCGCCGCCTGCGCGGCGGCCGAGCCGGGCGCGGCCAGGCGCGCGCGCGCGATCACGAAGCGCGTGCCGTTGAGCTCGGTAAACGCGCCCGGATAGGGCGGGGCGACCGCGCGAATCAGGTTGTAGACCTCGGCGGCCGGTTTCGACCAGTCGATGCGGCCGTCCTCGGGCTTGCGCCCGCCGAAGTAGCTGCCCTGCGAAAGGTCGTTCGGCAGGTGCGCGGCCTCGCCCGCGAGCAACGCGGGCAGCACGCGCCAGAGCGTCTGCTCGGCGGCCACCGTGACCTTGTCGAACACCTGCGCGGCGGTGTCGTCGGGCAGGATCGGCACCGCCGTCTGGCCGACGATCGCGCCGGCGTCGGGCTTCGCGGCCATCTCGTGCAGCGTCGCGCCGGTCTCGGTCTCGCCGTTGAGCACGGCCCAGTTGGTCGGCACCCGGCCGCGATACTTCGGCAGCAGCGAGCCGTGCAGGTTGTAGGCGCCGCGCGCGGCCAGCGCGAGCAGCGCCACCGGCAGCATGTGCCGGTAGTAGAACGAGAAGATGAAGTCGGGCCGCGCGGCCGAGACGGCCTCGCGCAGCTCGGCGCCGGCCGGATCGGCCGGCGTGATCACCGCGATCCCGTGCTCGCGCGCCACCGCGGCGACGCTGCCGAACCAGATGTTCTCGGTCGGGCTGTCCTCGTGCGTGACGACCAGCGCGACCTCCACGCCGCGTGCGAGCAGCACCTGCAGGCAGCGCACGCCGACGTTGTGATAGCCGAATACGACCGCGCGCGGCTTCATCGCGAAGCCTCCGCGGCGCCGCCGGCGGCGCCCGGCAGCGGCAGGTGGGCACGCTCCGGGCGCTCCTCGAGCACGGTCTGGATCAGGTAGCGCGGCCGCGCGCGCACCTGCTGGTAGATTCGTCCGATGTATTCGCCGAGCAGGCCGAGCGCGAAGATGATCACGCCGAGCAGGAAGAACGTGATCGCGAACAGCGTGAACACGCCCTGGACTTCGGCGCCGACGATGAAGCGGCGGATCAGCAGCAGCAGGAACAGCGCGGCCGAGCCGATCGACAGGATCACGCCGACGAACGACAGCCACTGCAGCGGCACCACCGAGAAGCCGGTCACGAGGTCGAAGTTGAGCCGGATCAGGCTGTAGAGCGAATACTTCGATTCGCCGGCGAAGCGTTCCTCGTGCGCGACCTCGATTTCGGTCGGGTTCTGCGCGAACGTGTAGGCCAGCGCCGGGATGAAGGTGTTGACCTCGCCGCAGCGGTTGATGGTGTCGATGATCTGGCGGCTGTAGGCGCGCAACATGCAGCCCTGGTCGGTCATCTTGATGCGCGTGATGCGCTCGCGCAGCCGGTTCATCGCGGCCGAGGCCTTGCGGCGGAACAGGCTGTCCTGCCGCTGCTTGCGGATCGTGCCGACGTAGTCGTAGCCCTCGCGCATCTTCGCGACCAGCTTGCCGATCTCCTCGGGGGGGTTCTGCAGGTCGGCGTCGAGCGTGATGACGATCTGCCCGCGCGACTGCTCGAAGCCGGCGAGGATCGCCATGTGCTGGCCGTAGTTGCCGTTGAGCAGCACCACGCGCGTGGCGTCGGGGCGGACGCGGAACTGCTCGCCGAGCAGGGCGGCCGAGCGGTCGCGGCTGCCGTCGTTGATGAAGATCACTTCGTACGACGCATCGAGCGCGTCGAGCGCCGGATAGAGTCGGGCGAAGAGCGCGGCGAGCCCGTCTTCCTCGTTGTACACGGGGATGACGATCGAGACTTCCGGGTTCGTGGCGCGTGGTTCAGGGTGAGTCATTTCCGCTTATTTTCCGTATCGTTCGCAAATCTGGTTGACGGCGTCGACCACGCGCTTCACGTCGTCCCCGCTCATTTGCGTGAACAGCGGCAGCGTGACGGTCGAGGCGCCGAAGCGCTCGGCGTGCGGGAACATCCCCTCGTGGAAGCCGCGCGCGCGGTACAGCGTAAACAGATGGATCGCCGGGTAATGCACGCCCGAGCCGATCCCGTGTTCCTTCAGCTGCGCCATGAATTCCGGACGGCTCAGCGTGAGCCGTTCGAGCGGCAGCGTGATCTGGAACATGTGCCAGTTGCTGTTCGCGAAGTCGGCCATCGGCAGCCCGACGCCGAGCGCCGCCGCGGGCCCGCCGGCGAACGCCTCGAAGTAGGCGCGGGCGAGCGCGCGGCGCTGCTCCGTGAAGCGCTCGAGCTTCTCGAGCTGGCCGAGGCCGACGCGGGCCGCGACATCGGTGAGATTGTACTTGCCGCCGAGCAGGTCGCAGTCCATCCCGTCGAAGCCGGTGCGCGTGATGCCCTGCAGCCGGTATTTCTGCGCCAGCAGCGCCTCGTCCTCGTCGTTGAGCACCAGCGCGCCGCCCTCGATCGAGGTGATGTTCTTGTTGGCGTGGAAGCTGAACGAGACCAGATCGCCGAGCGCGCCGATCCGCTTGCCGTTCCACGACGCGCCGAACGCCTGCGCGGCATCCTCGATCACGCGCAGGCGGTGCTCGCGCGCAATCGCGTAGAGGCGGTCCATGTCGACCGGCAGGCCGCTCAGATAGACCGGGATCACGGCCTTGGTGCGCGGCGTGATCGCGCGTTCGAGCGCGTCGAGATCGAGGTTGCGCGTGGCCGGATCGATGTCGACGAACACCGGCGTGGCGCCCGTTTCGAGGATCACGTTGCTGGTGGAGACCCAGCTCGCGGGCGTGGTGATCACCTCGTCGCCGGGGCCGACCCCGGCGATGCGCAGGCCGATCTCGAGCGTCGCGGTGCCGGAATTGAAGGTACGTACCGGGCGGCCGCCGCAGTATTCGGACAGCGCGGCCTCGAAGCGCTGGTTCTGCGGGCCGGTGGTGATCCAGCCCGAGCGCAGCACCTCGACGACGCCCTGGATGGTTTCCTCGTCGATCTCGGGTTTGACGAACGGCAAAAACGGAACGGATGTCTGGCTCATGGCGGCTGGCTGGGTAGGTGTCGAATGGGGCGGGATCACGGCCGATCCGCCATGCGCATTAGACACTGGTTCGCGAGATTACAACGTCTCTTTTTGTTGGGGGAAGGGGGCGGCGCCGGCAATCGCGCCGCGATCCGACGCGGCGCAATGGCAGGGGCCGGCGCCGGGACTCAACTGCGCGCCAGCACCAGCACCCCGACCAGGATGATGCCGATGCCGATCAGGCGCTGCACCGACAGCACCTCGCCGAACAGGTACCAGGCCGCGAACGCGTTCACGACGTAGCCGAGCGAGAGCATCGGATAGGCGATCGAGACGTCCACGCGCGACAGCCCGACGATCCAGACCACCACGCTCAGCACGTAGCAGCCGAGCCCGCCGATGATCGGCAGCTGGGTCGCGATCTTGAGGCCGACCGGGATGATGTTGGCGCGCGAGAACTCGAAATGGCCGACGGCGTTGACGCCGGCCTTCAGCAGCAGTTGCGCGCAGGCGTTGAGCAGCACGCCGGTGACGATGCAGACGAGGGAAACGGGATTCATGGCAGCGGGGTCCTCAGGGTTGCGGCTTGGCCGTCGGCTTCTCGACGATCACGCGGCGCGTGTCGCGCGCGATCACCGTCATCGGCAGGCCCTGCGCGGCCAGCGCGGCGTAGCGCTCGGGGCGCATCACCGCGAGCGCGGCCGGCTCGGCGCGCCAGCGGCGCTCCCATTCCTCGATGGTCGGCACCCACTTTTCAGGCTGCCGCGAGATGCCGAACGCGAGTTCATCCTGGTAGGCCACCAGCGTGGTGGTGTGGCCGACATAGAACGGCAGCGTGTGGTCGAGCATCTCGACCGAGTAGAACGGCGTGTCGGGCGGCAGCTTCGCGAATGCGGCGCGCACTGCCGGCGCGAGCGGCGCGCCCGAGCTGTAGCGGCCGAACGCGTCGTGGCCGGTGCCGCCGATGGTGCCGAGCAGCAGCCAGCCGGCGCCGAACACCAGCGCGGTCGCGGCGATGCCGCCCCGGGCGCGGCGGTTCACCCACAGCGCGACCAGCGTGAGCACGAACGCGACCGCGAGCGCCGCATAGACCCAGTGCTGGAAGCTGACGTAGAGCGCGTTCGGGGTGCGCGCGTCGCCGAGGTGGCCGAGCGCGATCGAGCCGCCGGCGGCCGCGATCAGGAACACCAGGTAGCCGAGCAGGTGGCGGCGATAATGCTCGCGCGCGACGAGCGGCAGGTAGGCGCCCAGCACCAGCGCGAGCGACGGCGCGATCGGCAGCACGTACGACACCAGCTTCGAGTGCGAGGCGCTGAAGAACAGGAAGATGAAGCCGCTCCAGACCAGCAGCACCGTCATCGGCGCGAAGCCGTTCGGCTGGCGCGGCATCCGCCATGCGTGGCGCACGCTCTGCACGGCGATCGACAGCCACGGCAGGAAGCCCACCAGCAGCACGCCGACGAAGTAGTAGACCGGGCCGGGCCGGTTCTGGTCGGGCGTCAGGTAGCGTCGGAACTGCTGGACCACGAAGAAGAAGTTGAAGAACTCGGGATTGCGCTGCTGGACCAGCACGAACCATGGCGCGGCGACGGCGAAGAAGATCACGACGCCGCTCACCAAGTGCAGGCGCCGCCAGAGCGCCCAGTCGCGCGCGATCAGCGTATAGAGCACCAGCACCGCGCCGGGCAGGATCACGCCGATCAGCCCCTTGGACAGTACCGCGAGCGCCATCGCGGCCCAGCACAGCCACATCCAGCCGCGCGTGGCGCGCACCGGCAGGCCCGGGCGCTGCGCCAGCAGCAGCGCGCAGAGCGTGACGGCCATCCAGAACGACAGGCCCATGTCGAGCGTGTTGAAGTGGCCCATCAGGTTCCAGTACGGCGAGGTGGCGAGCACCACCGCCGCGCAGAAGCCGGCCAGCGGATTGAACACGCGCGCGCCGGTATAGCCGACCAGCAGCACGCCCGCGAAGCTCGCGAGCGCGGTATAGAGCCGCGCCTGCCATTCACCGATCCCGAACCAGGCGAACGTCAGCGCGTTCAGCCAGGTCTGCAGCGGTGGTTTTTCGAAATACTTGTAGCCGTTGTAGCGCGGCGTGATCCAGTCGCCGGTCACGAACATCTCGCGCGCCATTTCGGCGTAGCGGCCCTCGTCGCTCGGGATCAGGTGGCGCAGCCCGAGCGGGCCGAACCAGATCGCGGCGAACGCGAGCAGGATCAGGATAAATGCGGCACGGTTGAGCGGTAGCCTCGATGGCGTATCGTTCATGAGTCGGTCAGCCTGTCAGACAACGGAAATCGGAATCGGGAAGGGCGGCGCGGCCCGAAGGCCATGCGGCAACAAGTAGCAGCCACCCGCGGGTATGGCGGCCGCGCCGCCGGATTTGTAACGCATCGCGCGTTAACGTTCGCTTAATGACGGTTCGCTCAATGATGCTGGATCAAGGTGAATCATCGGCAACGGTACGGTTCGGGCGGATGGGCGGGCGACGATCGATGCCGGCGGCTCAGTCGGCGCGCTCGATCAGCAGCACCGCGGCCACCTTGCGGCCCTCGGCCATCAGGATGTTGTAGGTGCGGCAGGCGGCCTGGAAGTCCATCGTCTCGACGCCGATCCGGCGCGCCGTCAGGGCGGCCGTCAGGCGCGGGTGCGGGAAGCGCAGCTTCGCGCCGCTGCCGAAGATCACCACTTCCGGGGCCGGATCGAGCAGCATCGCGAAATGGTCGGGCGTGAGCGCCTCGAACGACGCGACGGGCCAGGGCGCCACCGGCGCGCCCGGCAGCACGATCACGCTGTGTTCGTGGCGCGCCAGGTTGATGTCGACGTAATCGGGGCCGTAGCCGGTGACGGTGTTGAGCGCGTCGCTCGGGTCCTGATGTAATTTCAAATCGTTGTCCGCGGTGTCGGGAAAGCCGCTCCGGCCCAGGTGCCCGGCCTGCCTGCCGGGGCGCCCCGGCGGCGGTCGCCACGGCCGGGTGGGCCCGGCCCGCGACGGGCCGGCATCGGCCGGCGGGCCGGAATGGTGCATTGCGAAAGCGGGTGAAAATCCGCTAAATTATAGCTTTTCCGCCGCCCCCGGGCGGCATTTGCGTCGCGCGTCGCCACAAGCCGCGTCCGGCCTCGCTCCCGACCGTCTCCTAGACAGCGCGCACCGACCGGCCGCTCTCCAGTTTCGACTCCCATCCTCCAGCTTCGCAGGCCTTGCCCAGGAACGTGCCCGCCGTGAAACCGATCCAGAAATCCAACAAGCTGCTCAACGTGTGCTACGACATTCGCGGCCCGGTGCTCGAGCATGCGAAGCGCCTCGAGGAAGAGGGGCACAAGATCATCAAGCTGAACATCGGCAACCTGGCGCCGTTCGGTTTCGAGGCCCCCGACGAGATCATCCAGGACATGATCCGCAACCTGCCGGCGTCCTCGGGCTACTCGGATTCGAAGGGCGTGTTCTCGGCGCGCAAGGCGGTGATGCACTACACGCAGCAAAAGGGCGTGAAGGGCGTCGAGCTCGACGACATATACATCGGCAACGGCGCCTCGGAACTGATCGTGATGGCCACCCAGGCGCTGCTGAACGATGGCGACGAGGTGCTGCTGCCGGCGCCCGACTATCCGCTCTGGACCGCGGCCGTGAGCCTGTCGGGCGGCACGCCCGTCCACTACGTCTGCGACGAGTCGAACCGCTGGATGCCGGACCCCGACGACATCCGCCGCAAGATCACGCCGAACACCAAGGCGCTCGTCGTGATCAACCCGAACAATCCTACCGGCGCGCTCTATTCGGACGAACTGCTGCGCGAGCTGATCGCGATCGCGCGCGAGCACGGCCTCGTGATCTTCGCCGACGAGGTCTACGACAAGATTCTCTACGACGGCAAGACCCACACGGCGCTCGCCTCGCTGACCGAAGACGTGATCTCGGTCACCTTCAACAGCCTCTCGAAGAGCTACCGTTCGTGCGGCTACCGCGCCGGCTGGATGTTCGTGGCCGGCCTGACGGGCGAGAACCGCCGCCGCGCGAAGGATTACCTGGAAGGGCTCGGGATCCTCTCGTCGATGCGCCTGTGCGCCAACGTGCCGGGCCAGTTCGCGATCCAGACCGCGCTCGGCGGCTACCAGAGCATCAACGAGCTGCTGGTGCCGGGCGGGCGCCTGTACCGCCAGCGCGAGCTCGCCTACGACATGCTGACCGCGATCCCCGGCGTCACCTGCGTGAAGCCCGACGCCGCGCTCTACATGTTCCCGCGGCTCGACCCGAAGCTCTACCCGATCCAGAACGACCAGCAGTTCATTCTCGACCTGCTGCTCAAGGAGCGCGTGCTGCTGGTGCAGGGCACCGGCTTCAACTGGCCGACGCCCGACCATTTCCGCGTGGTGTTCCTGCCGAACGTCGACGACCTGGCCGATTCGATCAACCGGATCGCGCGCTTCCTCGACGGCTACCGCAAACAGCACGCGGCCTGAGCCGCCCGCCATCGCCTTCATTCCCACTTCAAATACTCCAGACGACACGCAGCATGGAACCGATCAAAGTCGCCCTGTTGGGCTTCGGCACCGTCGGCGGCGGCACCTTCGAGGTGCTGCGCCGCAACCAGGAAGAAATCAAACGGCGCGCCGGCCGGGGCATCGTGGTCACGCGCATCGCGGTCCGCAACCCGGCGAAGGCGCAGGCCGCGCTCGGCGAGCTCGCCGGCATCGACCTCACCACCGATTTCCACGCGGCCGTGGACGATCCGTCGATCTCGATCGTCGCCGAGATGATCGGCGGCACCGGCATCGCGCGCGAGCTGGTGCTGCGCGCGATCGCCAACGGCAAGCACGTGGTGACCGCCAACAAGGCGCTGCTCGCCGTGCATGGCAGCGAGATCTTCGCGGCCGCGCGCGAGAAGGGCGTGATGGTGGCGTTCGAGGCGGCCGTGGCGGGCGGCATCCCGATCATCAAGGCGCTGCGCGAGGGCCTCACGGCCAACCGGATCCAGTACATCGCCGGCATCATCAACGGCACCACCAACTACATCCTGTCCGAGATGCGCGAACGCGGCCTCGACTTCGCGACGGCGCTGGCCGGCGCGCAGGCGCTCGGCTACGCCGAGGCGGACCCGACCTTCGACATCGAGGGCGTGGACGCCGCGCACAAGGCGACCATCATGAGCGCGATCGCGTTCGGCGTGCCGGTGCAGTTCGAGCGCGCCTACGTGGAGGGCATCAGCAAGCTGGCCGCCACCGACATCCGCTATGCCGAGGAGCTCGGCTATCGCATCAAGCTGCTCGGCATCACGCGTCGCGCCGAGGCCGGCATCGAGCTGCGGGTCCATCCGACGCTGGTGCCCGAGAAGCGCCTGCTCGCCAACGTCGAGGGCGCGATGAACGCGGTGGTGGTGCATGGCGACGCGGTCGGCACGACGCTCTATTACGGCAAGGGCGCGGGCGCCGAACCCACCGCCTCGGCGGTGGTGGCCGACCTGGTGGACGTCACGCGGCTGCACACGGCCGATCCCGAGCACCGCGTGCCGCATCTGGCGTTCCAGCCGGAAAGCCTGTCGAACACGCCGATCCTGCCGATCGAGGACGTCACGAGCGGCTATTACCTGCGCCTGCGCGTGTCCGACGAAACCGGGGTGCTGGCCGACATCACGCGCATCCTCGCCGATTCGGGCATCTCGATCGACGCGCTGCTGCAGAAGGAGTCGGACCAGATCGACTGCGGCGCCGACGAAACCGACATCATCCTGATCACGCACGTGACGGTCGAGCGCAACGTGAACGCCGCGATCGCGCGTATCGAAGCGCTCTCCACGGTGCGCTCGCAGGTCACGAAGCTGCGCATGGAAGCGCTCAACTGAGGACGACATGAATTACATTTCGACGCGCGGCGCCGGCATCGGCGAGCGCCACACGTTTTCGGACATCCTGCTCGGCGGCCTCGCGAAGGACGGCGGGCTCTACCTGCCCGCCGAGTACCCGCGCGTGAGCGCCGACGAGCTGGCGCGCTGGCGCGCGCTGCCGTATGCCGATCTCGCCTTCGAGGTGCTCTCGAAGTTCAGCGACGACATCCCCGCCGACGAACTGCGCGCGCTCACGCGCCGTACCTACCGCGCCGAGGTCTACGCCAACACGCGGCACGGCGAGAACGCGGCCGACATCACGCCGCTCAAGCCGCTCGGCACCGAGGGCGGCGCGCCGGTCTCGCTGCTCGAACTGTCCAACGGGCCGACGCTCGCGTTCAAGGACATGGCGATGCAGTTGCTCGGCAACCTGTTCGAGGCCACGCTCGCCAGGCACGGCGAGACGCTGAACATCCTCGGCGCGACCTCGGGCGACACCGGCAGCGCGGCTGAATACGCGATGCGCGGCAAGGTCGGCGTGCGGGTGTTCATGCTCTCGCCGCACGGCAAGATGAGCGCGTTCCAGCGCGCGCAGATGTACAGCTTGCAGGATCCGAACATCTTCAACCTCGCCGTCGAAGGCGTGTTCGACGACGCGCAGGACATCGTCAAGGCGGTCTCGAACGATCACGCGTTCAAGGCGCGGCACAAGATCGGCACGGTCAACTCGATCAACTGGGCGCGCGTGGTCGCGCAGGTCGTCTACTACTTCAAGGGTTACTTCGCGGCCACCACCAGCAACGACCAGCGCGTCTCGTTCACGGTGCCGTCGGGCAACTTCGGCAACGTCTGCGCCGGCCACATCGCGCGCATGATGGGCCTGCCGATCGAGAAGCTGGTGGTGGCCACCAACGAGAACGACGTGCTCGACGAGTTCTTCCGCACTGGCCGCTACCGCGTGCGCGGCGCCGCGCAGACGTACCACACGAGCAGCCCGAGCATGGACATCTCGAAGGCGTCGAACTTCGAGCGCTTCGTGTTCGACCTGCTCGGCCGCGATCCGGCGCGCGTGCTGCAGCTGTTCCGCGACGTCGAGGAGAAGGGCGGCTTCGACCTGGCGGCGAGCGGCGATTTCGCGCGCGTGGCCGAGTTCGGCTTCGTGTCGGGACGCAGCACGCACGACGACCGCCTCGCGACGATCCGCGATGTCCATCGGCGTTACGCGACGATGATCGACACGCACACCGCCGACGGCGTGAAGGTCGCGCGCGAACACCTGCAGCCGGGCGTGCCGATGGTCGTGCTCGAGACGGCGCAGCCGGTCAAGTTCGGTGAGACGATCCGCGAGGCGCTCGGCCGCGAGGCGGAGCGGCCGGCCGCGTTCGAGGGCATCGAGGCGCTGCCGCAGCGTTTCGAGGTCGTGAAGGCCGACGTGCAGCAGGTGAAGGACTTCATCGTCGCGCATACGGGCGACTGAGTCCGCGGCAGCGGCGGGCGGCGCGGGCGATCCGGTCCGCGCCGCCCGCCGTTCGCCGCGCCGGATCACGGCCGCGACGGGGGAAGCCTCCCGTCGCGGCCGTGTCGTTTCCCGGGCCGCATGAACTGCACAAACCGCGCACGCACGGCGCGCCATGCCGGCAAACCTCCGGGAGCGCACGCGGGCCGCCGTGCCCGGCAGCCGATCGCCCGTGTCCGCGGTCCGCTCGCTACAATAGCGGTTTCGCCGCTCTGCCCACGCTCCCACCGAGAATGTCCACCCCCGCTCCCCAGGCGCCGCGCGCGCCGATGCTGTCGACCGCCGAGGCGCTTGCCGCGCTGCTCGGCGCCGCCGTGCCGCTCGCGGACACCGAAATCGTGCCCACGCTCGAGGCGCTCGGCCGGGTGCTGGCCGCCGACGTGGTGTCGCCGCTCGACGTGCCGCCGATGGCGATCAGCGCGATGGACGGCTACGCGGTGCGCGTCGCCGACCTGACGCAGGGCGAGCGCCGGCTGCCCGTCTCGCAGCGGATTCCCGCCGGCCATGCGGCCGAGCCGCTGGCGGCCGGCACCGCGGCGCGCATCTTCACCGGCGCGTCGGTGCCGCCCGGCGCCGACGCCGTGGTGATGCAGGAGCAGGCCGCGGCCGCGGGCGCGGTGGTCGACATCCTGCACACGCCGAAGGCCGGCGAATGGATCACGGCACAGGGCGCCGACATCCGGCGCGGCACGGTGATCCTGCCGGCCGGCACGCGGCTCGCGCCGCAGGCGCTCGGCCTGGCCGCCTCGGTCGGCAGCGCGCATCTGACGGTGCGGCGCCGCGTGAAGGTGGCGGTGTTCTTCACCGGCGACGAACTGACGATGCCGGGCGAGCCGCTCGCACCCGGCGCGATCTACAACTCGAACCGCTTCACGCTGCGCGGCCTGCTCGAACGCTTCGGCTGCGAGGTGACCGATTTCGGCATCGTGCCCGATTCGCTCGACGCGACGCGCGCCACGCTGCGCGAAGCCGCGCGCGATCACGACCTGATCGTGACGAGCGGCGGCGTGTCGGTGGGCGACGAGGATCACGTGAAGCCGGCCGTCGAGGCCGAGGGGCGGCTCACGCTCTGGCAGATCGCGATGAAGCCGGGCAAGCCGCTCGCCCACGGCGCCGTGCGGCGCGTGGCGCGGGACGGCGCGGACGGCGCCGCGAACCAGGGCGAGGGCGCCGGCGAGGCGCAGTTCATCGGCCTGCCGGGCAACCCGGTGTCGAGCTTCGTCACGTTTTTGCTGTTCGTGCGGCCGTTCCTGCTGCGCCTCGCGGGCGCCACCCAGGTTGCGCCGCGCGCGCTGTCGCTGCGCGCCGATTTCACGCTCGCCAGAGGCGACCGGCGCAACGAATTCCTGCGCGCGCGCGTGAACGAGGCGGGCGGCCTCGAGCTCTATCCGAACCAGAGTTCCGCGGTGCTGACCTCGACCGTCTGGGGCGACGGGCTGATCGACAATCCGCCGAACCAGTCGATCAGCGCCGGCGAGACGGTCCGTTTCCTTCCCTTTTCCGAGTTGCTCGGCTGAGGCCGGGTACGCAAGACCGATGAAGATCGAACTGAAATTCTTTGCGAGCGTGCGCGAGGCGCTTGGCGTGGCGAACGAATCCGTGACGGTGCCGGACGGCATCGCGACCGTGGGCGACGTGCGCGCCTGGCTGCGCGCGCGCGGCGGCGCCTGGGCCGAGACGCTGGCCGACGGCCGCGCGCTGCGGATGGCCTGCAACCACGTGATGACCGACGCCGACACGCGTCTCACCGACGGCTGCGAAGTCGCGTTTTTCCCGCCCGTGACGGGCGGCTGAGGAGGCGCGATGGCCACGATCCGGGTGCAGACCGATGATTTCGAGGTGGGCGCGGAGCTGGCCGCGCTGCGCGCGCGCAATCCGCGCATCGGCGCGGTGGCGTGCTTCGTCGGCACGGTGCGCGACCTCAACGAAGGCGACACGGTCGCCGCGCTCGAGCTCGAGCATTACCCGGGCATGACCGAGAAAGCGCTCGAGGCGATCGCGGCCGACGCGATCGCGCGCTGGCCCGGCATCGACGTCGCGATCGTGCATCGCGTCGGCCGCCTGCTGCCGCTCGACCAGATCGTGTTCGTGGCGACGGTGTCCGCCCATCGCGGCGAGGCGTTCGCGTCCTGCGAGTTCGTGATGGACTACCTGAAGACGCAGGCGCCGTTCTGGAAGAAGGAAACCACGCCGGCCGGCGAGCGCTGGGTCGACGCGCGCAGCAGCGACGACGCCGCGCTCGCGCGCTGGGGCCTCATCTCCGGCAACGCGCGAGAGGCGGGCTGAGCGGCGCGCTTCGCCGCTTCGCTTCATTCTCCGTTCAGCGGCCAAGCCGCTCCGCCGCCTCGACATCCCGCAGCCACCGCGTTTTCACCCATGACCGATTCCTCCTCCGGCGCCATCCGGCTGGTGCCGTTGCCCGACGCCGCCGGGCTGTCCCCCTCGCAACGCACCTTCAACGCGCTGACCAGGCAGGTGGCCGCGCGGCGCGAGCGGCTGCGCGCGTGGGAAGCCGTCTGGCCGGCGTTCCAGCAGCGCTACGTCGACGAATGGGTGCCGCTCGCGCGCGCGGCGACCGGGCACGAGGCCGAACTGGTGCGCCGGCTCGACGTCGCGTTCGACATGAAGGGGCTGACGAAGGCCGAGCGCGCGCTGGTGTCCGAGCTGGTCGTGGCGTTCGCGCGCCCGCTGCTCGGCGGCGACGCGGCCGACGGCCTGCGCGAGATCCATGCGCGCCATCACCGGTCGGCGCACGGCGGCGAGGCGGCCGGCGAGGCGAAGCCGCGCGCGCGTGACCGCAAGCGCGCCGGTTCGGCCGGCGGGGGGGCCGATGACGAGGCGCGGCGGCGTGCCGAGGCACCGGACGAGGCGCCGGATGAAGAATCGGACGAAGCGATGATGCGCCGTATCCAGGCAGAGCTCGACGCGCAGGAAGCGCGCGCGGCGGCCGACGCCGAAGCCCGCGACGCGGGGCGCAGCGAGCGCCGGCGCACATCGAAGCGCAAGTCGGCCGACGCGGCGGCAGCGGACGATCCCGCCGCGCAGGACACGCGGGAGAACTCCGACGAGGCCGAGCGCGCCGCGGCCGAGGCCGTGCCCGAACTGCCGCCGGTGCAGATCAGCCGCTCGCTGCGCGAGCTGTACCGGCGCCTTGCCAGCGCGCTGCATCCCGACCGCGAACCCGATCCCGACGAGCGCGCGCGCAAGACCGACCTGATGCAGCGGCTCAACCGCGCTTATGACAAGCAGGATCTGCTGCAACTGCTGGAACTCGAACGCGACCTGAACCGGGCCGGCACGGACCGGCTGGCGGGCGCCGGCGACGAGCTGTTGCAGCACTACAACGGCATCCTGAAGGCGCAGCTCGGCGCGCTCGACCGCGAACTGCATCGCGTCGAGGCCGACTTTCGTCACGGCTACGGGATCGGCGCGTCGGCCGTGCTGGCGCCGGACACGGCGCTACGCACGCTGGGCGGCGACATCGCCGCGCTGCGGCGGGCGGTGGCGGAACTCGAACGCGACCTGCTGGCGTTTCGCGACATCGGCTCGCTGAAGGAGTGGTTGCGCGGGTTCGAAGCCTGAGCGCGCGCCACGCTGGCGGCACGGGGCGGTCCGCACGGCGGTCGGCGGTGCCCGGTGCCTTTACGCGTCGTCGTGGTTGTCGTCGTTGACGCCGCGGCCGATGATCTTCGCCGGGAACGGCTCGCCGCGCGGCCGCACCGGATGCGCGTCGTCGCCGCGCGGGCGTTTCGGCGCGATCGCGTCGAGCAGCGCCCGCTGCTCGTCCGGAATCCGGTAGTCCCAGCCGAAGTGGCTCAGTTGCAGGCTCTGCGCGATCCGCAGCGCCGGTTCCATGAAGCGCACTGCCGCGGCCGGTTCATAGCGCGCCGCCACGGTCTGCAGGAACAGCGTCAGCCAGCGGTTGAAGTGGGCGGGCTCGAGACCGTCGAGCGGCTGGTGCTTGGCCTGCACGTTGCCGCGATAGTCCTTGGTGCCGAGCACGAGGCTCGACCAGAACGTCACCATCTTCGGCAGGTGCTGGTCCCAGCGGCCGTCCAGCTTCGCGCCGAACACGGGGCCGAGCAGCGGGTCGGCGCGCACGCGGTCGTAGAACGCGTCGACGAGCGCGGCGATGTTCTCGACGGTCGGTTCGGCGGCGCGCGGCGTCGCATCGGTTCGCGTATTCGGGGCCGGATCGCTGGCCGGCATGGCAGAGGTCGTCATCATCGAGAAGGTGCGTCGGCCGACCACACCGGCGATTTTGTCGCACAATGTCGCAGGGCCATCCACTAATAAAAGTGCTTCCAGGGCGCATATTATCCGCGATCCTGATCGGCAAGGTCTCGCGTGCGGGTCGCGTGAGCCTGCCGGGGCATTCCAACGACACGATTTCGCTCATGAGACTGACCGATTACACCGACTATTCGCTGCGCGTGATGCTGTTTCTGGCGGTGCGCGGCGAGGGTTTGTCGACGATCCAGGAGATTTCGGACGCCTACGGCATCTCCAAGAATCACCTGATGAAGGTCGTGCAGCGGCTCGGCGAGCTGGGCTGGGTGGAGACGGTGCGCGGGCGCAACGGCGGCCTGCGGATGAACCCGGCCTCGGCGTCGCTGACGGTCGGCGAGGTGGTGCGGGCAAGCGAAAGCGACTTCGCGCTGGTCGGCTGCTTCGGCGGCGAGGGCGAGGCGATCGCGCACCGCCCCTGCGTGATCGAGCCGCACTGCCGGCTGAAGGGCGTGCTGGCCGCCGCGCGCGACGCGTTTTTCGCCGAACTCGACCGCCACACGATCGCCGACCTGTCGCGTCAGGGCGCGCAGCTTGCCGCCGCGCTCGGCATCGTGCCGATCGTGATCGAGCCGGTCTGAGCGGCGCGAGCCGCCGCGATCGGCGTTCTCGCCACCGATCGCGACAGCGTCACTCCCGCCACCGCGAAGCCCGCCGCGAAACGTTCCGGGCATCGCACCAGCACCCGCCGCCGCGCTCCTTTCGCCGGCGCTTTCCCGCCGCCGGCCCCCGGTCCGGACGCCGCCCGCGTCCCTGCGCGCCGCCTGCCTTGCCGTTGTCGCGCGCCTCGCCGATCATGCTTCGCGAAGCGTCGCCACCCGCGCCGGCCGGACCACGGCACACATCTTGCCTTGCGACCGCTTGAAAGCCCGATAACCATCCTCATGTTGGTGCTATTCGAAAATTGGAGGTCTCTTCATGAGAATCGACAAGCTCACCACCAAGTTCCAGGAAGCCCTCGCCGACGCGCAGAGTCTCGCCGCGGGCCGCGACAATCAATACATCGAACCCGTTCACGTGCTGGCCGCGCTGATCGGCCAGCAGGACGGCTCGGCGCGCTCGCTGATGTCGCGCACGGGCGTCCACGTGCAGGCGCTGCAGGGCGCGCTGAACGAGGCGATCTCGCGGCTGCCGCAGGTGACCGGCACGGGCGGCGACATCCAGATCGGCCGCGAACTGGCCGGCCTGCTGAACCAGGCCGACAAGGAAGCGCAGAAGCTCAATGACAGCTTCATCGCGAGCGAGATGTTCCTGCTCGCGGTGTCCGACGACCGCGGCGACGCGGGCAAGCTCGCGCGCCAGCACGGCCTCACGCGCAAGTCGCTCGAAGCGGCGATCGCGGCCGTGCGCGGCGGCTCGCAGGTGCATAGCGCCGACGCCGAAAGCCAGCGCGAGGCGCTCAAGAAGTACACGGTCGACCTGACCGAGCGCGCGCGGTCGGGCAAGCTCGATCCGGTGATCGGCCGCGACGACGAGATCCGCCGTTCGATCCAGATCCTGCAGCGCCGCACCAAGAACAATCCGGTGCTGATCGGCGAGCCGGGCGTGGGCAAGACCGCGATCGTCGAAGGGCTCGCGCAGCGCATCGTCAACGGCGAGGTGCCCGAGACGCTGAAGAACAAGCGCGTGCTGTCGCTCGACATGGCCGCGCTGCTGGCCGGCGCGAAGTATCGCGGCGAGTTCGAGGAGCGCCTGAAGGCGGTGCTCGGCGATGTCGCGAAGGACGAAGGCCGCACCATCGTGTTCATCGACGAGATCCACACGATGGTCGGCGCGGGCAAGGCCGAGGGCGCGATGGACGCCGGCAACATGCTCAAGCCCGCGCTGTCGCGCGGCGAGCTGCACTGCATCGGCGCGACCACGCTCGACGAGTACCGCAAGTACATCGAGAAGGACGCCGCGCTGGAGCGCCGCTTCCAGAAGGTGATCGTCGACGAGCCGAGCGTCGAGGCCACCATCGCGATCCTGCGCGGCCTGCAGGAGAAGTACGAGCTGCACCACGGCGTGGACATCACCGACCCGGCGATCGTCGCGGCCGCCGAACTCTCGCACCGCTACATCACCGACCGCTTCCTGCCCGACAAGGCGATCGACCTGATCGACGAGGCGGCCTCGAAGATCAAGATGGAAATCGATTCGAAGCCCGAATCGATGGACCGGCTCGACCGGCGCCTGATCCAGCTGAAGATCGAGCGCGAGGCCGTGAAGAAGGAGCAGGACGAGGCATCGCAGAAGCGTCTGCAGCTGATCGAGGAAGAGATCGAGCGGCTCGGCCGCGAGTACGCGGACCTGGAAGAGATCTGGACCGCCGAGAAGGCCGCCGTGCAGGGCAGCGCGCAACTGAAGGAAGACATCGACAGGGTGCGCGCCGACATCGCGCGCCTGCAGCGCGAAGGCAAGCTCGAGAAGGTGGCCGAGCTGCAATACGGCAAGCTGCCGCAACTCGAGGCGCAGCTGAAGCAGGTCACGCAGGCCGAGGAGCAGAAGGAGCTGAGCCCGTCGCGGCCGCGCCTGCTGCGCACCCAGGTGGGCGCCGAGGAGATCGCGGAAGTCGTGTCGCGCGCGACCGGCATCCCGGTGTCGCGGATGATGCAGGGCGAGCGCGAGAAGCTGCTGCACATCGAGGAGAAGCTGCACGAGCGCGTGATCGGCCAGGAAGAGGCGATCGACGCGGTGGCCGACGCGATCCGCCGCTCGCGCGCGGGGCTGTCCGATCCGAACCGTCCGTATGGCTCGTTCCTGTTCCTCGGCCCGACGGGCGTGGGCAAGACCGAGGTCTGCAAGGCGCTGGCCGGGTTCCTGTTCGATTCGGAGGATCACCTGATCCGCATCGACATGAGCGAGTTCATGGAGAAGCACAGCGTGGCGCGGTTGATCGGTGCGCCGCCGGGCTACGTCGGCTACGAGGAAGGCGGCTATCTGACCGAGGCCGTGCGCCGCAAGCCGTACAGCGTGATCCTGCTCGATGAGGTCGAGAAGGCGCACCCGGACGTGTTCAACGTGCTGCTGCAGGTGCTCGACGATGGCCGCATGACGGACGGGCAGGGCCGCACGGTCGACTTCAAGAACACCGTGATCGTGATGACCTCGAACCTCGGTTCGCAGGTGATCCAGTCGATGGCCGGCTCGCCGCAGGAGGCGGTGAAGGACGCCGTGTGGGAAGAGGTCAAGCTGCACTTCCGGCCCGAGTTCCTGAACCGGATCGACGACGTCGTGGTGTTCCATGCGCTCGATCGCGCCAACATCCAGGCGATCGCGAAGATCCAGCTCGCGCGCCTGCATGACCGGCTCGCCAAGCTCGACATGCAGCTCGACGTGTCCGACGCGGCGCTCGAC
This sequence comes from Burkholderia plantarii, assembly GCF_001411805.1. Taxonomy (NCBI): domain Bacteria; kingdom Pseudomonadati; phylum Pseudomonadota; class Betaproteobacteria; order Burkholderiales; family Burkholderiaceae; genus Burkholderia; species Burkholderia plantarii. The sequence continues at coordinate 2,580,997 of NZ_CP007212.1, read as the reverse complement.
CAGATCGGCAAGGTCGGCTACGACCCGCTGTTCGGCGCGCGGCCGCTGAAGCGCGCGATCCAGCAGGAGATCGAGAATCCGGTCGCGAAGCTGATCCTCGCCGGGCGCTTCGGGCCGAAGGACGTGATCCCGGTGGACGTGCGGGACGGCAAGTTCGTGTTCGACCGCGTCGTTCACTGAAGCCGGCGCGCGGCTGCCGTGCCGATGAAAAACCCCGCCTCGGCGGGGTTTTTCTTGTTCCGGAGCGGGGCGGTCCGGGGGCCTTCAGCCTTGCAGCCTTACGCCGACTTGCCGAACAGCCCGGTCAGCTGCGACAGCGTGCCGAGCAGGTTCGACGTGTCGACCTGGCCGCCGGCCGGCACCTCGCCGTTCGGCGTGGCGTGGTTCACCGCGTGCGGCAGCACCTGCGCGAGGATGCTCGAGGCCTGTGCCGGATCGAGGCCGACCTTGCTCGCGATCGCCGCGACCGCGTCGGAGCCGAGCACGTTCTGCAGCGTGTCGGGCGAGATTGGCTGGTTCTCGCCGTTGCCCACCCACGAGCCGATGATCTCGCCCGCGCCGCCCTGGCGGAATTTTTCGATCAGGCCGTTCAGGCCGCCGGGCTGGTTGTTGATGAATTCGAGCGCCACGGCGAGCAGGGCGTTCTGGTTGCCGCCGTTTTCGCCGCCAAGCACGCCACCCACGATGTCGAGCAGACCCATGATGATTCTCCAATGAATGATGCCGGTTTCCCGGGCCGGCGCCGCGTGGCGACGCCGGCCGATGAAGGTGCCCGCCGCGCGAGCCGTGTCGCGGCGGGCGGCCGTGCCGCTCAGGTGCCCGAGGTTCCCGTCGCGGCCGATGCGGCCTGATTCTTCTTCGATTTCCTCGAACCCTTCGCCTTCGGTGCCGAACCCGCAGCCGGCACGCTTGCCGTGGCGGCAGGCGTCGAGGCTGCCGACGCGCCGGCGGCGGCGGTAGCCTTGTCCTGCTTCTTCGCGCGCTTGCTGCGGGCCGGTTTGGTGGCCGTGTCGGCGGCCGATGCCGGGGCCGGCGCGGCGGTGGTCGGCGCCGTCGGTGCTGCCGGCGTTGCCGCGCCCGGAGCCGGCGCCGGCGTGCCGGTGCTGGTGCCGGCCTGCGTCCCGGTCGAGCGCGTGCCGGCCGTCGGGGCCGCCTTCGCGCCGGTCGGCGGTGCCGTCGAGCCGCCGATCGTCAGGCCCGCCGCCTCGAGGTTCGTGACCGATTTCTGGCCGAGCCCCTTCACGCGGTTCGCGAGATCGTCCGCGCTCTTGAACGGGCCGTTTTTCGTCCGCTCGTCGACGATCGCCTTCGATTTCACCGGTCCCAGGCCCTTTACCGATTCGAGCGCCGCCTGATCGGCGGTGTTGACCTCCACGGCGGCCGCGAACGTCGCCGTGAGCGACATCGACAGCGCGACGAACAGCATCAGCAACGTCTTCAGCATGTTCTGCATGACAGGAACTCCCCAGTTGAGCGGTCGAACCGCTGTTGGAACAGACGATCACGCGAGGCGGGCCGCCGTCGGGCCGCGAATCAGCACGGGACAAACGCATGTCCTTTTTGAGACGGCGTGGGCAGTGTTGCGCATTGCGGCGTGGACTGTAAAGGGGGCGCGCGGCCGGGGACGGCCGTTTTACGATGTTTGACGCTGGGGTGGGGCATGTCCGGGACGGTCCGCGGCGGGGCCGGCGCGAAGTGGGCAGGGCGGTTCGGATCGATCGACCAGGCCGGGCGGTTGCAGGGACGGGTTTGCGCGGGGCGGCGTGGCGCGTGTGACGGCGGCACGCCGGTGCGGCGGGCGGCTTGGGCGATGCCGATTCGCTCGCGGCTTGAAAGGCCGGTTCGGAAGCCGGGTCGATCACCGGCTCGAAAACCGGTTGGCGGCTCGACTCCGGCGCGCGCCGGATGCGGGTCCGAGTGGCGACCCGGGCGTCGATCGGCGTCGATCAGGCATATCCGGTGTCGGATCCCCGGCCCGTCGCGGCGGCGTCTCAGCGGCGGTGCGGCGGCACGATTCCGAGCCGGGCGATCCGTCGATACAGCGTCGCGCGCGAGATGCCGAGCGCCGCGGCCGCCGCCTCCGGGCGCCAGCGGTGCGCGCTCAGCGCGGCGACGACACGCGCGCGCTCGTCGTCCGCGCCCCGGCCCGCGTCGTCGGCCGGCGCCGCCAGCGCGGCGGCGAGATCGGCCGGCAGATGGCGCGGCTCGACGCGCGTGCCGTCGCAGACGGCGCAGGCATAGCGCAGCGCGTGCCGCAGCTGCCTCAGGTTGCCGGGCCAGGCGAAACGGCCGAGCGCGTCGGCCAGCGCCGGATCGAGCGTCAGCACGTGGCCCGTGGCCTGCGCCTCCTCGGCGAACACGGCGCGGATCAGGTCGTCCAGATCCGCGCGTTCGCGCAGCGGCGGCAGCGTGAACTGCGCGCCGCCGAGCCGGTAGTACAGATCCTCGCGAAACGCCTGCCGCGCGACCAACCCGGCGAGATCGCGATGGGTCGCGCAGATCAGGTCGAAATCGACGCGTACCGGCGCGTCGCCGCCGAGCGGCATCACCTCGCCGTCGGCCAGCACGCGCAGCAGGCGCGTCTGCAGCGCGAGCGGCATGTCGCCGATCTCGTCGAGGAACAGCGTGCCGCCGTCGGCCTGCGCGATCCGGCCGCGCGCGCCGTGCCGCCGGGCGCCGGTGAACGCGCCGGCGACATGACCGAACAGCTCGCTCTCGATCAGCGCCTCGGGCAGCGCGCCGCAATTGACGGCGACGAACGGGCGGTTGCGGCGCGGCCCGGCGTCGTGCAGCGCCCGCGCGAACACCTCCTTGCCCGCGCCGGTCTCGCCAAGCACGAGGATCGGCAGCCGCTTGCCGGCCAGCCGCGCGGCCAGTTCGGCCTGGCGCGCCACGCGCGCGTCGCGGCTCGTCAGATAGGGCGCGAGCGCGCCCAGACGCCGCGCAGCGCCGGCCCGGCGTGCGGAGTCGCCGATGCCGTTGATGCTGCCACCACCGGAGTCGCGCGCGGCGCGGCGCAGCGGCGCCCGCACGCGTGCATGCAGCAGCGCGCCCGTTGCACGCACGCGCAGGCCGGTGATGGCCTCGACGCGCCCCGCGTCGCGCAGCGGCAGCCCCTGCATGTCGAACACCTCGTCGAGGTGGCGCGGCGCGTTCAGCTCCGGCAGCGCTTCCCGCGCGTGGCGGTTCGCGGCCACGATGTTGCCGCACTCGTCGAACGCGATCAGCCAGTCGGGCCGCGCTTCCACGTAGTCGCGCCCGGCATGGCCGAACAGCACCCAGTGCGAGGCCGTCCGGTTCAGGAAATAGCCGTCCTCGATCAGCACCGCGCTTTGTCGGACGAGTTGGTAGACGAGCCGCTGGCTGTCGTGCCGGTCCGGCGACATCACGGCCGAGGCGTCGAGCACGCCGATCAGTTCGCCGCCCGGCGCGAAGATCGGCGCCGCGCTGCAGGTCAGCGTCGTGAACGCCGCGCGGAAGTGGTCGCTCTTGTGGACCGTGATCGGCGCGAGGTCGGTCAGCACGCTGGCCACGCCGCAGGTGCCTTCCTCGCGTTCGGACCAGCACGAGCCGATGTGCAGCCCGGCCTGGCGGAAAGCGGCACGCCGCTCGCGGTCGATCCGGTAGTCGATCGTCACGCCGTGCGCGTCGGTCAGCATCACGCAGTAGTCGGCCACGCGGACCATCTCGTGCAGGCGCGTCAGGCATTCGCCGGAGGCGCGCAGGAACGCGTCCTCGCGTTCGCGCACCTCGCGCAGTTCGCTCGCGGTCAACACGCGTGGCCCGATCGACGAGCCGGGATCGAGCCGGTAATCCTCGAGCGAGCGGCGCCACGACGAGGTGAGCCGGTTCGAATCGGCGGGCGCGGGCAGGCGGCCGTCGAGCGTGCCGAACACGCGTTCGGCATGACGGTTCCGGGCAACGGCGTAAGGCATCGGGGCGCTCCGGCTTGGGCGGGATGGCGTGCCTCTTGTAGCACATCGCGCGGTGCCGATCACCCTGCGGCGCAGCACGGCGACGCGCTGAGACGAACGTCTCATGCCGGACGCGACCGCGTGCGCCGCAGCATGCGCTACCCGCATCGCGGCGTGGCGGGCCCGGGGCGCGGCGCCGCGCCCGTCGCGCTGCGGCGCGGCGAAATGGATGCGGAGGCCGCGGCGTCTCGCACGCGGCGAGACGGAATCGCGAGACGCGGGCCGCCTGCCGGCCTCGCCGCACTGCCGGAAAGATCGCGCGCCGTGCCGTTACGACAAGGGTTCGCGCCGAATCGAGCCGATCTGGCATGTGCCTTGCAGAAGAGGCGGCGGCGTCGTTGCACCCGCGGCGGCGACCACGATACCGAACCGGCTGGCGTACACGCGGCCGACAGGAGACACGCCAGTGACCGCGCCCGTAACCGTCGGCGTGATCGCGAACCCGGCCTCGGGACGCGACATCCGCCGCCTGACCACGCATGCCTCGGTGTTCCCGACGGCCGAGAAGGCCAACATGATCGTGCGCCTGCTGGCGGGGCTCGGTGCGCTCGGCGTCGAGCGCGTCGTGACGCTGCGCGACCGCGCCGGCATCTCGGCGCTGCTGCTGCGCGCGCTCGACACGCACGCGGCGCTCGCCACGCGCGAGCGTTGGCCCGAGGTGGTGTTCGCCGATCTGCCGCCCACCGACAGCACGGCCGACACGCACGCGGGCGTGGCCTGGATGCGCAAGCTCGGGGTCGCGCTGATCGCGGTGCTGGGCGGCGACGGCACGCATCGCGCGGTCGCCGCGCATGCCGGCGCGACGCCGCTGCTGGCGCTTTCGACCGGCACCAACAACGCGTTCCCCGAGGCGCGCGAGGCGACCGTGGCCGGCATCGCCGGCGCGCTGGTCGCCACCGGCGCGGTGCCGCCCGAGGCCGCGCTCAAGCGCAACAAGCGGCTGTTGGTGCGCTGCGTGGCGGGGCCGGCGCGCGGGCGCGAGGAGATCGCGCTGGTCGACGTCTGCGCGGCGCGCCAGCGCTTCGTCGGCGCGCGCGCGATTTCCGAACCCGCCGATCTCGAGGCGCTGTTCCTGACCTTCGCCGAACCGCACGGCATCGGCCTGTCCGCACTCGGCGGCGCGTTCGCGCCGCTCTCGCGCGAGGCGCCCTACGGACTCGCGATGCGGTTTGCCGACGACGCGGCGCAGGGCGGCGTGGCGGTGCTCGCCGCGCTGGCGCCGGGCCGCGTCGAGCGCGTGCTGCTGCACGCCTGCGAGCGGATCGAGCCCGGCGTCTGGATGCCGATCACGGCCGGGGCCGGCACGCTCGCGTTCGACGGCGAACGCGAGATCGAACTCGCGCGCGGCGACCGCTACGAGGTCGCGCTCGACTGGCACGGCCCCGTCACGGTCGACGTCGAGGCGACGCTGCGCGAGGCCGCGTCACGGCAACTGCTGCGCGCGTTCCCCATGCCGCCTTGATCCGCGCGCGCGGGCATCGCGACGATCGGTGCGCTGGCCCGCCTCCGCTTGTGTCGGCACCCCGCGAAGCGTCGATGCACGCCACGCTTCGTTTTTCCTTAGCAATCTTGAAGGCAACAAGGAGACAACCATGACCGTATCGAACCCGCTGGGCCGCGATGCCTTGCTCGAGGCCTACCGTCTGATGCGCACGATCCGCGAATTCGAGGAGCGGCTGCACGTCGAGTTCGCGACCGGCGAGATTCCCGGCTTCGTCCACCTTTACGCGGGCGAGGAGGCGTCCGCGGTCGGCACCATGCTGCACCTGTCCGACGTCGACTACGTGGCCACCACCCACCGCGGCCACGGCCACTGCATCGCCAAGGGCGTCGACGTGAGCGCGATGATGGCCGAGATCTACGGCCGCACCACCGGCTGCTGCCGCGGCAAGGGCGGCTCGATGCACATCGCCGACCTCTCGAAGGGCATGCTCGGCGCGAACGGCATCGTCGGCGCGGGCGGCCCGCTGGTCTGCGGCGCGGCGCTGGCCGCGAAGCAGTGCAAGACGGGCGGCGTCGGCGTGTGCTTCTTCGGCGACGGCGCCTCGAACCAGGGCGTGATCTTCGAATCGATGAACCTCGCCTCGGTCTGGCGGCTACCGGTGATCTTCGTGGCCGAAAACAACGGCTATGCCGAGGCCACCTCGGTCAACTGGTCGGTGGCCACCGACAACATCGCCGACCGCGCGGCCGGCTTCGGCATGCCCGGCGTGATCGTGGACGGCTTCGACTTCTTCGCGGTCCACGAGGCGCTCGGCGAGGCGATCGCGCGGGCGCGCGCCGGCGGCGGCCCGACGCTCGTCGAGGTCAAGTTCTCGCGTTACTTCGGCCATTTCGAGGGCGACGCGCAGACCTACCGCGCGCCCGGCGAGGTGCAGAAGCTGCGCGACGAGAAGGATTGCTTGACGCGCTTCGAGGCGCGCGTGGTGCGCGCCGAGATGGTCGAGGCGGCCGCGCTGCGCGCGATCGACGCCGACGTGAAGCGGCTCATCGACGAATCGGTGGCCGCCGCCAAGGCCGCGCCGCTGCCTTCGGCGGAGGACCTGCTGACCGACGTCTACGTGTCGTACCCGTAGGCGGACACGCTCGACCGGCGGAACCGGCAGTCACGACGACATCGATCAGGAGACGGACATGGCAAGGAAAATCACTTATTCGCAGGCGATCAACGAAGCGCTGAGCCAGGAGATGGCACGCGACGAAAGCGTGATCGTGATGGGCGAGGACAACGCGGGCGGCGCGGGCGCGCCGGGCGAGGACGACGCCTGGGGCGGCGTGCTCGGCGTGACCAAGGGCCTGTTTCACAAGTATCCGGGGCGCGTGCTCGACACGCCGCTGTCCGAGGGCGGCTACATCGGCGCGGCGGTGGGCGCGGCCGCCTGCGGGCTGCGGCCGGTGGCCGAGCTGATGTTCATCGATTTCATGGGCGTGTGCTTCGACCAGATCTTCAACCAGGCCGCCAAGTTCCGTTACATGTTCGGCGGCAAGGCCGTCACGCCGGTGGTGATCCGCGCCATGACGGGCGCCGGCCTGCGCGCGGCGGCCCAGCACTCGCAGATGCTGACTTCGCTGTTCACCCACATCCCCGGCCTCAAGGTGGTGTGCCCGGCCACGCCCTACGACGCCAAGGGGCTGCTGATCCAGGCGATCCGCGACGACGATCCGGTGATCTTCTGCGAGCACAAGCTGCTCTATTCGCGCGACGGCGAGGTGCCCGAGGAATCCTATGCGATCCCGTTCGGCGAGGCCGGCATCGCGCGCGACGGCGACGACGCGACCATCGTCACCTACGGGCGGATGGTCCACACGGCGCTCGACGCGGCGCAGCGGCTCGCGAAGGACGGCGTGCAGGCGGAGGTGATCGACCTGCGCACCACCTCGCCGCTCGACGAGGCGACGATCCTCGAAAGCGCCGAGCGCACCGGCCGCGTGGTGGTGGTGGACGAGGCGCACCCGCGCTGCTCGATCGCCACCGACATCGCGGCGCTGGTGGCGAGCCGCGCGTTCGACGCGCTGAAGGCGCCGGTCGAGCTGGTGACCGCGCCGCACACGCCGGTGCCGTTCGCCGGCGTGCTCGAAGACCTGTACATCCCGTCCGCCGACGCGATCGCGCGGGCCGTGCTGAATACCACCCGGAGGAAGTGAGGCGATGACGATCCACATGATCACGATGCCCAAGTGGGGGCTGTCGATGGAGCAGGGGCAGGTGAACGGCTGGCTGAAGGCGCTCGGCGAGCGCGTGAGCAAGGGCGACGAGCTGCTCGACGTGGAGACCGACAAGATCGCATCGGGCGTCGAATGCGCGTTCGACGGCGTCCTGCGCCGACAGATCGCGCGGGCGGGCGACACGCTGCCGGTGGGCGCGCTGCTCGGCGTGGTGGCGGCCGAGGCGGCCGGCGAGGCCGAGATCGACGCGGCCGTCGAGGCGTTCCTGCGCGATTTCACGCCCGGCGCGGCGGCCGACGACGAGTCCGGCCCGCAGCCCGGGAAGGCCGTCATCGGCGGGCGCACGGTGCGTTTCCTGAAGCTCGGCGAGGGTGCCGGCGACGCGACGCCGGCCGTGCTGATCCACGGTTTCGGCGGCGACCTGAACAACTGGTTGTTCAACCACGCCGAGCTCGCGAAACGACGCCCCGTGTTCGCGCTCGACCTGCCCGGGCACGGGGAATCGGGCAAGGCCGTAGAGACCGGCGAACTCGACGAGCTGGCCGCGAGCGTGCTGGCGTTCCTCGACGATCGCGGTCTCTCGCGCGCGCATCTGGTCGGCCATTCGTTGGGCGGGGCGGTGGCGATGACGCTGGCCGGGCGCGCGCCCGGGCGCGTCGCCTCGCTGGTGCTGATCGCGAGCGCCGGGCTCGGCGAGGAGATCGACCGCGAGTACATCGACGGCTTCGTGGCCGGCAACAGCCGCAACACGCTCAAGCCGCATCTCGGCAAGCTGTTCGCCGATCCGTCGCTGGTCACGCGCCAGCTCGTCGAGGATCTCGTCAGGTACAAGCGGCTCGAGGGCGTGCAGGCCGCGCTCGCGAAGATCGCCGAGGCCGCGTTCGACGGCGCCACGCAGCGCCGCCGCTTCGCCGCGAGCCTGCCGGCGCTGGCGCCGCGCACGCTGGTGATCTGGGGCGAGCGCGACCGGGTGATCCCGGCGCATCACGCGCGCGCGCTGCCCGCCGGGATTCGCGCCGAGATCCTGCCGGGCAGCGGCCACATGGTGCAGATGGAGGCGGCCGGCGACGTGAACCGGCTGGTCGACGCGTTCCTCGGCGGCTGAGGAGCGGGTATGGCGGCGGGCGGCACGGACGGCGCCTGGCTTATGGCGCGTGCCGCAGCCAGCGCAGGCTGATGTGGTTCAGGTAGGTGACGAGCGCCGCGCCCGCGATCAGCAGGCTCGCGAAGTTCGCGAACCAGAAGCCGCGCGCGCCGGTCAACGCGGCCGGTGCCCAGCCGCCGATGTCGAAGCCGAGCAGGTAGCCGCCGCCCACTCCGACGCCCCACAGCGCGACGGCGTAGATCACGGTCGGCACCACGGCGACCTTGTAGGCGCGCAGCACGAACGCGGTGGTCACCTGGATCGCGTCGACGCAGTGGTAGAACGCGACGATCGTCACGAGCGGCAGCGCGGCCGCGACCACCGCCGGGTTCGGCGTGTAGGCGCCGATGATCAGGTGGCGCAGCGCGAGCACCACGCAGGCATAGCCGAGCGCGGTGAGCGCCGCGAACGTCACGCCGTGCCGCGCCAGCAGCCGTGCCTCGTCGGGGCGGCCGGCGCCGAGCGCGCGCGCGACCAGCGTCGAGGCCGCGATGCCGATCGACAGCGGCGTCATGTAGAGCACCGCGCCGAGATTGCCGGCGATCTGGTGGCCGGCCAGCACGGTGGTGCCGAAGTGCGAGATGAACAGCGCCATGAACGTGTACGACGTGACCTCGATCAGGTACGACAGGCCCATCGGCAGTCCGAGCTTGAGCAGCGCCTTCTGGCGCTGCCAGGTCGGCGTGCAGAAGCGCGCGAAGATGCCGAGAGGCGCGAACACGTCGAGCCGCGCCACCAGCGTGAAGCCGATCAGCGCGAGCGCCCAGTTGATCAGCGTGCTGGCGAGGCCGCAGCCGGGGCCGCCCAGCGCCGGCACGCCGAGCCCGCCGAAGATGAACCAGATGTTGAGCGGGATCTTCAGCGCGAGCGCGCCGAGCTGCAGGAACATCGCGAGCCGCGGCTTGCCGGCCGCGTTGGTCAGCGCGTTGTAGATGCGGAACATCAGGCTCGCGGGCAGCCCGAACGCGAGGATCCGCAGGTAGTCGACGGTGCGGTCGTGCAGTTCGGCCGGCGTGTGTGCGGCGCGCAGCAGCAGTTCGGGGAAGTGCAGCAGCAGGAAGCCGGGCACGGCGAGCATCACGGCGAGCCACATCGCCTGGCGCACTTCTTCGCCGATTTCCTGGAAGCGGCGCGCGCCGTAGAGCTGGCCCGCGATCGGCTGCAGCGCCGAGAGGATGCCGGTCAAGCCGATGAACACCGACACGTAGATCGACGAACCCAGCCCGAGTGCGGCCAGGTCGAGCGCCGAATAGCGGCCCACCATCGCGGTGTCGATCACGCCGAACGCGATGATGGCGAGCTGGCCGATCAGCACCGGCCACGCGAGGCCGGCGATGCGGCGGACGTCGGCGAGCATGGTCAGCCGCGCGCGCCGCGGCCGTGCGCGTGGCGGCGCACCGGCGAACGCGGCCGCTCGATGCGCTCGTAGAGGCGGAAGCGCTCGTCGCGGTCGGCCGCGCGGCGGCCTTCCCAGACCAGTCGCCAGACGTATTCGGACATCGCGCTCGGGTCGCCGTAGTCGGCGGCGTCCTGGCGCAGGATCACGTCGCAGTTGTCGGTGAACGAGAAGTGCATGTCGCCGAAATAGGCGAAGGTCGCGATCTGCGCATCGCCGAGCCGCACCGGCGAGATGCATTCGTAGTCGGCCGGCAGGTGCGCGGCGATTTGCACCGCGACGTCGCGATAGGTCCGGCTGTAGTTCACGAACGGCAGCCACAGCGTCATCAGCAGCACCCACATCAGCGTGGTGCCGGCGCCCGACAGCACCACGCTGCGCCACAGCACCTTCGGCTGCCGCGAGATGCGCCAGCGCACCAGCACGAACCAGCAGCCGGTGACGATCAGCGCGCAGGCGAACGCGAGCGCGTTGAAATGCGGCACGTAGCCCGGCACGAGGCGGCCGAGGTTGCGCGCGAGCGGATGCGGGAAGCCAGTGACCGAGGCGAGCCAGACCAGCCAGACGAAGCTGCCGAGGATCGTGAAGCTGAGCACCGCGAACCAGTCGATCGCGTTGATCGCGCCGCGCTTGAGCGTGGGCAGCGCGAAGGTCGCGAGCACCGCGAGCGGCGGCAGCAGCAGCATGTAGACGCGGTTGGTCTGCTGGCTTTGCAGGATCACCAGCGCGACCAGCGGCGCGGCGACGGCGAGCGGAATCGCGATGTGCGGCCGGCGCCGCCAGCCCTTCCAGCTGATCCACGCCCAGATCGCGAGCGGCCAGGCCGGCCAGGTGAACAGCGGCAGGTTCTTCGCCGCGTACTTGAGCACGGCCGTGGGCGGCCCCGAGAAGCGCATCAGGCTGCCGTGCATCCACTGGTCGAGGAACCAGGACGCGTCGTCGGGGTAGAGCCGCAACGCGGCGAGGGGCCACAGCGCGAACAGCACGATCGCGATCGGCAGGCCGACCAGCGCCAGATGGCGATGGCGCACCTCGGGCGTGACGGCGATCAGCACCACGGTGCCGACGATCAGCGCGCCCGTCAGCACCGGATTGCCCGACAACAGCAGCAGGCCCACCGCCGCGCCCCACCAGGCGGCGCCGTGCAGCGGCTTGTCGGTCATCCGCACCAGGCCGTAGACCAGCATCGCGATCCAGGCGAACTGCGCGAGCTGCGGGGTGGTTTCGTGGCCGCGCTCGGCCAGGCCGAAGCAGGCGAGCAGCACCAGCAGCGCGCCGTCGGCGAGCGTGCGGCCGTAGTCGCGCGGCTCGGGTTCGCCGCCGAACGCGTACTTGAACGGCTGCACCTCGGCGCGGCGGCCGAGCAGGTAGGCGGTGAACCAGACGAACGCGCAGGCGACGCAGAACAGCACGCCGGTGGAGAGGCGCGACGCGTTGCTCGCGTCGAGCCACGGGCTGAACGCGCGGATGCCGAGCGCGCCGAGCCAGTAGCCGAGCGGGCCGTCGGAGGTGACGAACTTGCCGACCAGGTTCGGCAGCAGCCAGTCGTGCGCCGAGCCGCCCGCCATGGTCCACATCACGCCGAAGCCGGCCGCGTCCTCGTTTTTCCACGGGTCGCGCCCGAACAGGCCGAACGCCGCGTAGACGAGACAGAGCGTGAGCAGCAGCCAGCGCGGCAGCGCGCGCGTGGCGGAGGCGGTAAGGCGAACGACGGGCTTCATGCAGATGACTGACTTGGTATGAGGAGGCGCTTGGCCGGCGTCGGCGGGCACGGCCGACTTGCGAGCATCCGGCATTGTAGACGCTGCGCGCGGGCGGTGCCGCGAGCGCGCAGACGAAAAAAGGGCAGCCTTGGCTGCCCTTTTCGTTCGATCCGGCGATGCCGCCAGCCGGTGTCGCGTGGCGAGCTTACGCCGCCTTGCCGTTGGCGCGCGCGCCGAACTTGTTCTTGAACTTCTCGACACGGCCGGCCGTGTCCATGATCTTCTGCTGGCCCGTGTAGAACGAGTGCGACTCCGACGACACTTCGATCTTGGCGAGCGGATAGGTCTTGCCGTCGAGGTCGATCGTTTCACGCGTCTGGATCGTCGAGCGCGTGATGAACTTGAAGCCGTTCGACATGTCCTGGAAGACGACTTCGCGATAATTCGGATGGATGCCCGGTTTCATGATGTTTCCTGTAATGGAGCGGTAGCCAACCCGCCGCGCGAATCCGTCAAACCGGACGCCGCGCCGTTGCGAGCCACTTGCCTTAGGTCGAAAAACGGCGATTATGCCAGAAAATCAGTTGCTTGACGATTTTTTGGCGTACCCGGCGCCGCCTGCGCGATTCGGCTCAGCGGGCCGCCAGGCCGTCGAGCGCGCCGGTGCCGGCCGGGTCCTGCCGGTAATAGTGCGCGAGCAACCGGTAGAGCTCCGGAAACTCGGCCTCGAACGGGCCCGGGCGCACGAACAGCGCCTCGCTGCAGATCGCGAAGAACTCCGACGGATGGTTGGCCGCGTAGGGCTCGATCAGCGAATTGCGCTCGAAGCGCGCCCAGGCGCGATCCGGCACCGCGTCGACGCGGTCGCAGAAGCGGTCATAGGCATGATCGAACACGTCTTCCCAGCGCGTCGCGTCCAGATGCGGCGCGTGCAGCCGGCGGAACAACGGCGGATGGCCGTCCGCCTCGCCGTTGATCATGTCGATCTTGTGCGCGAACTCGTGGATCACGACGTTGTACACGTCGCTGCCGTCGGCCATCTGCACGTCCTCCCACGACAGGATCACCGGGCCGCCGCCCGGCAGGGCCTGGCCGACCGCGTCCTGGGTGAACTCGTGGACCACGCCGGCCTCGTCCTCGACGGTGTGGGGAATCAGGAATTCGCCCGGATAGACGATCACGCCGCCCCAGCCGCGATAGAGGTCGAGCCCGAGGTTCAGCACCGGCAGGCAGGCCTGCGCGGCGATGTTGACCGTCATCGCGTCGGTCAGCTCGAGGCCGTGGGTGGTCGAGAAGGATTTTTCGGCGAGCAGGCAGCTGGCCATCTCGCGCAGCCGGGCCAGCTCGGCCGCGGGCCGCGCCGAGAGGAACGGCAGTTTCGCGAGCGTGGCGTCCCACAGCGCGTCGGGAATCGGGAACGCGCGCAGCGCGCGGTCGCGGCGGCGCGTGTCGAGCCACCGGGAGAGTCGGGAGAACATCGATACGGGGCGGGCGTGACGAGACAGCGCACGGTACCTCAATCGATGGATTTTTGCCAGGCGGCGAACAGGCCGCCGCACAGCGCGACGCCGGCGATGAACAGGAAGCCGTCGAGCGAGGTCAGGAACGCCGCCTGGCGCCCGATCGTCTCGCTGATCGACACCAGCGCGAGCGTGTGCGCGTCGCCCGCCGCGTGGCCGCCGCCGGCGTAGCCGCGTACGAGCGCCTCGACGGTCTGCGCGAAGGCGGGGTTGAACACGCTCGCCTGCTCGAACAGCCGTTCGCGGTGCAGCGCGTCGCGATGCTGCTCGATGATGATCACCGAGGCGGTCGCGAACGACAGCGTCAGCTGGCGCACGATGTTTTTCAGGCGGTAGCTGTGCGTGTAGTCGTCGATCGTGAATGCGCGGAACGTCAGGTTCGCGACCGGCATCACGATGAACAGCAGCAACAGGCCGCGCATCAGCAGCGGCGCGATCAGCTCGGCCTCGCCGACCCCGGGCGACATCCGCGCCATCGTGAACGCGGCGCCGGCCGCGAGCGCGAAGCCCGGCACGATGAACCATTTCTTGTGCGTGACGTGTTTCGCGTAGCGCAGATAGACGAACAGCGCGGTGGACGCGATCAGCGAGGTGGCGCCCGTCAGCCGCCCGGCGTTCTCGACCGGATAGCCGAGTCCCGCCTCGAGGAGGCGCGAGGTCAGGTAGCTGAACGAAGTGGTGATGTAGTAATAGAACACGTACAGCAGCAGGCCGACCTGGAACGTGCGCAGCCGCAGCGCCGACATGCGTACCAGCGGCGCGGGCTGGTTCCACTGATGGCGCGCGAACAGCGCCAGCGCCGCGAAGCCGGCCACCGTCAGCAGGATCAGCAGCGGAGACGACAGGAACAGCTGGTAGCGCACCTGCTGCATCACGATCTGCAGCGAGCCCTGCGCGAACGCGAAGATCACGTATGGCCAGATCTGGCTCGGGGTGCGCTCGGCGGGCGGCGCGTGGCCGGAATCGGGCAGCGTGACATAGGCCAGCAGCGAGCTCGCGAGCGCCATCGGCACCGTGCAGGCGAACACCGCGCGCCAGGTGAAGCGCGCGATCAGTTCGCCGCCGACGATCGGCGCGAGCGAGGTGCCGAGCAGCAGCATGACGAGGAACGCACGCAGCGCGGGCGCGCGCTTCGGCGCCGGATAGGTGATCTGGATCAGGATGCGGCAGGCGCCCATCATCGGGCCGATGAAATAGCCCTGGAAGCCGCGCGCGAACGCGAGTTCGAGCGAGGTGTCGGCGAGCGTGGCGGCGATCGCGCCGAGCGCGTAGAGCAGCATGCAGCCGCTCACGTAGCGGCGATGGCCGACGCGGTCGATCCACCATTGTTGCTGGAGGATGCCGAGCACGGCCGTGATCGCATAGGCGCTCGAGGCCCAGACGAGTTCGTCGGGCGAGGCGTTGATGCCGCCGGCGATGTAGCTGGCGAAGAACGAGAACAGCGCGTTGTCGAAGTAGTCGAGGCCGGTGACGAACGCGAGCGCCCAGCGAAACAGCTCGCCGCGCGATGCCGCGAGGTTGCCCGGCGGCGCCTGGGTGGGGGCGAGGCTGCTCATGGCCGTGACCTGCGGCTGCGGGCCTGCTTCGCGGCTGCCCGGCGGCGTGCGACCAGCGCGTCGGGGTCCTCGCCGGCCAGGCGCCGCTCGACGTAATCGATGTCGTGCAGCAGTTCGGCGCGGATCGTCTCGACCTCGTGCAGCTCGCGGCGCGCGGCGGCGATCCGTTCGTCGAGCGTCGCCACCTGCTGCGCGAGGTTCGCGTGGATCTCGCGCAGCGAATCGTCCGAGAAGCGCCGCTGCCCGTCGCCGGCCGCCTCGCTCGGCCGCTTCAGCATCTCGGTGATGCCGTGCAGCGAGAAGCCGAGCGCGCGCAGCCGCAGGATCCTAGCGAAGCGCTCGAGGTCGGTCTCGGCGTAGAGCCGGTAGCGGCCTTCGCTGCGGCTCGGCGTGACCAGCCCGCGCTCCTCGTAGTACTTCAGCGTTCGCGGCGTGACGCCGAGGCGTTCGGCGGCGTCGCGCACGGTCAGCAGGGAGGGGGCAAAGGAGCGGGTCATGGTGATCTGGGCGCAAGCGCGCACGGCGAATGACAGGATGCCATCGATTATAGATCAACGTGTACGTTCACGTACAGGTTGGAGCCTGAAAAAGCCGCCTCGCGGGCGGCTTCCTGGGGCTTGCTCCGGCTTCGCGCCGGTTCGGCCTGGCGCCGAGCGGGCTCAGCCGCCGCGGCGCATCAGGTCGAAGAACTCGGAGTTGCTCTTGGTCTGACGAATCTTGTCGAGCAGGAATTCCATTGCCTCGACTTCGTCCATGTCGTGGATGAACTTGCGCAGCACCCAGATCTTCTGAAGGATGTCGGGCTTGATCAGCATTTCCTCGCGTCGCGTGCCCGACTTGTTCAGGTTGATCGACGGGTAGACGCGCTTTTCCGCGAGACGGCGCTCGAGGTGGACTTCCATGTTGCCGGTGCCCTTGAACTCTTCGTAGATCACGTCGTCCATGCGGCTGCCGGTTTCGATCAGCGCGGTACCGATGATGGTCAGCGAGCCGCCTTCCTCGATATTGCGCGCCGCGCCGAAGAAGCGCTTCGGGCGCTGCAGCGCGTTGGCGTCGACACCGCCCGTGAGCACCTTGCCCGAGGCCGGGATCACGGTGTTGTAGGCGCGCGCGAGACGCGTGATCGAGTCGAGCAGGATCACCACGTCGTGCTTCATTTCCACCAGGCGCTTGGCCTTCTCGATCACCATTTCGGCGACCTGCACGTGGCGCGTGGCCGGTTCGTCGAAGGTCGAGGCGATCACTTCGCCCGCCACCGAACGCTGCATTTCGGTCACTTCTTCCGGGCGCTCGTCGATCAGCAGCACGAACAGGATCACGTCCGGGTGGTTCTGCTTGATGGCGTGCGCGATGTGCTGGAGCATCACGGTCTTGCCCGACTTCGGCGAGGCGACCAGCAGGCCGCGCTGGCCCTTGCCGATCGGCGCGATCATGTCGATGATGCGGCCCGTCACGTTTTCTTCGCCGCGCATCTCGCGTTCGAGCGAGAGCGGCTTGTTCGGATGCAGCGGCGTGAGGTTCTCGAACATGATCTTGTGTTTCGAGGCCTCGGGCGGCTGCCCGTTGACTTTGTCGACCTTGACGAGCGCGAAGTAGCGCTCGCCGTCCTTCGGCGTGCGGACTTCACCTTCGATCGTGTCGCCGGTATGCAGGTTGAAGCGGCGGATCTGCGACGGGCTGATATAGATGTCGTCCGTGCTCGCGAGGTACGACATTTCAGGCGAGCGCAGGAAACCGAAGCCGTCCGGCAGGACTTCGAGCGTGCCGTCGCCGAAGATCGTCTCTCCCGTCTTGGCGCGCTTTTTTAGAATGGCGAACATCAGCTCCTGCTTGCGCAGGCGGTTCGCGTTTTCGATCTCCAGGCCATTGGCCATTTCGATCAATTCGGACACGTGCAGAGACTTGAGCTCGGATAAATGCATACGGAGAACCCGCCAGGGAGGAGAGATGCTACGAAAGAAATAGGGAGGAGGGCGAGCGGAAACGCTCTGAGACTTTTGCGTCGGATGGCGACGTCGATTTAAATTCTAGCACACGCCGATTCGGCCTTGCCTTGCCGTAACTCGGCTGCACAACGCGCCTGTTGCCAGCCGGCAACAGGCGCGTTGTGAGGAAAATCCGTTTTTACAGGTGGCTGTCGAGGAACGCGGTCAATTGCGATTTGGACAGGGCGCCGACCTTTTGAGCGGCGAGTACGCCGTTCTTGAACAGAATCAGCGTCGGGATGCCGCGCACACCATATCGTGCCGGCGTCGCCGTATTTTCGTCGACGTTGATCTTGGCGATCTGCAGCTTGTCGCCGTATTCCTTCGAGATTTCGTCGAGGATCGGGGCGATCATCTTGCAGGGGCCGCACCATTCCGCCCAGAAATCGAGCAGGACGGGCTTGTCGGATCGGACGACGTCCTGTTCGAACGACGTGTCGCTGATGTGTTTGATCTGTTCGCTCATTTGGTCAATACCTCATTCGTTTCGGGGACTGCCTGCGGGTGCCGGTCAGGTGCGCCGGCCTCCGGTTCAGGCAGGTCCGCCCCGCAGGGAACGGCGGCCATGAAGCGCTGAAAACCGTGGCTCGCGGGTCACTCGGGCGTCATATTAGCCTAAATCGCTATCTGCCGTGGGCGGCGATAGTATCCGCTTCGCGAGTAGGGGTTCGGACCGCTACGGGCGACGGCAGGAACGTGGGGATGGCGCTCGCGAATGCAAGTCCGGGCGGGCCGGCGGCCTGCATATTTGACGCCTCGCTCGGGCTGGCCGTTTCTGATTGGTATCTCGGCGCGCGTCGGCGGCGACCGTCATGCGATAAATCGGTCGCGTTCGCGACGAAGCGATGTTAGAATTCGCCGTGACGGGCCTCCTCGCATGGTGGGCCGGTGAACCTGGTCAGGTCGGGAACGAAGCAGCCACAGCCGTTTTCCGCCAGTGCCGAGGGTCAGGCTCGTCACCTTCCCCCTTTTTTCCTTTTCCCGATTCGATCGTCCAGCCAGTTTCATTGGCCCGTTCGTGTTGCGCTGTGCCCTGCGTTGTCGTCCGTTGGGCCGGGTATCTTCATCCGCCCGACGGCTCCGCCGATTTACCCAGCCGTCTCATGCTCCATTCGATGCCCGTTCCGCTGCCCGCGTCGCGCCGCTCGTCGCGTCCACACCGTGCCCGGCCGGCTTGCGCCGCGCGTCAGGCTGTCGGCGGCAACCGGTGTTACTGATACAATTTCCCGATGACCTATCAAGTTCTCGCACGCAAGTGGCGTCCGAAGGATTTCGCTTCGCTCGTCGGCCAGGAGCACGTTGTCAGGGCGCTCACGCATGCGCTCGACGGCGGGCGTTTGCATCACGCCTATCTGTTTACGGGCACGCGCGGCGTCGGCAAGACCACGCTGTCGCGGATCTTCGCCAAGGCGCTCAATTGCGAGACCGGCGTCACCTCGCAGCCGTGCGGCGTTTGCCGCGCCTGCCGTGAGATCGACGAGGGCCGTTTCGTCGACTACGTCGAAATGGACGCGGCGAGCAATCGCGGCGTCGACGAAATGGCCGCGCTGCTCGAGCGCGCCGTCTACGCGCCCGTCGATGCGCGCTTCAAGGTCTACATGATCGACGAAGTCCACATGCTGACGAACCACGCGTTCAACGCGATGTTGAAGACGCTGGAAGAGCCGCCGCCGCACGTCAAGTTCATCCTGGCCACCACCGATCCGCAGAAGATTCCCGTCACCGTCCTGTCGCGCTGCCTGCAGTTCAACCTGAAGCAGATGCCGGCCGGCCATATCGTGATGCATCTCGAACGCATCCTCGGCGAGGAACGCGTCGCGTTCGAACCGCAGGCGCTGCGGCTGCTCGCGCGCGCCGCGCAGGGCAGCATGCGCGACGCGCTGTCGTTGACCGACCAGGCGATCGCCTATTCGGCCAACGAGGTGACCGAGGCAGCCGTGTCGGGCATGCTCGGCGCACTCGACCAGACCTACATGGTCCGGCTGCTCGACGCGATCGCGTCGTCCGACGGCCCCGAGATCCTCGCGATCGCCGACGAGATGGCCTTGCGCAGCCTGTCGTTCTCGACCGCGCTGCAGGATCTGGCCGGCCTGCTGCACCGCATCGCCTGGGCGCAGTTCGCACCGGCCTCGGTGCTCGACGAGTGGCCGGAGGCGGCCGACCTGCGCCGCTTCGCCGACATGCTGAGCCCCGAGCAGGTGCAGCTCTATTACCAGATCGCGACGGTCGGCCGGGGTGAACTCGGTCTCGCGCCAGATGAATACGCCGGCTTCACGATGACACTGCTGCGGATGCTCGCGTTCGCGCCTGCCGCGGGCGGTGGCGCGCCGGTGCCGGGTGCGTCGCCCGCCGTGGCCGTGGGCGGCCGTCGTGCCGCCGCACCGGTGGAAGCGACGAGCGCCGCCTCGCGTGCGAGCGGTGCCGCTGCCGGTGCGACGCCGTCGGTGCCGGCGGCTGCCGCGGCATCGAAGCGGATGCCGGCTCCGATGCCGCCGGCCGTGGTCGAGCCGGTGCCCGAGCCCGTTGCCGCGAAGCCGGCTGTGGAGCCGGTCGCGTATCAAGATGTCGTTGTATCGACCGTGTCGGCCGAAGCGCCGGCGAGCGCCGATACAGAGAAGCCTGCTGAATCGGGTGAGGCGCCCGCCGAGGCTGCCGCTGCACCAGCGAGCGAAGCGGTGCCGATCGTGGCGGACGAGGCCGCCGAGTCGCGGGTTGAATCACCCGATGTCGCGCCGACGACCGGGGCTGCGCCGACCGCCGAACCGGTGGCCGAGCCCGAGCCGGCGTCGCTCGCCGAAACGCCGCCCCCCGTCGAAGCGGCCGAAGCAGCCGACACGTTGCTCGCCGACGTGGCAGCGCGGTCTCCGGCGACGGAATTGCCCGAAGAAGCGGTTTCGACGGCATCCGGGCCGGCGCCGGTTGCCGCCGCGGTGTCGCGTCCGGAATCCGTCGAACCCGCCGCCGCGCGACCGGCTCCGGCCGAGCCGGCCGAACCTGTTGCAGCACCGGCCGAGCGTCCCGCCCCGTTGCGCGGCGCAGGCGCCGCCGCCGCGCTCGACGTATTGCGCAACGCCGGCATGCGAGTCTCGTCCGATCGCGGCCGTGCCGCGCCGGCCGCGAAGCCGGCAGCGGCGGCCAAGCCCGCCGCGCCGCGCGTGAACGTGCCGCCGCCGCGCCCGCGGGCGGTGCAGCCCTCGTCCCGACCGGCCGCCGGGTCCGATCCGTCGGCGCCGCCGCCGTGGGACGACATGCCGCCTGACGATTACCTGCCGATCTCGGCCGATGACAACTACGGCCCGCCGCCCGACGACGGCTACCTGCCCGTATTCGACAGCGGTCCCGACGATGTGCGCGTCGCGCTGCAGCCGGCGCCCGCGCCGGTCGACACGCGTCCGCTGCCGCCCGCCATCGCGCTCGACGCGATCGGCTATGCCGGCGAGTGGCCGCAGCTGGCCGCGAGCCTGCCGCTCAAGGGTGTCGCGTACCAGCTCGCGTTCAACAGCGAACTGACCTCCGCCGAGGGCGGCGTGCTGAAGCTGGCCGTGCCGGTGCCGCAGTACGCGGAGGCGGCCCAGGTTGTCAAGCTGAAGGCGGCGCTCGCCGAGGCGCTCGGCAAGCCGGTCGAGGTGGCCGTCGAGGTCGGTCCCGCGCGCCGCACGGCGGCCGCGCTCGACGCGGTCGAGCGCGCGAAGCGCCAGCGCGAGGCCGAGCAGGAAATCGGCGCCGATCCATTTGTCCAGCAATTGATTCGCGATTTCGGCGCGCGCATCGTCGAGGGCTCGGTGCGGCCCGTCGCGAGCGACGCCGCGGCGGTCGGGCCGGCCGGCCAAGGCGGCGCGCCGACGCTGCACTGAGCGCGCCGCGCGCATCCCATTCCCTAATTCCGGAACCGGCGCTAAGATCGCGCCGGTCTCACACGAACACCAAGGAGCACGTCCATGATGAAAGGCCAACTCGCCGGGCTGATGAAGCAGGCTCAGCAGATGCAGGAAAACATGAAGAAGATGCAGGAGCAGCTCGCCCTCATCGAAGTCGAAGGCCAGTCGGGCGCCGGGCTCGTGAAGGTCACGATGACCTGCAAGAACGAGGTGCGGCGCGTGGCGATCGACCCGAGCCTGCTCGCGGACGACAAGGACATGCTCGAGGATCTGGTCGCGGCGGCGTTCAACGACGCAGTGCGCAAGGCGGAAGCCACCTCGCAGGAAAAGATGAGCGGCATGACCTCCGGGCTGCCGCTGCCCCCGGGCTTCAAGCTGCCGTTCTGACGCGGCACCGAAGCTGATCCACGACTCGCACGCCGGTTCCGTATGAAGCAGCCGTCCGCCCTGTCCGCCCTCGTCGAAGCGCTGCGCGTGCTGCCCGGCGTCGGCCCGAAATCCGCCCAGCGGATGGCGTACCACCTGATGCAGCACGATCGGGAGGGCGCCGAGCGGCTCGGGCAGTCGCTGCTGTTTGCCACCGACCATCTGAAGCACTGCGAGAAGTGCAACACCTTCACCGAGGCGCAGATCTGCGAGGTCTGCAGCGACACCGAGCGCGATCCTAGCCTGCTCTGCGTGGTCGAGACGCCAGCCGACCAGATCATGCTCGAACAGACGCTGACCTACCGCGGCCTCTATTTCGTGCTGATGGGGCGGCTCAGTCCGCTCGACGGCATCGGTCCGAAGGAAATCCATTTCGACCGGCTCGTGCGGCGCGCCTCGGACGGCATCGTGAAGGAGGTCGTGCTCGCGACCAACTTCACGAACGAGGGCGAGGCGACCGCCCATTACCTCGGCCAGACCCTGAAGGCGCGCGGCCTGTCGGTCACGCGGCTCGCGCGCGGCGTGCCGGTGGGCGGCGAACTCGAATACGTCGACGCGGGCACCATCGCGCGCGCGATGCTCGACCGCCGCACCATGTGATCGCAACGCGGCTGCGTTCGCGAGCCGCTCCGGAGATACCCAGCAGATGAGCGCAAAACCGGGCCCGCTCGCGGGCGTCAAGGTGCTCGAATTCGGCACGCTGATCGCGGGGCCGTTCGCGGCGCGCCTGTTCGCCGAGTTCGGCGCCGAAGTGATCAAGATCGAGGACCCGAACGGCGGCGATCCGCTGCGCAAGTGGCGCAAGCTCTATCCGGAGGCGGGCGGCACCTCGCTCTGGTGGTCGGTGCAGGCGCGCAACAAGAAGTCGGTCACGCTGAACCTGAAGACCGACGAGGGCCGGCGCATCGCGCAGCAGCTCGCCGCCGAGGCCGACATCGTGATCGAGAATTTCCGGCCCGGCCTGCTCGAGAAGCTTGGCCTCGGCTACGACGTGTTGTCCGCCGGCAATCCCGGCCTCGTGATGGTGCGGCTGTCCGGCTATGGCCAGAGCGGCCCGTACCGCGACCGGCCCGGCTTCGGCGCGATCGCCGAGTCGATGGGCGGGCTACGCCATATCACCGGCTATCCGGAACTGCCGCCGCCGCGCATCGGCATCTCGATCGGCGATTCGATCGCGGCGCTGCACGGCGTGATCGGCGCGATGATGGCGCTGCACCATCGCAACATGAACGGCGGCAACGGGCAGGTGGTCGACGTCGCGCTCTACGAGGCCGTGTTCAACATGATGGAGAGCGTGGTGCCCGAGTACGGCGTGTACGGCATGGTGCGCGAGCGCACCGGCGCGTCGCTGCCCGGCATCGTGCCGTCGAACACCTACGCCTGCGTGGACGGCAGCATCGTGATCGGCGGCAACAGCGATCCGATCTTCAAGCGCCTGATGCAGGCGATCGAGCGGCCGGATCTGGCCGACGATCCCGCGCTCGCCCACAACGACGGCCGCGTGCCGCGCACCGCCGAGATCGACGCGGCGATCGCCGCCTGGCTCGCGCCGCGTACCATCGAGGCCGCGCTCGCGGTGCTGAACGCGGCCGACGTGCCGGCCGGGCCCATCTACAGCGTCGCCGACATGTTCACCGATCCGCAGTTCGTCGCGCGCCAGATGATCGGGCGGTTCCGGCTGCCCGACGGGCAGGAGATCGCGCTGCCCGCGGTCACGCCGAAACTGTCGGAGACGCCGGGCGATACGCGCTGGCTCGGCCCCGAACTCGGCGAGCACACCGACGAGGTGCTGGGCGCGCTCGGCTACGACGCGCAGGCGATCGCGGCGCTGCGCGACAGGCGCGTGATCTGAGCCCCGGCGGCGGCGCCGAAGGCGCCCGGACTGTCGTTCGCGCGCCATCTTTCCTCGGTTACAATCGCCGGATGCGAATCCTACTCAGCAACGACGACGGTTATCTGGCGCCCGGCCTCGCCGCGCTCTACGAAGCGCTGCGGCCGTTTGCCGACGTGACCGTGATGGCGCCCGAGCAGAACTGCAGCGGGGCATCGAATTCCCTGACGCTATCGCGGCCGTTGTCGCTGCACCGCTCGGCGGCGAGCGGCTTTCACTACGTGAACGGCACGCCGACCGATTCGGTCCACCTCGCGCTGACGGGCATGCTCGACGAGCGGCCGGACCTCGTCGTGTCGGGAATCAACAACGGCCAGAACATGGGCGACGACACGCTCTATTCCGGCACCGTCGCCGCCGCCACCGAAGGCATCATGTTCGGCATCCCGGCGATCGCGTTTTCGCTCGTCGACAAGGACTGGGTCGAGCTCGAATCGGCCGCGCGCGTGGCCGCCGACATCGTCCGGCATTTCCTCGCGCAGCCGATGCCGGGCCAGCCGTTCCTGAACGTCAACATCCCGAACCTGCCCTACGCGGCGCTCAAGGGCTGGCAGGTCACGCGGCTCGGCAAGCGCCACCCGTCGCAACCGGTGATCCGCCAGACCAATCCGCGCGGCGAGCCGATCTACTGGATTGGCGCATCGGGCGCCGCGCTCGACGCGAGTGACGGTACCGACTTCCATGCCACGGCGAACGGCTACGTGTCGATCACGCCGCTGCAGCTCGATCTCACCGATACGCAGAAACTGGCGGTGACGCGCGACTGGGCGCGTGCGCGGAGCGACGCTTCATGAGCGGCGAGCGCGCCAAGCGGTTCCCGCTTGCGCTCGAGGACCTGAAGCGCGCGCCGCGCAAGACCGCCGTCCGCGCCACCGAGCGCCATCCGGCTTCGCCCGCGCGGCCGACGCTCGGCGCCTCGGTCGCGGGCTCGCCGGCCCGGCCGGCGGGGTTCGCCCGCGCGGCCGCGCACGGCCCGGCCGGTGCCGCGAATCCCGCGGGCAAACCCGCACTGGCCGGCGCGCTCGCGCTGACGTCGGAACGGGTTCGCGAGCGCATGGTCGAACGCCTGCGAGCGAACGGTGTGACCGATACGCGCGTGCTCGGCGCGATGGCGGCCGTGCCGCGCCACCTGTTCGTCGATCCCGGGCTCGCTGCCCAGGCCTACGAGGACGCGGCGCTGCCGATCGGTCATCAGCAGACCATCTCGAAGCCGTCGGTGGTGGCGCGCATGATCGAACTCGCGCTGGCGGGCCGCTCGCCCGAGCGCGTGCTCGAGATCGGCACCGGCTGCGGTTACCAGGCGGCCGTACTGAGCCACATCGCGCGCGATGTCTATTCGATCGAGCGCGTCAAGCCATTGTTCGAGCGTGCGAAACGCAACCTCCGGCCGTTGCGCGTTCCGAACATCCGGCTGCATTACGGCGACGGCCGCCTCGGCCTGCCGTCGGCCGCGCCGTTCGATGCGATCGTGATCGCCGCGGCGGGGCTCGACGTGCCGCAGGCGCTCGTTGAGCAACTGGCCGTGGGTGGCCGCCTGATTGCGCCGGTCGGTGCGCAGAGCGGCGACTCGCAGGTGCTGACGCTCGTCGAGCGGGTCGGGCCGACGCAATGGCGGGAGTCCCGGCTTGATCGCGTTTTCTTTGTCCCTTTAAAATCCGGAGTGATTTGACACAGATGATTATGTTGCGCGCGATGCAAAACAATCGATCGACTATTCCGCTGACGTCCGGCCAGCGAATCGGCCAGCGCGCGATTTGTGCAGCCGCACTCTTGCTCGTCGCCGCCTGCGCGTCGCGACTCGACCAGGCGCCCGTCGTGGACCGCTCCGGCACACTCGGCACCACCGCGTCGGTGTCCGCCGCGCCGGTGGCGGCGCCGGTACCGCTCGGCCCGCCGCCGCCCGGCTACTACCGTGTGAAACCGGGCGACACGCTGTATCGCATCGCTCTGGAGAACGGCCAGAACTACCGCGACATCGCCGCGTGGAACAATCTCGCGAACCCGAACCAGATCGAGGTCGATCAGCTGCTGCGCGTGGCGCCGCCGAACGGCGCGGTCGCCTCGGTGTCGCCGGGCGCCGTGCCGCCGCTGTCGAGCGGCCCCGCGATGCCGCCGATCTACGGCGCCAATGGTGCCAACACCGGTGCGGCCACGGCGCCGCCCGCCGCGGTTCCGGCGCCGGGACCGGCCGCGGGCGACAACACCGCCGGCCCGAGCAGCGTGACGTTCGCGTGGCCGGTGCGCGGCCCGATCCTCAATTCTTTCGACGATTCGAAGAACAAGGGCCTCAATATCGGCGGGGCCGCCGGCACGCCCGTGAAGGCCGCTGCCGATGGTCGCGTCGTCTACGCCGGCAACGGTCTGCGCGGTTACGGTAACCTCATTATCGTCAAGCATGACGCAACCTATCTCACGGCGTATGCACACAACCGCGCTTTGATGGTAAAAGAAGGAGATTCCGTCACGAAAGGCCAGAAGATCGCCGAGATGGGCAATAGCGATTCCGACCGCGTGATGTTGCATTTCGAGGTCCGCCGGCAGGGTAAACCTGTCGATCCGCTGAAGTATCTGCCGCCTCAATAGACGAGACGACCATGCCGAAATCGAAGCGCCACGAGCCGCAAGCCGAGTCTGAGAAGATCAGTCGTGCCACGCAAGCATCGATGGGGCGCACTGGCGCTTCGAAGGACGACGATGACGATACCGCCGAGAACGAGCGCGAGTATGAAGCGCGCGAATCCGGTGCGGAGGAGTCCGACGGCGAGCGGGAAGGGCGCGGCGGCGGCGAGAGCGCGCCCGAGCCCGACGATTTCCGCGCGATGATGCAGGCGGAGCTGACCGCCGACACGATCCAGCACTACCTGAACCGCATCAGCGTCAAGCCGCTCCTGACCGTCGAGGAAGAGCAGCGCTATTCGCGGCTCGCGAAGGCGGGCGAGTTCGAGGCGCGGCAGATGATGATCGAACGCAATCTGCGGCTCGTGGTCAGCATCGCGAAGGGCTACCTGAACCGCGGCGTGCCGCTGCTCGACTTGATCGAGGAAGGCAACCTCGGCCTGATGCATGCGATCGAGAAGTTCGATCCCACGCGCGGCTTCCGCTTTTCGACCTACGCGACCTGGTGGATCCGCCAGAGCATCGAGCGCGCGATCATGAACCAGGCGCGCACCGTGCGGCTGCCGGTGCACGTGATCCGCGAACTAAACCAGGTGCTGCGCGCCAAGCGCCATCTGGAGAAGAACTCGATGTCGACGGGCGAGGCGGCCGAGCGCCGCGAAGCCGGCATCGACGACATCGCCTATCTCACCGGCAAGACGGCCGAGGAGGTCACCGACATCCTCGCGCTGAACGAGCACACGGCCTCGCTCGACGCGCCGCTCGACCTCGATCCGGCGAGCAGCCTGCTCGATCTGCTGCCCGACGACCAGAGCCAGTCGCCCGACGCCGAGGTCCAGCACCGCGAGCTCGAGACGCTGACGCGCGCCTGGCTGTCGCGTCTGTCCGACAAGCACCGCCACGTGATCGAGCGGCGCTTCGGGCTCAACAACATCGAACCTGCGACGCTCGAGGAACTGGCCGACGAGATGGGCCTGACCCGCGAGCGCGTCCGGCAGATCCAGCAGGAAGCGCTGGTCCGCCTGAAGCGGTTCTTCGCCTCCAATGGCGTTCGCAAGGACGCCGTTCTGTAACCGATTGATGACTCCGATTCTGGTATTTGACATCGAGACGATTCCCGATGTCGACGGCATTCGCCGTCTTGAAGACTTGCCGTCCGACCTATCCGACGCGGAAGTGGCCGAACATGCGTTCGAAGCGCGCCGCGAGAAGACCGGCGGCGATTTCCTGCCGCACCATCTGCAGCGCGTGGCCGCGATTTCCTGCGTGTTCCGCGACAAGAGCGGGTTCCGCGTGCGCTCGCTCGGCACCGCGCAGGACGGCGAGGCCGCGCTGATTCAGTCGTTCTACCGCACCATCGAGAAATACACGCCGCAGCTCGTCTCGTGGAACGGCGGCGGCTTCGACCTGCCGGTGCTCCACTACCGCGCGCTGGTGCATGGCATCCCGGCGCCGCGCTACTGGGACATGGGCGAGGACGACCGCGAGTTCAAGTGGAACAACTACCTGTCGCGCTATCACAGTCGGCATACCGACCTGATGGACCTGCTCGCGCTGTACCAGCCGCGCGCGAGCGCGCCACTCGACGCGCTGGCCAAGCTGTGCGGCTTTCCGGGCAAGCTCGGGATGGACGGCGGCCAGGTCTGGGCGGCCTATCGCGACGGCCAGATCGACGACATCCGCCATTACTGCGAGACCGACGTCGTCAACACCTACCTGCTGTACTGCCGCTTCCAGATGATGCGCGGCGGGCTCACGCCGCCCGAGTACGCGGACGAGATACGGCTCGTGAAGGAAGCGCTCGCGGCCGAACCGGCGCCGCACTGGGCCGAGTACCTGGCGGCGTTTCCGAAGCAGGCATGAGGCGCGCGTAGTTGGGCCGCCCGGCTCGCGCATTTGCTCACGCTTCGGCCACGTTTCGACCGCGCTGGGGCGACCCGGTCAGTCGCGCAGCTCGAGCAGGATCGGCTGGTGATCGGAGGCGCGCGTCGCGCCGTCGATCTCGCAGCGCACGATCCGCTCCGCGAGCGTGTCGGTCACGAACACGAAATCGCAGGTCATCGCGCCGTCCTTCCATTGCACCGTGTCGTAGACACCCGCCGTGGGCGGCGGCGTCGCGCCCGGATGCGCATGCGTCCAGGCATCGACGAAGGCGGGCGCGTCGGCGATCGGGGCCGTGATCCGCCGGTAGGCGTCGTCGCGATACGCGCTGTTGAAGTCGCCGCAGGCGATCGCGTCGAGCGCGCGCGCCGGCTCCGCGAACGGCTCGTCCGGCGTTTCCGCCGGCGCCGGGCGGCGCGCGTGGCCGGCCGCCTCGCGATGCTGCGCGCGCAGCGCGTCCACCTGCGCGAGGCGCTGCGCGGCCGAGTAGAACTCCAGATGCGTCGTGACGATCCGCAGCGGCCCGCCCGCGCCGGACAGGTTGACCTCGAGCGCGTTGCGCGGCATCGACGGCGTGCCGGCTTCGGCCGGCCACGGCAGCGTATGGCGCAGCACGCGCCCGACCGGCAGCCGGGTCGCGATCGCGTTGCCGAACTGGCGCCGCGCGGTGCCGCCGGCGGCGGGCGGCAGGTCCACCGCGATCGCCTCGATCACCGTGTAGTCCGGCAGCAGCGCGGCCAGTTCGGCGAACTGGTCCGGCCCGGGGCCGCCGGGCAGCGCTTCGAAGCCGCGCGTGAGTTCCTGCACGCAGAACACGTCGAAATCGGCGAGGGCGCGCGCCTCGGCGACCGTGCGCGACAGGTCGACCCGACCGCTCGCGTCCCGACCCCATTGAATGTTCCAGTCGATCAAGCGCATATCAATCTCCGATGACGAACGTCCATTCGTCTACAATCTCGCCTTCCCCCAAACGATCGTCAGGAAAAGCTGGTGTCCGAAGCCGTCCCCACTCCCGCGCGCAAATCCCGCAACGCGCCCGTCGCGCACGTCAGTGCGCCCATCGAGATCGAATCGCTCGACATGGATGCACGCGGCGTCGGCCGCCTCGTGAACGAGGACGGCGAGTCTGGCAAGGTGATCTTCGTCGAGGGCGCGCTGCCGGGCGAGCGCGTCACCTATTCGAGCTATCGCCGCAAGCCCAGCTACGAGCAGGCTACCGTGGTCGACATCCTGCGCCCGAGCGTGATGCGCGCGCAGCCGAAGTGCGAATTCTTCGGCACTTGCGGCGGCTGCTCGATGCAGCATCTCGACGTGCGCGCCCAGGTGGCGATCAAGCAGCGCGTGCTCGAGGACAATCTATGGCATTTGTCGAAGCTGCGCGCGGAAACGATGTTCTCGCCGATCCACGGCCCGGCCTGGGGCTACCGCTACCGCGCGCGGCTGACCGTGCGCAACGTCGCGAAGAAGGGCGGCGTGCTGGTGGGGTTCCATGAGAAGAAGAGCAGTTACGTGGCCGACATGACGAGCTGCGAGGTGCTGCCGCCGCATGTTTCTGCCATGCTCGTGCCGCTGCGTGGGCTTGTCGAGGGGCTGTCGATCCGGGATCGGATGCCGCAGATCGAGCTGGCGGTCGGCGCGAGCGTGACGGCGCTCGTGCTGCGCGTGCTCGAACCGATCAACGCCGCCGACGAAGCGCTGCTGCGCGCGTTCGCCGATGCGCATCAGGTGCAGTTCTGGCTGCAGCCGAAGGGGCCGGATTCGGTTTTCCCGTTCTATCCGCTCGACCAGTCGCTCGACTACACGCTGCCGGAATTCAATATCCGCATGCCGTTCAAGCCGACCGACTTCACCCAGGTCAATCACCAGATCAACCGCGTGCTGGTGGGCCGCGCGCTGCGCCTGCTCGCGCCGCAGCGCGGCGACCGCGTGCTCGACCTGTTCTGCGGGATCGGTAACTTCACGCTGCCGCTCGCGCGGCTGTCGCGCGAGGTGGTCGGCATCGAGGGCAGCGAGGCGCTGACCACGCGCGCGCTCGAGAACGCGAAGGAAAACGGCGTCGACGCGCATACCTCGTTCGCCTGCCGCAACCTGTTCGAGGTCACGGCCGATGACCTGCGCGCGCTCGGCGCGTTCGACAGGTTCCTCGTCGATCCGCCGCGCGAAGGCGCGCTCGCGGTGTCGAAGGCGCTCGCGGAGATCGCGCAGAGCGGCGACGGCCCGCTGCCGAAGCGTATCGTCTACGTCTCGTGCAATCCGGCCACGCTCGCGCGTGACGCGGGCCTGCTGGTCCATGAGGCCGGCTACCGGCTGCGCGGCGCGGGCGTGGTGAACATGTTCCCGAATACGTCGCACGTCGAATCGATCGCGGTGTTCGAGCGCGTTTGAGCTGCCGGGCCGCGACGCGCCGGTGCGGCATCGACCGCGCATAAAAAAACCGGCCCGATGATCGGGCCGGTTTTTCGTGGCGAGTCCGAACGATACCGCTGCCCGGACTCTCGCGTTCAGTTGCGGTTGCCGCCGAAGATGCCGAGCAGCGCCAGCAGGTTCGTGAACACGTTGTACAGGTCGAGATAGATCGCGAGCGTGGCGGTGATGTAGTTCGTCTCGCCGCCGTTCACGACGCGCTGCACGTCGAACAGCATGTAGGCCGAGAAGATCACGATGGCGAGCACCGACACCGTCAGCATCAGCGCCGGCAGGTGCAGGAACATGTTCGCGACCATCGCCAGCAGCAGCACGATCACGCCGACGAACAGCCATTTGCCGAGGCCCGAGAAATCGCGCTTGCTGACCGTGGCGATGGTGGCCATCGCCGCGAAGATCACGCCGGTGCCACCGAACGCGAGCATGATCAGCGACGGGCCGTTCGAGAAGCCGAGGATGAAGCTCAGCAGCCGCGACAGCATCAGGCCCATGAAGAACGTGAAGCCGAGCAGCACGAACACGCCGGCGCTGCTGTTCTTGGTGCGCTCGATTGCGAACATGAAGCCGAACGCGATCGCGAAGAACGCGAGCAGGCTCATCATCGGGCTCGTCGCCGCGAACAGAGAGAAACCGGTCGCGACCCCGACCCACGCGCCGAGCACGGTCGGGATCATCGAGAGCGCGAGCAGCCAGTAGGTGTTCCGCAGCACGCGGTTGCGGGTTTCGGCCGTCAGCGTGCCGCCGCGGCCGAAGTTGTACGGATAGTCGTTCATGGTTTCTCCTAACATGGAACGTGACAGCGATCGGAAACCGGACGCATCGCGATGCGCTGCAGCAATCCGGACGCCGCACTGCATCAGATCGGTTTGCCGCCCCAAGGTTTCAAGAGGGCTCGACAATCGATCGACGGGCCGATGCAGGCACGACGCGCAATCATCAGCATACTCGGTTTCCACCTTTCTGAGATGTAAGGGTTCAATCGCAATGATACACGGGAACGTGTTACAATAGCGGATTCATTTGAAAACGTAACTTGTTAATTTCTTGGAGTTTTTATGGCAATCGAGCGCACCCTGTCGATCATCAAGCCGGATGCAGTGGCAAAGAACGTGATCGGTCAGATCTACAGCCGTTTCGAAGGCGCTGGCCTGAAGGTCGTCGCGGCTCGTATGGCGCACCTGTCGCGCGGTGAAGCGGAGCAGTTCTACGCGGTTCACGCGGCGCGTCCGTTCTTCAAGGATCTGGTCGACTTCATGATCTCGGGTCCGGTGATGATCCAGGTTCTGGAAGGCGAGAACGCGATCCTGAAGAACCGCGACCTGATGGGCGCGACGGATCCGAAGAAGGCGGAAGCCGGCACGATTCGCGCCGACTTCGCTGACAGCATCGATGCCAACGCGGTTCACGGTTCGGACGCGCCGGAAACGGCAGCCGTCGAAATCGGTTTCTTCTTCGCCGGCCTGAACGTCTACTCGCGCTAAGCGGGTAGCGGGTCCGGCGCGTGCGGCAAGGCAGGGCACCATGACGAGCGATACCACCGTCAATCTCCTCGACTTCGACGCCGAAGGCCTCGTCGCGTATTGCGGCAGCCTCGGCGAGAAGCCGTTTCGCGCCAAGCAGTTGCAGCGCTGGATCCACCAATACAATGCCGCCGATTTCGACGGCATGACCGATCTCGCCAAGTCGTTGCGGGAAAAGTTGAAAGGGCGTGCCGTGATCGGCATGCCCGAGATCGCGAGCGACCATGTCTCGTCGGACGGCACGCGCAAGTGGCTGATCGACGTCGGCAACGGCAACGCGGTCGAGACCGTCTTCATTCCGGAAGAGGCGCGCGGCACGCTGTGCGTGTCGTCGCAGGCCGGATGCGCGGTCAACTGCCGATTCTGTTCGACCGGCAAGCAGGGCTTCTCGCGCAATCTGTCCACGGCTGAAATCATCGGACAGTTGCGGATGGCCGAATTCGCTTTGCGCGAATCGCTCGGGCGCGCGCCCGGGCCGAACGGCAAGGCCGAGCGCGTCGTCACGAACGTCGTGATGATGGGCATGGGCGAGCCGCTCCTCAATTACAGCGCGGTGGTGCCGGCCATGCGGTTGATGCTCGACGACAACGCCTACGGGCTGTCGCGGCGCCGCGTGACGCTGTCGACCTCCGGCGTCGTGCCGATGATGGACCGCCTCGGCGCGGAGCTGCCGGTTGCGCTGGCGGTGTCTCTGCACGCACCGAACGATACGTTGCGTGACATGCTCGTGCCGCTCAACAAGAAGTACCCGCTGCGGGAGCTGATGGCCGCGTGCCAGCGCTATCTGACCGTCGCGCCGCGGGATTTCATTACATTCGAATACTGCATGCTCGACGGTGTCAACGACACCGACGAGCATGCGCGCGAGCTGCTCGCGGTGACGCGCGACGTGCCGTGCAAATTCAATTTGATCCCGTTCAATCCGTTCCCTGAATCTGGGCTGCTGCGCTCGAAGAACGAGCGCATCAAGCAGTTCTCGCAGATCCTGATCGAGGCGGGTGTCGTGACGACCGTGCGCAAGACGCGCGGCGACGACATCGATGCTGCCTGCGGTCAGCTCGCGGGCGCCGTGAAGGACCGCACGCGCCTCCAGCAGCGGACGGGAAGCGGGAAAATCATCGAAGTCCGGGCCGTCTGACGGGGAGGTCCGGGCTTGTGGCGGGTAGACGCGACAAGCGATCCGGGGCGGGTCGGGCCGTCCCTGTTTAACGGTTGCGCTGCGGCGCCGGGCCCTGTTCCGGCGCCGTTGCACAAGTGAAGAAGAATCGACGCGAGGATTAGGATGAGCGAGCCGCAACCGCCAAGAGGCGCAGAGACGAATGCCGAGCAAAAGCCGGCATCGGCGGGGTTGGAGTCGTTGGTGGCCGTGGGCGCGCGCCTCGCGCAGCTTCGGGAAGCGAAGGGGTGGTCGGTGGCCGACGTGTCGGCGCGCCTGAAGGTGGCGGCGCCGAAACTGCGAGCGCTGGAAACCGGCGACATCAGCCAGATGCCGGGCTCGACGTTCGCGGTCGGCGTGGTGCGCAGCTACGCGAAGATGCTCGGCGTCGATCCGGAGCCGTTCGCGCAGGCGCTGCGGCGCGAG
Source organism: Burkholderia plantarii (assembly GCF_001411805.1). Lineage (NCBI taxonomy): Bacteria > Pseudomonadati > Pseudomonadota > Betaproteobacteria > Burkholderiales > Burkholderiaceae > Burkholderia > Burkholderia plantarii. The sequence continues at coordinate 2,547,835 of NZ_CP007212.1, read as the reverse complement.
AAAGGCGTTCACGAGGTCGATCTGTCGATGCCGGCCTCGTCCGGCACCGACCTGCCGCGCGGCCGCGTGTCGATCCCGCTCGGCGCGCCGACGCACCGCCGCTCGTGGCTGTGGGGCGT